>JABFXP010000321.1 GCA_013361685.1 Catenulispora sp.
TCGGTGCCGCGGGTGTTCGAGAAGGTCTACAACGGCGCGTCGCAGAAGGCGCACGCCGAGGGCAAGGGCGCCATCTTCGACAAGGCCGCCGCCACCGCGATCGCCTGGTCCCGGGCCGACTACGCCGGCAAGGTCCCGATCGGCCTGAAGCTGCGCCACGCGCTGTTCGACAAGCTCGTCTACGGCAAGCTGCGCGCCGCCCTGGGCGGCAACGCCACCATGGCGGTCTCCGGCGGCGCGCCCCTGGGCTCGCGCCTGGTGCACTTCTTCCACGGCATCGGCCTGGCGGTGCAGGAGGGCTACGGCCTCACCGAGACCTGCGCGGCGATCACCCTGAACCCGATCGGCGCCTCCCGCCCCGGCACCGTCGGCGTCCCGCTGCCCGGCGCCTCAGTGAAGATCGCCGAGGACGGCGAGATCCTGGTCAAGGGCCCGATGGTCTTCTCCGGCTACTACAACAACGACGACGCCACCGCCGAAGCCGTCGCCGACGGCTGGTTCGCCACCGGCGACCTGGGCTCGCTGGACAGCGACGGCTACCTGTCGATCACCGGCCGGAAGAAGGAGATCCTGGTGACCGCCGGCGGCAAGAACGTCGCCCCGGCCGTCCTGGAGGACCGGATCAACGCCCACCCGCTGGTCAACCTGTCGATGGTGGTCGGCGACAAGCAGCCGTTCATCGCCGCGCTGATCACCCTGGACCCCGAGGCGCTGCCGACCTGGGCCGCCGCCCACGGCAAGCCGGCCGGCTGGACCGTCGCCGACGCCGCGAAGGACTCCGATGTGCGCGCCGAGATCCAGAAGGCGGTGGACGACGCCAACCGCGCGGTGAGCCACGCCGAGGCGATCAAGAAGTTCACGGTGCTGGGCACGGAGTGGAGCATCGAGGGCGGGCAGGTGACGCCGTCGATGAAGCTGAAGCGGAACGTGGTGATGTTGGAGAACGCGCAGGATGTGGACGCGCTTTACGCCGGCGTCGGGTCGACGACCGGGAGCTGAGCGGTCTGGGAGCAGACCTGCGTGACCTCACTTAGAACGTGACCTCACATAGAAAGGGCGTCCCCCCTCGGACGCCCTTTCTAGCTCTTTGACCTGTTCCGGCTCGTCGAACGCCTCACCCCATCGAGTAAGGCTTCATCAGCCGGATGTGGTTCCCGGACGGATCCCGGAACGAGGAGTCCCGGCCGTAGGGCTCGTCGGTCGGCTTCTCGACGAATTCCACCCCCTTGGCCGTGAGCTCGGCGTAGGTGGCGTCCACGTCGTCGGTGGTGAGGAAGATGAACCCGGCGAAGCCCTTCCCCATCAGATCGGCGACCGCGGCCTGCGTGGCCTCGTCCATGATCGGCTCACCCGGGATCTTCATCAGCACGATGCTGATGTCCGGCTGGTGCTCGGGCCCCACGCTGAGCCAGCGGAAGCCGCCCATCTCCGGCAGAGTGACGTCGGCTCGCACGACCATGCCGAGCTTGCCGGTGTAGAAGGCCAACGCCTCGTCCTGGTCGTGGACCCAGATCTGCGTGCTGTTGAAAGAGATCATGACGTCACGCTAGGCCGCCCCGCGCGGCGGCGTCTTCTCGAAACGTCCGATTCCGCGGCCGCCCGTACGCCCGCCGCACACACCCGGGCACCAGCACGGAATCGGCAGCCGGCGGATGCGCGGCCCGATAGGCCGTCGGCGCCATCCCGTACACCCGCGTGAAGCTGGTCGTGAACGACCCGACGCTGGTCAGCCCCACCGCGCAGCAGATATCGGCGACCGCGTAGTCGGTATGCCGCAGCAACGCCGCCGCCCGCTCCAACCGCCGGGTGAGCAGATACGCATGCGGCGACTCCCCGAACGCCCGCCGAAACTCCCGCGAGAAATGCGCCCGCGACAAATTGGCCGCCGCAGCCAGGTCGAGCACGGTCAACGGCTCGGCATACCGGGCGTCGGCGAGGTCCTTGGCACGCTGCAAGTGGCGGGCCGGCGGTACTGGGGCCACAGGCTGGAGCCTACTCGGCCGCACCGACAGCCTCGGAGCCACGGCATCGGACACTCAGCGCCGAGGTGCGCCGCCGCGGGCGCCCCGATACCGTTTCCCCATGGTCGACAAGGGTCCTGAGCTGCGGAGTTCCCCCACCCACGACCCCATGATCCGCGTTCACGACGCCACCGAGCACAACCTCAGCCACGTCGACCTCGCCGTCCCGCGCGACCGCGTGGTCGCCTTCACCGGCGTGTCCGGCTCCGGCAAGTCGTCGCTGGCCTTCGCCACGATCTACGCCGAGGCGCAGCGGCGCTACCTCGAGTCGGTCGCCCCCTACGCCCGGCGCCTCATCGACCAGGCGGCGGCGCCGCACGTCGGCGGCATCACCGGCCTGCCGCCGGCGGTCGCCCTGCGCCAGCACCACGGCGGCGGCAGCGCCCGGTCGAGCGTCGGCACGGTGAGCCGGGTGTCGAACGTGCTGCGGATGCTCTACTCCCGCGCCGGCACCTATCCGCCCGGCGCCGAGATCGTCGACTCCGACTGGTTCTCCCCCAACACCGCCGTCGGCGCCTGCCCCACCTGCCACGGCCTCGGCCGCCGCTACACCGTGGAGGAGGCCAAGCTCGTCGGCGACGACAGCCTCAGCATCCGCGAGGGGGCGATCGCCGCCTGGCCCGGGGCGTGGCAGGGCAAGAACTACCGCGACATCCTCGCCGAACTCGGCATCGACATCGACGCCCCGTTCCACACCCTGCCGCCCGACCGGCGGCACTGGCTGCTCACCACCGAGGACCAGCCGGTCGTCACCGTGCACCCGGTCCGGGAGGCGCACCGCATCACCCGCCCCTATCAGGGCACATACATGTCGCCGCGCAGCTGGGTCCTGCACACGTACGCCACCACCAAGAGCGCCCCGCTGCGCGCCAAGGCCGCGTCCTTCCTCACCGAGGAACCCTGCCCGACCTGCGAGGGACGTCGCCTCAACCCCTTCGCGCTGAGCATCACCGTCGCCGGCACCGACATCTCCCGCGCCACCGCGCTGCCCCTGGTCGACCTGGCCGACCTCCTGGCCCGCGCCCGCGTCCACCCCGACACCGCCGCCCTGTCCCCGGCCCGCCGCCAAGCCGCCGAAGCCCTGATCGGCAACCTGGACGAACACCTCAGGACCCTGATCGACCTCGGCCTCGGCTACCTGAGCACCGACCGCGCCACCACCACGCTGTCCGGCGGCGAGTTCCAGCGCCTGCACCTGGCCACGCAGCTGGGCAGCGGCCTGTTCGGCGTCCTGTACGTCCTGGACGAACCCTCGGCCGGCCTGCACCCCGCCGACACCGAGCTGCTGCTCACCGCCCTGCGCCGGCTGCGCGCCGCCGGGAACTCGGTGTTCGTGGTCGAACACAATCCCGCCGTGATCGCCGACGCCGACTGGCTGGTCGATCTGGGCCCCGGCGCCGGGCGGCACGGCGGCCGGGTCCTGTACAGCGGCCCGGCGGCCGGGCTGGCCGACGTCCCCGAATCGGCCACCGCACGCTACCTGTCCGGCCGCGCGCCCGACATCC
The DNA here is from genome assembly GCA_013361685.1 of Catenulispora sp. Taxonomy (GTDB): domain Bacteria; phylum Actinomycetota; class Actinomycetes; order Streptomycetales; family Catenulisporaceae; genus Catenulispora. The sequence goes on from JABFXP010000321.1 coordinate 3,527, forward strand.
GGCCCGCGGCCACGCGGCAGCCGTCCTCGTGGCTCACCCTGTACGACGTCACCCGCCACAACCTCGACCGGCTCACCGCGCGCTTCCCCCTCGGCACGCTGACCGCCGTGACCGGCGTGTCCGGCTCCGGCAAGTCGACGCTTGTCGGCCAAGTCCTCGCCGCGACGATCCGCGACCATCTCGGCACCCCGGCCGAGCAGACCGATCCCGAGGCGTCCGAGGAGGAGGCCGCCGCCCTGGATGACGACCGCATCATCGCCATCCCCAAGGCCGACGGCCTGGACGCGGTTCACCGCCTGGTGCAGGTCGACCAGAAGCCGATCGGCCGGACACCGCGCTCGAACCTCGCGACCTACACAGGGCTCTTCGATTCCGTCCGCAAGCTCTACGCCGCGCAACCGCTGTCGAAAGAACGCGGCTACACGGCCAGCCGCTTCAGCTTCAACCTCCCCGACGGCCGCTGCCCGAACTGTCAGGGCGAGGGCGAGGTGAGCGTCGAACTCCTCTTCCTGCCGACGGAATCCGCACCGTGTCCGGTGTGCTCGGGTGCGAGGTACAACCCTGAGACTCTCGAGGTGCGGTTCGAGGGCAGATCAGTGGCCGACGTCCTGGCGCTCAGCGTCGAGGACGCCTTGCCGTTCCTGCACGATCTGCCCACCGCGAGCCGGATCCTGCGGCTGCTCGACGACATCGGCCTGGGCTACCTGACCCTGGGGCAGAGCGCGACCACCCTGTCCGGCGGCGAGGCCCAGCGCATCAAACTGGTCAGCGAACTGCACCGCGCGCGCCGCGGCCACACCCTCTACCTGCTCGACGAGCCGACCAGCGGCCTGCACCCGGCCGACGCCGACCTGCTGCTGGCCCGCCTGCAGGAACTGGTGGACCAGGGCAACACGGTCGTCGTCGTGGAGCACGACCTGCGGGTGGTGTCCGCCGCCGACTGGCTGCTGGACCTGGGCCCGGGCGCCGGGAGCGCGGGCGGCCGGATCGTCGCGCAGGGCACCCCGGCCGAAGTATCCGGTGGCGGCACCGGACTCACTGCGCGATTCTTGGCGGGGTACGTCTCCTAGCAGTCCTCAGAACGGAAGCAGCCTGTTGCGTTATACACGACTTGGCAAGACCGGCATGAAGGTCTCGCGGCTCTGCCTGGGCATGATGAGCTACGGCAGCCCGCAGTCCCGCGCCTGGATCCTCCCGGAGGAGACCGCGTTCCCCCTGGTGGAGCGCGCCGCCGAAGCCGGGATCACCTATTTCGACACGGCCGACATGTATTCGAACGGCGCCAGCGAGGAAGTCACCGGCAGCATCCTGCGCCGGCTGTTCGCCCACCGCGACGAGTACGTGTTGGCGACGAAGGTGTTCTTCCCGATGGGTCCCGGACCGAACGACTCGGGGTTGTCCCGCAAGCACATCCTGTCCGGTGTCGACGCCTCGCTCCGCCGGCTCGGCACCGACTACATCGACCTGTATCAGATCCACCGCTGGGACTATGAGACGCCGATCGAGGAGACCATGGAGGCGCTGCACGACGTCGTGCGCTCCGGCAAGGTCCGCTACATCGGGGCGTCCAGCATGTTCGCGTGGCAGTTCGCCAAGGCGCAGTACACGGCGGATCTGAACGGCTGGACCCGGTTCGTGTCCATGCAGAACCACTACAACCTGGTCTATCGCGAGGAGGAGACGGAGATGATCCCGTTCTGCCTCGACCAGGGTGTCGGCGTGGTGCCGTGGAGCCCGCTGGCCCGCGGCCTGCTGGCCGGTGCGCGCAAGAAGGACGGCGGCGCGACCACGACCCGCTCCACGAGTGATCCCTACGCCTCCCAGCTCTACGACGAGAGCGACTACGCGGTCGTCGACGCGGTGCAGGCCGTCGCCGAGGCCCGCGGGGTGCCGATGGCGCAGGTGGCGCTGGCGTGGCTGCTGGCCAAGCCGGGGGTGACGGCGCCGATCTTCGGGGCGACGAAGCCGCATCACATCGACGACGCGATCGCCGCCGAGGAGTTGGAGCTCACGGCGGAGGAACTGGCGTCGCTGGAGGCGCCTTACCGTCCGCATCCGATCCGCGGCCACGACTGACGGAGGCCGGCTTCGGTGCGGTAGGCGGCATCAGGACTCTGCGGCGGTCGGGACGGTGGTCCCGGCCGCTGCCGCGTTCCTGACTCTGGCTTCTTTGCTCCCGGACACCGACAACAGCGCGCCCGGCAACGACGCCAGTCGCTCAAGCAAAGACCCTATGCCCCGACCTCAATCGCCGGGTCCAACAACCGCCGCAGCGTCTTGGCGATCGAGTCCCACTGCCACTTCTCCTCGACCCAGGCCCGGCCGCGGTCCCCCATCGCCTTGGCCTTCACCGGATCCGTCAACAGCTCGACGCAGCGGGCCGCGCACCGCTCGACCGAATCGCCGGGCACCACATACCCGGTCTCCCCCTCAAGCACCGCCTCCGGCGCCCCGCCGCTGTCGCCGGCGATCACCGGCAGTCCGGCCGCCGAGGCCTCCAGATACACGATCCCGAGCCCCTCGACGTCCAGCCCGAACCGCCGCGTCCGGCACGGCATCGCGAACACGTCGCCGACCGCGAACAGCACCGGCAGCCGCTCCCACGGCACCGAGCCGGTGAACACCACGTGCTCGGCCACGCCCTCGGCCTCGGCCAGCTTCTTCAGCGCGTCGGCGTAGGGGCCGCCGCTGCCGATCAGCAGGGCCGCGTCCGGCACCGAGCGCCGGATCAGCGGCAGCGCCCTGATCAGCGTGTCCTGCCCCTTGCGCGGCACCAGGCGGGACACACACGCCACCACCGGCCGGTCGGCCAGGCCGAGCGAGGCGCGCAGTTCGGCGGCGCCGGCCGGATGCGGCTGGAACATGTCGACGTCGACGCCGGGCGTGAGCTGCACCATCCGCTCGGCGGCGGCGGGCGTCAGCGCCGAGGCGATGCGCGCGCGGTGGTACTCGTTCAGGTACGTGACGCAGTCCACCTGGTTGGCGATCCGCCGCAGCAGGTCACGCGCCCCGGGCAGCTTGGCCCAGCCGGACTCGTGCCCGTGCGTGGTGGCGACCAGCCGCCGCACCCCGGCCTTGCGCAGCGCGGGCGCCATCAGCCCGAGCGGCGCCGCCGCCCCGAACCACACCGCCTCGGCGCCGATCTCCCGGGCGATGGCGACGGCGCGCTTGGTGCGGTCCGGCGTCGGCAGCAGCATGCCGGTCTTCTCGCGGATCACCCGGTGCCGCTGCGCCTGGTCGAACTCCCGGCAGCGCTCGGGGTCGCCGTGCCAGGAGGAGGCGTAGACCACCGTCTGGTCGGCGGGCAGCCGCTCGACCATGTTCTGCACGAACTGCTGGATCCCGCCGGGCCGGGGCGGGTAGTCGTTCGTGACCACGAGAATCGTCAATGTCCGGCCTTCCAAACCTGGTCACGCTGGGTCAGCGCTCAACCCACCGGAGTTTAGTCGGTGTCCCGGCCACACCTTGACGCGCCAGAGGGACACGCTCACCTAGGATGTCACCCACCATGAAGATCGCCCGCCGCCAGCGTGTCGTGCCCTGGTACCTCGCGACCCGGGTGCTGCTGCTCCTGCTGGCGCTGAACACGCTGCCGTACTTCAACCGCGGCGCGATCACCGGCGACGTGCAGCTGTACCACCAGTGGATCACCGGATCGTTCGACCACGGCGAATACCCGCTGGACGACCAGAAGTGGCAGTACCCGCCGGGCGCGGCCGGGGTCCTGCTGCTGCCGCACTGGCTGCCGGGCAGCTACTTCGTGCTGTTCTTCCTGATGTGCCTGGCCGCCGACGCCGCGGTGTTCATGCTGCTCCTGCGGGCCGCGCACAGTGCCGATCCGGAACACCCGAGCCCGGCCGGGCCGTGGCTGTGGACGCTCGGGATCGCCGCGATCGGGCCGATGGCGTACGGCCGCTACGACCTGGTGGTCACCGCCGTCGCGGTGGCCGCCCTGACGGTGACGCTGCGTTCCAGGCGGGCGACGGCGGTGGCCCGCGGCGCGCTGATCGGCGTCGGCGCGTTCCTCAAGCTGTGGCCGGCGGCGTTCCTGTTCGGGGCACCCAAGCGGCGCAACGGCCGGCTGCTGGTCGGCGTGGCGGCGGCCACAGCGGTGCTGCCGACGCTCCTGCTCCAGCTGTGGTTCCCCGGCGTGCTGTCGTTCCTGACGAACCAAAAGAGCCGCGGCATCCAGGTGGAGTCGGTGTTCGCCTCGCCGTTCCTGGTCGGGAAGTGGTTCGGCTGGTCCGGGATCGTGAAGGTCAGCGATTACGGGGCGTTCGAATACATGGGGACGGGCGTCTCCGCGGCGGGGAAGGCAGCACTGGTGGTCAACGCCATCGGGTTCGCGGTGCTGCTGCTGATCCGGCGGCGCGCGGCGGTCCGGGGCGGGTTCCCGTTCCCGGGGATGCTGGCCGACGTGTCGTTCGCCGCCGTGCTGGTGGCGGTGACGACCAGCCGGGTGCTCTCGCCGCAGTACCTGGTGTGGCTGCTGGGGGTGGCGGCGGTGTGCCTGACGCGGCGCGCCACGCTGATGCGGACGCCGGCCTGGCTGGTACTGGGCGCGGTGTCGGTGACGCAGCTGATCTTCCCGCTGTTCTACCACTCGATGCGCAACGGGCAGGTGTACTCCGGCCTGATCCTGCTAAGCCGCAACGCAGTGCTGGTGGCCGCGGCGCTGCTGGCGTTGCGGGCGCTGTGGCGGGCGACCGGCGCGGACTCAGGGATGCTTCTTGAGCAGCGCCTCGGCGGCGTTCGCCTTGGTGAGGACGAAGGCACGCCACTTGGCGGTGAAGTCCTTGGTGCTGGTGCCGAGCACGGTGCGGAAGGCGTCGTCCACCGGATCCGCCGTCCCCTCCGCCGCGGTGCCGACGGCCTTGTAGAAGGCGACTAGCTTCGCCTGGCCGTACTTCTCCGCGATGTAGGCGCACGCCAGGTGGCTGATCTGATAGGTGCGGGATACGGCGTCGCTCGCACCGTGGAAGTCGTCGGTGGTCGGCAACTCCTCCGGCTTCCATCCCCCGGCCACAGCAGCCGCCAGCTCTTGGAACTTACGGTCGGCGCTGATGCTCGAGTTCAGGTACCCGGTGTAGTCGGCAGCGCCCTCAGACAGCCACAGCGGCACCGCACCCGTGGTCCAGGCCCGGGTCGCAACATGCGTGAGCTCGTGGTCGAGAAAAAACTGCCACGCATCCGGCGCCTCGGCATTGAACGCATCCGGGTTGATCAGCACCCGGCTGGCCGGCGCACCGGTCAACGGCTTCCCACCCTCCCCGGCAGTGACCGCGACCACCCCCTGCAAACTACCGGCAGCGGCATTCAGCAGCGCCTCCACCTGGCTCTGCGTCGAAGGCACCACCACCACGACATCCCCACTCCACCCAGCGGCGCCCCACACCTTCCCAGCTTTGGCCGCGGCATGGTCGGCCAAATCCGCGAACGGCTTCAACCGCTGCTCCCCACCCAACCCGATGACCATCGACCGCGCCCCCCGCACCACCGAAACCGGTCCCTGGTCCCAGATCTGGGTGTCAGCGTGCAACCCGACGCCATCGCCGTCCCGATCAGAGGACAACAGCCACTTACTGTCATGCTGGACGAAGGTCAGATACCGCGTAACAGTGACCGGCTGATAGTCGACACCGGAAAGCTCATAAGTCTCGGTGACCTGGTAAACATGCGGCACCCCGCCCCTGGCCAAAGCAGCCGGCTGCACATCAGCCAACTGCATGCTCCACTCCCCCATCGGCAACGCCGCCAGGTCATCGAACCGCTGCCCATCGGCGTCCCGAAACCACCCTGCGGCATCAGTAGCCAGATAAGCACCCTTGTCATGGTTAGCGACAGCCACCGCCCGCGCCGCCAAGGTAGCAGCAGCCCCAGCCCGCACATCCTCCTCTCCAACCCCACCACCACCTCCCGCACACCGCGCAGCCACCACCGCAACCACCACAGCCACGCCCGCAGCTCCCACCCGCACCGGCCCCCGCTCGAGCCGCAGGGCAGGCATCCAGCCGCTCCAGCTCCGGGGCGCTAGCTGCGCGATGTGTTTCACAGGCGACATGCTAGATGCTCTGGGTCGAACGTTCGGCCCAACTGGGGTCGGGGGGTGGGTGGGTGGGTGAGTGGGTGGATGGGTGGATAGGTAGGTGGGTGGGTTGCGGTCTGTTTGTGGTTTTAGAGGCTTTTTACGACCTTCGGCCATGGTGTTGAGGCTCGGGGTTTGGGGGCGTGGGTTTGTTGGTCGGCTGGCGGTGGGGCTGGGCACGGGCCGGTGGTTGCGCAGGGCTTCTTTGGGTGATGGTTGGTGGGTGGGGCGGCTTCCAACCCAAAGTCAACGTCAAGATCAAAAGCATGGTGAA
>JABFXP010000294.1 GCA_013361685.1 Catenulispora sp.
GACCGCCGTCGCCGCCGGGTGCCGGATCGGGTCCGCCGGGCGGCAGGGCCAGGCGCGGCCCGGCGCCGGGCAGGGCCCGCTGTCCCTGGCCGGAGCGCGAGGGATTCGACGGGTTGGGGACCTGGGTCGCGGTGACCACCGTCGGCCCCGGCCGCCATCCGGACGGGCCCTGCCGGTTGCCGCCGCGTCCTGCCCCGCCGGCCGCGAGCGGACGAAGCGCCAGCGCGCTGCCCGGCGACCGGTTCGGCACCGGGCCGTCCGGGCCCGACGGCTTGGGCGAGCGTTTGAACGCCTTGCCGACGAAGCCCATCGCCTTGTAGGCCAGGACTTCCTTGCCGACCTTCATCAGCTGGGAGTGCGCCCGACCGAAGATCATCCGGCTGACCCAGACCGGGATCCGGATGAGGATCCAGAACAGGGCGAGGAACACCAGCAGGTCCACGAAACCGCCGGTGGTGGGCATCCCGATCGCGTTGACGCCGCCGGGGTCCAGCAGCACCTGCAGTCCGGCGATCAGCGTCAGCGACTGGCCCATCTGCACCGCCAGCGTGCCGAGCGAAGCCCGCCACCACAGCCGGGCCAGGCCCTCGGTCTGCGGCAGGGCGAGGGTCGCCAAAGCCAGCGGTGCCGACACTGCCAGGATGATCGCCAGGGCGACCCGGACGATGTAGGTGATGAGCAGGACGATCGCCATCCCGGCGACCGCCAGGCCCAGGATCGACAGGAAGATCCCGCCGCCCAGACCGGTGATCTGACCGGTGATCATGTTGGCGAGCGCGGGTCCGGCCTGGTTGGGATCCAGGCCCTGGCCCATGATCCCCTGCGAGACGATGTTGGCGACGTGGATGACGAGTCCAAACAGCGCCAGGCTCGCGTTGCCGGCGATGAATCCGACGAACAGCCGCGGGATGATCTGCTTGGCGGCGTACCGGGTCTGCAGCGTCTCGTGGGTCATGATGATGACCGCCCCGGCCAGCACGAACAGCACGTACAGGCTGTTGGCGAGCACGGCCATGCCGGTCCAGATCTGCCCGACCCGGCCCATCGTCGTCACGTCGGGGGTGGCCAGCAGGGTCCGCCCGAGAAGCGACAGAACCGGATTGAGGGCGTCCTTCACCAGGCCGGCGAAGAAGTCGTCGATGGCCTTCTTGATCTGGCCGGGGATGTCGTACCAGGACGGGTCGTCGCCGGAGGACGACGGGTTCGATCCGGCGGTCGCCGGGGGCGGGGCGGTCACCACCGGGCCCGGTGCGCCGGGCCCCAGGCCGATTCCGGGAATCGACGGGGAGGGGTTCGGTGCCGGCGCCGGATCGGCCAGGAGCGTGGTCGTCGGCGCCGCGTCGACGGGGGTCGCCGCGGACGCCGACGCGGCGGCGGAGGCGAGGAGGATCAGGCTGGCCGCGACCGCCAGGACGGCCGCGACGAGGCGGAGGATGAGAGGTCGTGGGGCCGGGCGCCCGCTGGTTGGCGAACGCCCGGCGCTGGGGTTGTTGGCGGTCATCGCTTAGCCGACGACGCTCTGCAGGATGGTCATGAAGACCGGGGCGAGGACGGCCAGGGCGTAGCCGACGGCGGCGGATTTGAAGGCGCTCTTGGCCTTCTCGATCTCGCCGGGGTTGCCGCCGGAGATGACGTAGCGGACGCCGCCGATCGTCAGGAACAGCGTGGCGACGGTGGCCAGGATCCCGACCAGCCAGGTGCGCAGGTTGCCGATGACGGTGGGGATGTCGCCGACGGCCAGAACCTGACCGTGGGTGTCGGCCATCGCCGGGGCGGCGGCGCCGAGCACCAGGATCGAGCAGCACGCCGCGGCGGTGACGGCTACGCGCCGGACGCGGGCGGAGTGGGGGCGGGAAGAGCGCATGGATGGGTTCGCTTTCTGAACTGGGGAGTCCGCGCGGCGATGCGGCGCGGCGGGTGCGAACCAGGCGGGCTGCGGCCGGAACCAGACGGCGGCCTCGCGTTCCCCGGGGTGCACGACACCTCCTCCTCTCGGAAGGCGGAAGGTGAGATGTCGGGTCGTGCGGGAGGGGTCAGCACCACGCGGGCGGCGACCCCGGGGAGGGGCGAGTCTTGGGCCGGGACTTGGTCCGTGCCGGCCGGAGCGGCCTGGCACACCAGAAGTGAATTTCGGGGCCGTTTTCTCTCAATGACCGGCGAAGTCCCTGGTCAACGAGCAGCTTTCAGATTTAGTAGCTCGGCCCGGCAGCGGCGTTTAGTAGCTGCGCAGGATCCCGGACTCGATCGCGGCGGCCAGCTTGGCGGTGACGTCGTTGCGGTAGCGGTAGAACGTGGCCTGGGAGATCCCGCGGGTCTTGGTCCGGTTGGGGTTGACCTTGCCGCGCGGCATCATGTCGCGGGCGACCTTGCCGGCCGGCTGGTCCTCCAGGAACAGCCGGGCGATCATGTCCGCCTCCTTCGGCTCCAGCGCGCCCAGGCGCACCGCGCGGGCCAGCACGATGTCCGGGTGGGACACCTGCAGGCTCGGGGCGGCCGACTCCGGGACCTTGTGCGTGATGACCACCTCGGAGACGTCCAGTGCCTCCCGCGCCTTGAAGCTGGCGTTCACCGCCCGGAAGCACAGCCAGCCGGCGATATCGGCGATGTCCGGGTCGTCGGTGTCGATCGCATACAGGGCCTCGACGAACTCCAGGAGCAGCTCGCCCTGGATGTCGTCGGCCTCTCCCGGGCGGGCCCGGCAGATCCGCAATCCGAGCCCGGCCAGGCCCGGGTAGGCCAGGCCGGTCGCGGCGAAAATCCACTCCGGCAGCCGGGACTGGCACCGGTCGATGACCGCGGCCCAGATAGCGCGCTTGGCTCCGGCGGCGGTCGCCGGCGACATCAGCAGGTCCTTGCACTCGGCCAGCGGGATGTCCCGCTCGGGCAGGCCGAATCCCAGCTCCGCGCCCGGCAGGGCGGGCTGGCAGGCGTCGGTCAGCAGCGCGTTGAAGGCGCGGCGCAGATGGTCCAGCGGGGTGTCGCCGCTCGGGGCGATGCAGGCGTCGTTGTCGTCGATGTCGATCATGGGGGGCTCCCGGGAAGATGGCCGCGCGGCGGTGCGCCGCGCGGGTGGGAGCCACATCGAAAATCAGGGGGGACTCAGTGGAGACTCACCGGAGACTCAGCAGGGAATCAGTGGAGACTCACCGGGGACTCACTGGCTACTAAATCTCCGGTCGGCCGCCCCCTGCGGCGTTAGTAACTCCGCCTTGAGCAGCGCCAATGCGCCCGGCTGCCGACCCTGCACCCGAGCCCGGAAAGATCTTGAAAAAGTCGGGCCCGGCCCTTGCCCCGCCCTCGGCGCGCGGCTCGCCCCCTTGCGGCGACGTCGAACCGCTTCCAGCACACCGACGGCGTTAGTAGCGATGCGCTGACCTGCACCGATGGGCGTTAGTAGCTCGGACGTCGTTCGGGTGCCCGCCCGTGCGTGCCGCATGAGCCGAAGCTGGTCTGCAGCCTGCGCGGACGGTGTGCACCGGCGCCTCTTGCGGCCCTGGCGGTCTCGGCTGGAGCCGGTCTCGCCGGCAGTTACTAGATGCGAAAACACGCCCTTCTACCTGGGCTTTCGCGGGGCCTTGAGGAAAAACGGGCCCGAAATTCACTTCTGGTGTAGGTCAGCACGAACGCTCGGCGGCGGCACGACACCGCACCGCCATGCAGAACAGCACCACCGGCGACAACGCCCACCACACCCGCCCGCAGGCCGACGCCGTCGCAGGCGCCAACCGCCCGCACCGAACGAAGGGAATCGACCTCCCCACCACCGTCTGCTTCACCCCCCGCGGCACGTCGAAGTGGCCCCACACCGAGACCGGATCGCGCAAGGGGATCCTGCCTGACTGGGCCCTGGGCCACCTGATCAACGAATACCTCCCCGAGGGCCACTCGGCGATCCTGCTGGGGGCCCGGCGCGGTGAGAACACCGACGCCGGCTTCCCGCATTTCCAGACGCCGCGCCATCACGGATACGGCCTGTTCGGCCACGGCCCGACGGGCCTGGCGGTCCTCGAGGGACGCCCGCGGCGCCCGAAATTCCTCGCGCCGGCCGCAGGCCGCGAAGCCTCGCACGACTCCGGCTCCGATCTGCTCGAGGTCCTGAAGCGGGTCCGGTTCATGCTCGTCGCCGGCGGGACCCTCGCCGTCGCCACCGAGCGCCCGGTCCCCGGCCCCGGATTCACCGACACCACCTCCAAGACCATCGACGCCGCCCGCCGGGCCGGCTTCACCTACCTGCAGCACCTGGCCGTCATCGACGCCGACGTCACCGGCGACCGGATCACCACCCCCGCCGACGCCGTGGTCCTGGCCGACACCGCCCGCATCAACGGCGGAACCCCGGTCCACGCCCGCATCCACCACGACGTCCTGCTGTTCACCAACACCACCCGGAAAGGCGCTTCCTGATGCGCGAAAACACCTGCGACAACTCTCCCGAAACCACCGACGAGATCGTCATCACCGACCCTGACTCGATCGCCGCCGTGCAGGCCGCCGCGCTGCACTCACAGCGCGGTTCGGTGTGGCTCACCGCGCAGCAAAACTCCCGCTCCCAGCGCTCCGGCCGGTACGTCCCGGAGTCCGTGGCGCACCCGGCGAAGATGCTGCCGGAGATCGTCCGGCACGCGATCTGCCAGTACACCGACCCCGGCGATCTGGTCGTCGACCCGATGTGCGGAATCGGCACCACCTTGGTGGAGGCGATGCATCTCGGGCGGCGCGGCGTCGGCACCGAATACGAGGCGCGCTGGACCGCACTGGCCGAGGCGAACATCGCCCTCGCCCGCTCCCAGAACGCCCCGGGCGACGCGACCGTTTTCAACGCCGACGCCCGCCAGATCCTGGCCGCGGTGCCCGCCGAACTGCACGGCACCGCAGCCCTGGTGATCACCTCGCCGCCGTACGGGGCGAGCCTGCATGGACAGGTCAAGCCGACCGCGGAGACCGGCCGGTCCGGGGTGCAGAAGTTCGACTACAAGTACTCCACCGACAAGGGCAACCTCGCACACCTCAAGGTCTCCGAACTGATCGACGGCTTCGCGCAGATCCTGTCCGGATGCCGGGAACTTCTGCGACCCGGCGGCGTCGTCGTCATCACCACCCGCCCCTGGCGCGAACACGGCGAACTCGTCGACCTCCCCGGCGAAGTCATCGCCGCCGGCGTGCGCGCCGGACTCGTTCCCATCGAGCGGTGCGTGGCACTGCTCGGCGGGATCCGCGACGGCCAATTCATCGCCCGACCGTCGTTCTTCCAACTGGCCAACATCCGCAAGGAGCGGGCGGCCGGAGTACTGCAGGCGTGCATCACGCACGAAGACGTGATCGTCCTGCAACGCCCCCGTGAGGCGCCGGCGCTGGAAGACCGCGTACCGTGCACGGACCCGCTGTCGGATACCGGCGAGCCGGACTGCGAATGACTGCCACGCACGACGACGGCCGATGCCAGGGACGGCCGCCGCTGTGCGACCGCTGCGGCATCGCGTTGACCGTCGATCCGGCCGGGCCCTGGTGCCGCGCCTGCCGCCGCACCTGGCCGGAAGACGGCCGCTTCCCGACCTGCCGCGCCGCGGCGATCGCCACCGGAAACTCGACCCGAACGAAGGGACTGCGGCTCTGCCGCGCTCATGCGCGACGGCTCGTCGATGCCGGCGGTCCCGACGCCGTCATCCCCGACCGCCGCCGACCGAAATAGCCGCCTCAACGACACGCAGGAATCGCCATCGGAACCCTCCCGAACACCCGCCACCACACCCCGAATCGACAGGAGAAGTCCTTGCGGACCACCCGCCCCCGCACTGCCACCCTCACTGCAGCAGCCGCCACCACCGGCGTCGTTCTCGCCGCGCTGTCCGCCTGCGGAACAACCCCGCACCGGCCGACCGCCACAGGCCCCGCGACCCCGGCCACGGCTGCCGCGGCGAGCCCGGCCACCCCGAGCGCGCCGTCACCGGCCGAGCCGAACGGAGCGGCGCTTCGCGTGCTGCTGCCGACCGCGGCACAGCTCGCCTCCGGCATCACTGTCTCCGGCGTCTACGACACTGGCACCGACGTCACCGCCGAAGCAGATCTGCCCACGCCGTCGCTGCCCGGCGCGGACTGCAGCGCCACACCCTCCCTGAACGCCGACGTCGCCACCGCAGACTTCCGCGCCGCCTACGCCAGCGAGGAACTGGACAACAACGGCGCGAGCCTGCAGCTGATCGTCGCCTCCACCAACCCCGGCGACGCGGCCAAGCAGATGGCCGAGATCCGCGCGCTCGCCGCGCGGTGCGCCAGCTTCACCGCACCGGACTCCACCGGCCTGTCCGTCGGCGGGACCCTCGCTCTCGACGCCTTCGCCGGAATCGGCGACGACGCCATCCGCATCCGCGTGGCCGCCGCCGGCCCGAACGCCGCGCACTACTCCCAGCCCGAAGTGGTCCTGGTGCGTGTCGGCAACAAGCTCGCTGCCGTCTCCGACAACGACCTATCCCGCACCGAAGGCGCCACCGTCTCGATCGCCAAGTACCTCGCCACACGCCTGGCCGGCAAGTAGACGCCGTGCACCCCACCCGCGGCCCGCCGCACGCCCACCCGTCACCGGCCCCCATCCGCCGCCTGCACCGGCAACCCGACCCACCAGGAGACCCCCATCCGAAGCGTCACGACCCGCTCCAACCGCCACCGCACCGCCTTCCCGGAGAACCTATTGAACCGCCGCACCACCCTGGCCAAGACCACCGTCTACCTCGCCGCCGCCAGCACGATCACCGTCGGCCTGTCGGCCTGCGGCAGTAGCCACCCCGCCGGCCCGGGCGCCGGGCGCGCAGCCGCCCAGAACCCGGTCACCACCGGCGCGCCGGACCCGACCGCCACCGGCCGCGTGCTGAAGACCCTGCTGCCCGCAGGATCCGACCTCGCCTCCGGCGTCACCATCACCGGCGCCGCCGACAGCGGCTCGGATTGGACCGCCCCAGGCGACCCTCCGTCCCCTGGTCTGGCCACTGCCGACTGCGCCGCCCTGCCGCAGATCACCGCCGACGAGGCCACCATCGACTACCGGGCCGCCTACGCCAAAGAGACCATCACCGTCAAGAACACGCCGATCGCGCAGATCGTGCTGGCCGCCACCAACCCCGGCGACGCCGCCAAGCAGATCGACGAAGTGAAGGCGCTGGCCGCGCGCTGCCGGACGTTCAGCGCGCCCAACGCCGACGAGACCAGCGTCGGCGGAACCGTCACCGCCACCGCCGTCCCCGGCCTCGGGGACGAAGCCCTCGACGTCCGCGTCACCGCCACCGGCCCGGACGCCGCGAACTACCAGCAGCCCGAGCTGATCCTGGTGCGCGTCGGCGACAAACTCGCCGTCGTCTCCGATGACTACGCGGGCCAGGACAACGGCTCGGCGCGCAAGGCCGCCCAGGTTCTGGTCGCGCGCCTGACCGGACAGCCGGCCTAACAGCCCGACGCGCCGGCCCGGCCGGACCCCCATGGCCGGGTCGGCGTTCGGACACCGCCTACCGCGCTCACCTCCATTTCGAGCGCGAACGAAAAACCCTCACCCCCGCGCGGCGCGTCCGCCTTGCCGTAGCCGGCCGGGCCGCGCGTCCCTCCCGCCTGACCTCACAAGGAGTTCTGTATGCCCGCCTCCACCATCGACCCCCGGCCGACCGGCGACCCCACCAGCGTCGGCGCCCCGAGCCCGACGAAGGCGATCGGCCGCGCCGCAGCCGCCGCCGTCGGCCTCACGACTGTCTGGGCCGTGCTGGCCGGCGCCACCGAACACCACTTCGCCTTCGCGAGCTTGATCGTCGGTCTGCTGCTGGCCCGTGTGCTCACCAGCACATCGGCCCGCCGCGCGTGGTTCCCGCCGCTGGCGGCAGCGCTCGCGTTCGGCGTCGGTTGGTGCGGCGACGTGCTCGGCGTCGGCCTCGATCTGAACTGGCGCTACGAGGTCCCGCTCGGCGTTGTCGCCGATCATTTCGGCGAGCTGTTCGACAATGTCTCGGCCTCGCACAGCTTCATGGACTACTTGTTCTTCGTCCTGGCCGCGGTGTGCGCCGCAGCCCTGACCGCCAGTCGGCAGGCGACCGGCGCCGACCCGTTCACCCGGCCTCCCCGGTTGGACCGGCGCGCCGCCGACACCTGCCCGGAGCCCTCGGCGCCACGCCGACCCTGACCCCACTCTCGCCCTGTCAAGGAGCCCCTTTATGCGTGCTGCTCACACAACCCCGAACGCCAACGCCTCGGGCCGATCACCCTCGCCGCCGGCGCTGCGCGAAGTCCCCGACGCAGTCACCGTGCGCGCCTCGGCCAGCCGTGCCGAACGACTGGCGCGGCTGTCCTCCCAGCACGGCCGCACCGCCGCCGGCACCCGACCGGCGAACCGCCGCCAGCTGCTCGACCTGGTCGAGTCCGTTGCCTGCAGCGATCTGGAGCTGGCCGTCCTGGCGCTGCACGGCACGAGCCAGTTCGCCGCGGCGGCGCGTTTGGCTGCGAGGAACGGCCAGGCCCCGGCCTACAGCCATACGCTGGCGGTCAAGCACGGGATCGTCGCCGAGCCCGACGACCCGCACCGCTATGCCGTGGCGCTGCGCGCCTTCGCCGCCGAGGACCGGCTGCTGACCCAGCGTGCCGACACCCTTGGCCGATGGCTCGGCGAGCACTGGGACGCTCAAACCGGCGGGCCAGCCGGTGACGGCGACTTGGAGCCGGACGCCTACCTTCGCCTGCTGGCCGCGGAGCACCGGCTTGTCGAGACAGACGGCGAGCCGGTGGCCGATTGGGCCCGCGCGGTGCTGTGGGCCGAGGCGCACAGCCTGCAGAACTCGGCCCGGCGCCTCGCCGCCTGGGCGCGGGTGACCGCCGAGTGGCTGTGCCCCGGCCTGGACCGGATCGCGCCGCCGTGGGTCACCGACGCGCGGCAGCTGACCGCCGGCCGCGCGCTCATCTGCTGAACCCTTGCGCATGCCGACCGCAGGCGCGGGCGGCGCTGGTCGCGGCCCGCGCCTTCGGCGGCATGTCCCGCAGTGATCGGCACCCGCCGCGCCATGTCCGCCCGATCGCCGCCGCACCGCCGGACCCTCACGACGGCCAGCGGCTGGTGCCGCCTGCCGGGCCCCGTCCTGCCCTGGGGGCAAGCCAGGACAGTCCGGGGCCCGCCCGCCCCATGCCCTTACGCAGAAGGGAGACCCGTGGCCGCTTCCGACCCCTACATCCAGTCCCTGGCCCGACGCCACCACCTTCACCCCGCCGCCGGTCCCGGATCCGCCGCCGACGATCTGGCCGTACGCGCCTTGACCGCGGAGATGCGGCACCTCGCCGTCCGCGTCAAAATCGCCGGCACCTGGACGGTGGAGAACTTCACCCCCGGCGGAGCGCCGAAAGCCGGCGCCGAGTACCGCCCGGACGCCTACATCCGCTCGCTGCTGGACCGTCACCGACTGGCCGACCGTCCCGGCGAGAGCGCGTCGGCGCTGACCCGCCGGGCGATGCTCGGCGACATCAAGACCCGCTCGCACGCCGCGCAGGCCGCCACCAGCCGCCGACTACGCGGACCGCAGCCCCGCCCGTAGCCCCGGCGCGTACGTCGTGACGCACACGCCCCCATGACAGGAGACTCCCCGTGCCCGAAACCACCACGCCCCGCCGCCCGCAGTCCGGCGAACGGGATGAGTCCGCGCGGTCGTGTACCGGACCGCTGACTTTCGGCCAGCTGCACGACCTGCCGGTCAGCATCGACATCCCGACCGCGGGCCGGATGCTGCGGATCGGGCGCACCCGTGCCTACGCGATGGCCCGGGCCGGCACCTTCCCCGCCCGGGTGATCCCGGTCGGCGCCGGCTACGTGGTCCCCACCGCCGAGGTGCTGCGCCTGCTCGGCATCGACACCCCCAGGCCCGCACCGCACCCGCCCGCAACCCCTCTCACGCTGAGAATCGTCGAGTCCTGCAACGAATCCAGTTAGGACTTGACATCGGGGCGAGCGCAGAGCGTTGATCTCCCTGCAGACCCGCGGATTTTCTCCCTTCCCCGGCGCGCCGCGTCCCGGCCCGCCGGGAAGGGCTCGCACCCGATCCGCAGTGAACCGACACGAACGCAAAGGAACCGTCTTGGCCAAGAACCCCGTCTTCAAGAAGTGCGGCTGCCGCGAGCCGGTCATCGGACCCGACGGCGCCCCGGCGATCGACGCCGCCGGGAAGCCGAAGATGCGGCGGCTGGGCGCGTCCTGCCCGCAGCTGCGCTCCGAATCGCGCTGGAACCCCAAGCACGGCACGTGGCACTTCCAGATCGAGATCAACATGTCGCCGGAGCCGGAGCGGCACCTGGGCCAAGGCGGCATCGCCACCGAGACCGAGGCCGAGGCGGCCGTCAACAAGATCCGCACCCTGGTCGCCATCGCCGACGAGCACGACGACGACCCGGCCGCCGCGCTGCGGCTACGCGGCGACATCGTCGAGCGGATCCGGGCCGCGCTCAAAGACCGCCGTGAGCTGCCGTCGGCCGAGGAGATCCGGCAGGCCGCCAAACTCGGCATCCCCATCATCAACAAGATCACCGTCGCCGAATGGCTCACCGAGTGGCTGAACGGCAAAGGCACCATCGCCACCAGCACCCGGCGCAGCTACGCCGGCCATATCGACAACTACCTCATCCCCCACTTGGGCACGGTCCCGCTGGACAAGCTTCGGGTCGCACACCTGCAGGCGATGTTCACCACCATCGCCGAAGACGCCGAGATCATCCCGGCCGAGAACGCCGCCCGCCACGCCATGAAACAGGCGGCGGCCAGGGCATGGGAGGACAGCAACCCCGACGCGGTGCGCGCCTGCCGGGAGCAGCTGGCGACCATGCCCCCGTTCCGGCGCGCGGTCCAGGCCGCCAGTCGACAGCGGCTACGCGCCACGCTGCGCTCGGCGCTGAGCGCGGCCTGCAAACAGCAGCTGATCACGGTCAACGTCGCCAAGCTCGTCGAGTTGGAGACCGGCAAGCGCCCCAAGGCGCTGGTGTGGAACACCGCCCGGGTCGCCCGCTGGCGCGCCACCGGCGAGACCCCGTCGCCGGTGATGGTCTGGACCGCCGAGCAGACCGGCAGCTTCCTGGAGCACGCCGCCGAGCACCCGCTGTTCGCGCTCTACCACCTGATCGCGTTCACCGGGCTGCGCCGCGGCGAGGCGTGCGGCCTGCGCTGGGTCGACCTCAACCTGGACACCAGCACCATGACCGTGGCCCAGCAGATCGTGCAGAACGGCTGGGAAACCGAGGTCAGCAAACCCAAGACCGACGCCGGCGAGCGCGACGTCGCCCTGGACGCGCTGACCGTGGGGATCATCAAGGCTCATCGGCGCACCCAGGCCACGGCCCGGCTCGCCCACGGACCAGGCTGGGCCGACACCGGCCTGACGTTCACCAACCCCGACGGCACTCCGTTGCACCCCGCGCACGTCACCGACCAGTTCACCACGCTGGTCGCCGCCGCCGACCTGCCGCCGATCCGCCTGCACGACCTACGACACGGCGCGGCGTCGCTGGCGCTGGCCGCCGGGATCGACATCAAGGTCGTCTCCGAGATGCTCGGGCATTCGACCACGGTGATCACCAGGGATACATATACAAGCGTTTACGACGAGTTGAAACATGCTGCCGCCGCATCGATCGCCGCCGCGATCACCGGCGCGCGAAAGGCCGGCGCACGCTAACAGAGAGACCGAACTGGACGGACAAGAAGCAACAACGGCCGTGCCGGGACACCTCCAGTGTCCCGGCACGGCCGCTATTCGCCGTTCCCAGCTCAGCTTCTTTATCAGACCCCTCCCGTATTGCCCGGGCCACGCGTCCTGTCGCGCCGCCGGGCCCGGGCGAGCGGAAGATCACCCGTTTGTGCGCCCGAACGCACACGGCCGTGTCCCCCGGGGCTGCGGCGCAGAAGGCGTGGAAGCGGTGCGCGGACAGGCCGAAACACCCATGTCCCGACCCCGCCGAATGCGATCATGGGGTGTACACCCCACGGCTGATGGAGAAGACCTTTGACCAGGTATGCGATCGAAGAACAGCGCCGCGCCGTCGTCGCCGTGTGGGCGACCGGTGACGGGGACACCGCCGCCGTGGTGACGACGCTGCCGCCGTCAGCACCCATCGACGCGGGCTACGTGCTGGTGGCCGCGCTGACCGGGCTGTCGGGCGCGCTGTGGCGCACCTACACCCACCCGGCATCCGCGGCCGGGGACGACCTCGAAGACAACAGCGAGGGCTGGCGCCGACAGTCCGAGCGCGACGCCTTCGCCGACGTGCCAGCGGCGCTGACCGCGCCGAACCTGCCGGCCGACGGAATGATCGTGCAGTCCTACGTCGCGGTGGAGGAAGGCGCGCACCGCGTCGGCCGGGCCCTGCACGCAATCGGCGACGCGGCCCTGACCAAGGCGGTGGCCGAGGAGGTCGGCGCCGAGATCGCCGCGATCGAGCAGGCCGAACTCGGCATCCTTGCCGGACGGGCCCGCCAGGCCGTCGTCCTGACCCGCGCCGACGCCTCCCCGGTCCAGGTCGCCGAGGCCGACCGGCTGCTGCGCGAGGACCCGCTGCGCCACGACGACCTGTTCACCGCCGTCGACCCCACGGCTGCGGCCGTGGCCGCCGCGCACTGGCTGCTCGCCGCCGCCACCGTGGCCGCCGAGGCCGCCGGGCGCGACGTCGTCGAGGTGATCGCCGAAGCCGACGACATCGAGGCACTGCCGGTCGCGACCCCCACCATCGTCTTGGAGATGATGACCGAGGACGACGCCAGCCCGTACGACCGGTGATGGAGCTGATCCGGGAGGCCATGGCCGTGGCCGAAGGCGACCTGCCGGACCCGATCGCCCTAGTCGAGACGGTGGCCGACATTCAGGAAACCGCGGCCAAGGCGGCACCGGACGACGAGGACCTGCTGGAGCACATGCTCGCCTCCGTGCGCGCCACCCCGCTGGACCCGGCCCGGCCGGCCCTGGACCTGCTGGAAGACCTGCTGGCCGGCATCCACGGCTGCGCCCTGCTGTTCGCCGAGTACGTCGAGGTCGACACCGACGATGACGAAGCCGATGACGACGGCGGAGAGGGTGACGCCGCGATCGTGCGCGCCGAGTTCCTCGACGCCGTCCGAGCCGAAGCGGCCGACCGGGCCGGGCGACTGCTGTAGGAAGCGGTCAGGGGCAGGAAAAGCGGGGCCGTGCGGACAGATGTCCGCGCAGCCCCGCTTTTCGCCGTTTCCCTCGTCGCTCAGCGTCGAACGCGGATCAAAACCTCGCGGATCAGGGGCTGTGCGCGGCGAGGACGTATGTCAGCCTTCACCGATACGTTAGTGCTCGCAGGCACGTCGCTCGCAAGGCTTGCGCGCACAGCGCCACCCACCACAGCCGCACGGCCGACACGACAGGGGACCGAGAATGCGCACCGACTTCTACGTCTACCTGCTGATAGACAACACGGACGCGACCGGTCCAACGCAGGGGGTGTTCTACGTCGGCAAGGGAAGTGGCACCCGTTACGCCGACCACCTCCACCAGGCGTTGTGGGCCGCGTCCGACGCCGCCGCCGAAGCACTCGACCAACGATCGGACGTACCCGCCCAGGAAGCGCGCACCAAGCTCGAACGCATCACCACCCTGCAGCAGCGCCCCGGCGACTTTCGCGTGGACGTCCTGGCCGACGGGCTCACCGAGCGGGAGGCGCTGCTGGTGGAATCCGCCACGATCGACCTGCTCGGCCTGGCCAACCTGACCAACCTGGTCGCCGGCCACCGCTCCGATCGGCGACCCCTGCACTCGGTGACGCTGAACCAGTTGGCCCAGCCGCTTGCCCTGACCGATCACGCCGCCGTCGTCGTCATCAGCGGGCTGTGGCATGAAGGCGACCAAATCGAGGAACTGGGACGGCTGGAGCCCGCCGAGGTGTGGGAGAACGCCCACCAGATCTGGGCGGTCGCCGCCGCCGCCAGGGACGCGATCATCACGCTGGCCGCAACCGACGAGCCCGTCCGCCTGCTGGCCGTCCACAAGACCACCGGCGGAGTGCTCGGCGGGCTCGTCATGGGCGAGTGGTTCATCCAGGACCATCAAGACGGCCGATTTCTCGCCCACCCGACGACCGCCCCGGCCAAGTACCTGCACAACCGGCTGCGCACCGCCGACGGCAGCGCGGCGTTCAAACCCCAACCCGGCGTCGCCTACAGCGACAGCCTCAAGCTGCTGATAGGGCAGCGCTAGCGCGGTCACGGCGAGGGCCGACCTCGAGCATCCCCAGCAGCGATTCCCCGTAGGTCGCACACATCTCCAGGGCGTCCCGATCGATCAGGTTGATACCCAGTCGCTTCGCGAACTTCCGCGCCTCGTCGGAGAAGTGGTGGTTGGTGACCAGCGCGACGATGTCGCCTCGGTGGATATCCCACGCGGTGCCGTTGAGTTCCCACAGCGTGCGCTCCTCGATGTGTTTCGTGCTGCGCTGCTTGACCTGTACGACGATCCGGAGGCAGCGCTCGGGGGTCAGTGCTATGACGTCGGCGTTCTTGTCGCCGGGAAACCCGTGCTCGCGTTCGATGGGGCAGCCGTCACGGCGCAGCAGCTTCGAGATCTCGATCTCGAAATCCGGGCTGGGCGGCATGGCGTCCAGCCGGGCAAGGGGTATCGACTGCTCGGACTTCCGGTACCGCCACCGCCGGTCGCGTGCTTCGCGGAGGCGCACGACGTCCTCATCGATCTGGTCGGACAGCGCCTGATACCGGCGACTGACGCCGTGCATGTAGAAGTCCTGATGCGCCAGGCGAAGCGCCGGCGATGCTTCCCCTTGCCCGTCGCGGTCGTAGCGTGCCTCGAACACCCTGCCCAGTTCCCCGCGAAGCTCATCCAGCACGCCCTGGCACAGCGCCAGTTGACGACGACAGAAGTTGAGCTCGCGCCGCAGTACCGCGTCGCACCGCTCGGTGGAGGCCACCGCATCCGCCAGGATCGGAACCAGATCCGGGTCTGACTTCCATGTGGCCCGGGCTTCGGCGTTGAGGCGTATCCATTCGGAGATCTCCTCAACCCATGTGGTCCATTCGGAGGCTGCTTCCTCTGCGTAGCGGCCTTCCAAACTCCAATACAGCAGGCTGCGCAACTGATCCGGCGTTGTCTCGCCGATCCAGCGGCCGATCGTCCGCCGCATGTGCCTATCAGGATATTTATAGGGTTGAACCGCGTCACCCGAGTTGATCTTCACGGTGGGCTACCGTAGCCGCCGCCCCCGACATAGTCGATCTTGAGCTGGCCGTACACGGCGCGAGCGCTTACCGATCACAGCGGTCCGGTGAAGATCCGGCCCTGCTCGTCATAGCGGTAGTGATGGCGCGAGGTGAATGGCGCTGGCAGGTAGGCGGCCACGCCGTGGTTGATCTCGATACGGAAGCTGCGGGTGATTCCCAGCACCCACTCCTCCGGCTGGTCGAACTCGTAGTCCTGCAGATCCGCTGTCACCACTGCTTGCCGATGCGTCGGGGTGCGCCGGTAGCGGCGCACAGCGATGAACGGGCACAGGCGTACCGCCGCACTCATGCATTCGGGGTGCCCGGGCGGGTCGAGGTAGCGGCGAGCGGCGTGGGCGGCCGGTCCGCCGAGGAATGCGATCCAGTAGCCGATCGCCTCGCCGCACAGCGAGCAGCGGCGTGCGCGCGCAAGATCGACGGCCACTGGACCGTTGATCGTCGTGAAGTCAACGGCCTCGCCGTCAGCGACACTGTGAACGCTGACCGGCGGTATCGGAAGCCCGCGGCGCTCATCTCGGGGCCGCGCCAAAAGGGCTGGGGGAATCGGCGCCCCCGGATCCCGGCCGTGGTTGACGTGCATGTGGCTCCCGTTCGATAGGACGTCCCGGCCCGAACCCGGTGCCGCCCATGAGATGCGGCCCCGCGTCGAACCCGACAGGTGGATGCTGCGGACGTCCATGAACGTCCATCCGCGGGCATCGATCAAGTCCGAACCCGGCACTGGCACGCAGGATCAAGGGGTCCCGGGGGCGATGAGACTCACCAGTTTGGGAAGCTGCGCGTCAGGTGTCGCTGTCGATTGCTCGCCGCGGTAGTCGCCGACAGCCAGCGGGCTTAGACGGTCAAGGGCCGACCGCGAGGCGTCAACGAGCGCTCGGCGCAGGTCACGGCGTTCGGTGGCCTGTGCCGCGAGGGCGCTGCGTGATGTCGGTGGGTGTGGTGCGGCGGGCGGTAACGGCCGGCGTCAGCGGGTGTTGCGCAGCTTGGTCAGGGCCTCGGCGAGCAGGATCTCGGCGTCGGCGTCGCTGCGCCGTTCCCGGACGTAGGCCAGGTGGGTCTTGAACGGCGCTACGAGGGCCGCGCCCGGAGGATCGTCGGGGTCAAGCCCGGCGGGCCGGCCGCACCCGTGGCAATCCCAGACCTCCGGCACAGCCGCCGTCGCGGCGAACACCGGCCGCGTCGAGTGGCCGTCGGCGCACCAGAAGGTCACCACGATGCGCTCGACGGAGTTGCCGCGTTCGGACTCGCCCATCGGGCCCGCGCCGATCCTGCTTCCACGGATTCCGCTGCTGCGCGCCATAGCCGGGCCTCTCCCTGCGGTGCTGTCCGGTGCCGATCGAGTCGGCCGGCACCCACCGCGAGGCCGACGGTACACGCTCGACGGCGATACCGGTCCCGGCCAGGCGGCCGGGCCCAGCCGTCTCTGTCTTACAGGGCGCGGACGTCCTCAGCCTGCGGACCCTTGGGGCCCTGGGTGACGTTGAACTCCACAGCCTGGTTCTCCTCCAGGTTGCGGTAGCCGCTGCCGCTGATGGCCGAGAAGTGGACGAAGACGTCCGGGCCGCCGCCGTCCTGCTCGATGAAGCCGAAGCCCTTTTCCCCGTTGAACCACTTGACCTTGCCGGTTGCCATGAATCTCCCTGAAACCCGCGGCCACGCCCACCTTGGCGGGGCGCGTGCCACTCGGCCACTATCGCACGCCCAGCACCCCGGGCCCTACCTGCGTGAATCGTTCGGCGTGGAGTGTTCATCCGCCCGGGTCGACGATGCCGCAGGTCGCCTTCAGCCCGGTGCCGAGGACCAGGTCGGGCGGGGTCGGACCGTCGTTCACCGGCGGGCGGCTCCGTGCGTTTCAGTCATGTTCGGCGCGGGCACGGTATGGCGAGCTGGGGCTAGGGTCCAACGACGCCGATCCTGGCGGTGGTGAGCGTGGTCGGGGAGGTGCTTTGGGCGAAGACGGCCGCGCCGTGGTCGGTGAAGGCTACCGGCGCGATCTGGTAGCCGCGGGCGGTGACGGCGCCGTCAGACTCCCGTGTAGGTTCCGGATTTCGATGTCCCTTTCCGGATCCCGATGTCCCCCCGATGTCCCTTGGGACATGACTTCCAAAATCCCAGGTCACCCGCGTAATCCGTTCGAGTGAATCGGTTGGCGTTGCGGGACGGCGATCGCCTTCTCGTCTGACGCTGATTACGTCAGCGTAAGACCGCGTCAGGGGGTGAACGCCGCATGTCGGACATGGACGTGGTCGCCACGGCTGCCGTGCAGACGAGGGACAGCAGCGACAAGCTCGCGGATTACCCGTTCGGCGATGCGCCGTTAGGGAGTCTGCTGGAGGCGGGCCCGTGGCGGACGTTCCGCTGGCACCTGGGGCAGAAGCACTACTCGGGCACCTATTGGTCTGTCACAGAGCGGGCCCATGTGATCTACGAGTCCCGGCTGGAGCTGGCGCGGCTGCTGTACGCCGACTTCGATTCGGGGGTGTCGCGGATCCTGGCGCAGCCGTTCCTGATGACGGCGGTCGTCGACGGCGTGGGGCGCAGGCACATCCCCGACTTCCTACTGCTCACCGCGGCCGGCCCGGTGGTCGTCGACGTCAAACCCGCGCGCAGGTTGTCCCGCCCGGATGTCGCGTTCACGTTCGGCTGGAGTCGAGCAGTGGTCGAGTCCCGCGGCTGGCGGTATGAGGTGTGGAGCGAGCCTGACGCGGTCGAGTTGGAGAACGTCCGCTTCCTGGCGGGCTACCGGCGTGACTGGTTGTTCGATCCGCAGATCATCGACGCGGTCGACCGTGCCGAGCTGGACGGGGCGACGCTCGCCGAGGCGTTCGTCGCTGTCCCGGACGTCGACGAGCCTGTGGTGCGGGCGGCGGTGTTCCACCTGCTGTGGTCCGGGCGGCTGACCACGGATCTGGGGCGCCGGTTGGGCCCGAGCCACGTTCTACGGCGGGCGGCGTGAATCCCGGCGGTGTGGTGCGGCTGGGGGTGGGCGCCCGCCTGGTCTATGACGGGGAGGCCGTCGAGGTCGTGGAGACCGCGGCGACGGCGGCGGGCAACGAGGTCGTGCTCAAGGACCGACTCGGCCGCCTGGTGCGGGTGTCGGTCAGGGAACTGCTGTTCTCCGACAGGGCGCAGATCGTTCCGACCGAGTCGGGGCCGTCGTCCAGCGACGATGAGGACCTGGCCTCGGTCGTGCTGTCGCGGTTGAAGGTCGAGGAGCGGGCCCGCGTCTTGGAACGGGCCGAGCACGTGCGGGAGGTCCGATCCGGCTACAGGTCGGGCAGCGCGGAGTTGGCGCGGCCGGGCGAGCCTCGGGCCGGGTTCGATCCGGAGCTGCCGAAGATGGCCCGCTACCGGGCCAAGGCCGACGAGTTGGGCGTGTCGGTCCGGACGGTCAAGCGCTGGGTGGCCGACTTCGAGACGAACGGCGAGGCCGGGTTGGTGGGCACGCCGCGGGGCGGCAACGTGCTGGACCGGTGCGATCCGCTGTGGGTGGAGACGGCGGTCGAGGTGATGGTCGAGCACGTCGACCAGGCCAGGCCGATGCAGAAGACCGTGATCGAACGGACCAGGGCCCGGCTGATCGCCCGCTTCGGCGAGGACGCGGTGGCCATGCCGCCTAAAACGAAGGCCTACGAGGCGCTGGCGGAGTTGGAGCGGCGCCATCCGACGTTCCGCCTGAGTACCGCACGCAACCGGGACATCGCCGGCCGTCCGCGGGAGGCGTTCGGCAGGCTGCGGCCCACGAGGCCGGGCGAGTACCTGCTGATGGACACCACCCGCCTGGACGTGTTCGCGCTGGACCCGGTAACGCTGCGCTGGGTGAACTGTGAATGCACGGTCGGGATGGACTGGTACACGCGCTGCATCGTCGGGTTCCGGCTCACGCCGGTCTCTACGAAGTCGATCGACGCGGCCGCAGTGCTGTTCCAGGCATATCGGCCGCTTCCGGTGATGCCGAACTGGCCGGCCGGAGCGGTCTGGCCCGAGCACGGCGTGCCGCGCAGGGTGCTGCTGGACCCGGCGGCGATCGACGGTCCGATCGTCCGCGCCGCCGGCCCGGCGCTGGTGCCCGAGACGATCGTCGTCGACCACGGCAAGATCTTCGTCTCGGAGCATCTGACCAGCGTGTGCGCCCGAATGGGGATCTCCATCCAACCGGTGCGGCTGCGAACGGGTCGGGACAAGGGTCCGATCGAGAGATTTTTCAAGACCTTGAGACAGAGCCTGCTGCACACGCTGCCGGGCTACAAGGGACCCGACATCTTCTCCCGGGGTGTGAACCCGGAGGGTGAGGCGTTCTTCTACCTGGACGAGCTCGCCGACAAGATCCGGCAGTGGATCGCCGTGGACTACCACAGGGCGCCGCACTCCAGTCTGGTCGACCCCGGCGTCCCGGGGCTGCGGATGTCGCCGACGCAGATGTTCGCGCACGGCATGGGCCGGGCCGGCTACATCGAGGTCCCGCGGGACCGGCGCCTAGCGCTGGAGTTCCTGGAGACCCGGTGGCGCACCATCCAGCCGTATGGGATGGAGGTCGACGGACGCCGCTACAACGGCCCGGGGCTCTACCACGACGGGCGGCCCAGCCCGCATCCCGGCGGACTGTGGCCGGTCCAGGTCAACCCCGACGACATCACGCGGGCGTACTTCCGGGACCTGGACCGACAGTGGCACGTCCTGACGTGGGAGCACGCGCCGGCCGGGGACATGCCGATGAGCGAAGACGCACTGACGTTCGCCCGGAAGCTGGCCGTGAAGAAGTACACGTACTCCGACGACCGGCTGGCCGTGGCCGACCTGCTGGAGCGCTGGAACCTCGGGCTGGGGATGACCCTGGCCGAGCGGCGCATGGCCCTTCGGGCCGCCCGCGACCAGGCCGCGTTCGCCATCGACATCACCGACGACGAGGCGCTGCCGGCGCTGGAGACCGGCGGGCCGGAGCCTGAGGTCGGCGGGGACGACGACGATGCCGACTTCGAGGACACCGAAGGCCCCGCCGTCTTCGACGCCGAAACCTTCTACGCCGACGCCCTGGGCGATCTGTGAGCCCCCGCCGCAAGAGCAGGATCGTCGCCGCCGACCCGGACTGGCTCAGCCTGCCGCTGGACAAGCTCACCTTGACCCGCAAGGAGGGCTTCGCGGCGTTCGCCGAGACGCCGGAGCCGCCCCGCCCGCCGGAGTTGTCCGTCGCCGAGCTCAAGTCTCTGGATCCGCCGGAGCTGGAGCGGCACAACCTGGCCCGGCGCAGGTTCCTGGCCAACCTGCGGCCGATCAAGACGGCGCAGGCCGAGGCGGTGTTCGCAGACCTAGAGGAGATCCTGGACGCGGCCGTCGATCAGCCGACGTGGGAGGCCAAGAGCATGGCCGCCATCGACGCATTCCCTGGGCTGGGGAAGACTACGCTCGGGCTGGCGTTCGCCAAGCACGTCCACAACACCCTGATCGGCGCGCACGGGCGGTTCACCGAGGCCGGTCACGAACGGTGGCCGGTGATCCGGGTCGGCATGACCGGCGACACCAGGGTCAAGGACTTCAACTGGGCGCTGCTGGAGTTCTTCGCCCACGCCGGCCGCAACTCCGGCACCGCGAACATGTTCCTCACCCGAGCCATGAACTGCGCACTGGCCTGCGAGTCCCGGGTCCTGCTGGTCGACGACCTCCAGTTCCTCCGGTTCCGCACCACGTGGGGAACCGAGCTGAGTAACCAGTTCAAAACCATCGCCAACGAGTTCCCGCTGATGATTCTGTTCATCGGCCACGAGCTGCGCGACAAGGGGCTCTACGACGATCCTCAGCTTGCACGCCGGATCACCCCGCTGGAGCTGGCACCGTTCACCATCGACGACGACGCCGGACGGCACCAGTGGCGCAGCTTCCTGCTCGCTTTGGAGCAGCGCCTTCCGCTGGCCGACAAACACCCCGGGATGCTCGCCGACGACCTGTCCGACCAGCTCTACGCCCGCTGCTCGGGGCACATCGGCTCCGTGATGTCTCTGATGCGGCGAGGGTGCCGCCGTGCTATCCGCACCGGAGACGAACGTCTGACTGCCGACTTGCTGGCGGGCGTCAAACTCGACGAAGCCGCCGAGCAGCTGCGCAAACAGTGGGAGGCGCTGTTCCGGTCCGGCCGCGGCACCAGCAAGCCTTCTGGCTCCGGGAAACGGTGACGGCGCGATGATCAGAACCCTGCCCATCCGTGTTGCTCCGCGCCCCGGCGAGGCGCTGGACTCGTGGCTGGACGCGCTGGCCGCCCGCAGCGGGGCCATGTTGCACGACATCGTCATCGCAGCCGGGCTTCCCCGCTCCCGAGGCACGGGCCGTTTCGCTCCCGACTTCACCACCTGCCTGCAGGATCACGAGGCGCAGCAGCTCGCGACGGCGACCGGCGTGCCGGTCGAACAACTGCACGCTATGACGCTGCGGCGCTACAGCGGCCACGCCCTGGTGTTGGCCCCCGGGCAGCGCGTCGTCAGCCGGATGAGCCTGTGGGGTCGCGGCACCGGATCGCGCTACTGCCCGCGATGCCTGGCCGAGCAGCACGGCCGGTGGCCGCTGCGCTGGCGGCTGACCTGGTCGATGGCCTGCACCCGCCACCAGGTCCTGCTCGCGCACGCCTGCCCGAGCTGTGGCAAAGAGCCACGCAGCAGCGGCATCCTCTACCGGCAAGCCGTCGGGCACCGGTGCCCGACCCGGATAGCCGGCAGCAAGGAGTCCATGGTTCAGTGCCGGACCGACCTGACCGGCACCGTGGTGGTCGCCCTGGCCGATGACAGCCCCATACTGCAGGCCCAGCAGTGGATCGACGACCTGCTCGCGCTGATCGAAGACGACCGTGCCGGCGAGCACCGTCCACACGAGGTTTTCAAAGACCTCACCGTCCTGGCCGCGCGGCTGCTGATGCGAGCCCGGCCCGGGGACTTCCTCGACTGCGGTCCCGAGATCGACGAAGCCCGGCAGCGCTACGGCGCCGATCCTCGCTACGTGCCGACCGACGCGGCCGTCCTGGCGGGCCCGCTCACCCGGGCCGTGGAGATCCGCAGGGAGCTGAACAGCGCGAACAGCGCCTGCGCGATCGGCGAGCTCATCGATCGCGAAGTCGCCCAGCGCGGCAACGTCTCCCCGGGCGACGTCAAGAACTACCACAGGCACGCAACGGACGCGCTCCAACAGCTCATCTGGCAGGCCATGGACCGTCATCTGGAGACCGACGAGCGGGTGCGCTACCGCACCTGCAGCGCCCGCCCCCGGATCCCGACCCATGACGATGCGGACATCGTCAAACGGGCCCGGTCCGTGCCCCGCCTGTTCTGGAGGAACTGGACGGTCCTGCTGCTGGCGCCCGACAGCCCGAACCCCAGACCGCTGAAGCACAGGACAGCCCTGGCCACGGGACTGCTGCTGCCCGGCTGGCCCCGACAGAAGTACACCCGCGCCGTCGAGATCCTTCAGGGACACGGGAATCTGGCCATGACATACTTCCTGGCCAGGATCGCCGCGCTCGGCAAGGACGGGCTCGCGACGCTGTGCGTGATCGCGGACTACCTCGATGCGCACTCGGCACCGATCGACTACGACCGCCGCCGCACGCTCGACGGCCTGCAGCTGCTTCCGGCCGATGTCTGGCGCGACATCTGCCACCGAACCGGCACGCCTCCAGGAGGCAACGACACACGGCGAGCCACGATGCAACGGCTGCTCTACCAGCGCATCACCGGCTCCGATCTGCACGCCGTCAGCGGCCCACTGAGCATAGGCCAGGGCACCCAAGCCTCCCGGCAACTCGCGGCAGCACCGTTCCACCTGACCCGCAGCCTGCTGGCCGAACTCGATGCCCACGCCATGGCCCATCTCCGGGCACATGGCATCGACGAGCCGGTGACCTGGTCCCCGCCGCTCGGCATCGCCGACGACCTCGATCTCCCCGGCCGGAGCTTCGGCATCCTCGACACCGAGACGGCCGCCGAACTCATCCGCGAGAAACGGCTGGCACCGCTCGACGCCGCCCCGGTCCTGGGCGTCACTTTGGAACACCTCCGCCTCGCCTTCGAGACTCATCCCCCTGAAACAGGCGCCCACGACCACCAGCAGAAGCCGCCTCGCGGGACCCGGCTCAGCAGTCTTCAACGCCGGAAGCGCGCCGAAGAGCTGTCGCCGGCGTTCCTCCACGAGCACTACGTGGCCGCGGGCAAGCCCGCCCGCCAGATCGGCCGCGAGCTCGACCTCTCAGAACCCCTCGTCCTGGCCGCGCTCCACAGCGCCGGCATCGAACCGGAGCACGGCAGGCGCGCCTTCGTCTTCGACGATGGCTGGCTTCGCGCCCAGTACCTCGAACAGCGCAGGACCATCGCGGACATCGCCGCCGAACTCAACATCACCAACGGTCCGGTCAGCAGGCGGCTCACCGCCATCGGGATCACCATCCGGCCCAACGCCACCAACAAGGTCCTGAGCACACCCCTTCTCGACACCGTCCCGCCCGAACTCAGACCCGCTGGCCTCGACCAACCCGGCCTGGCCCGTCTGCGTCGTTTCGCGGCCGTTGCGGCGACCGGTCAGAGCATCCGCCTGGCCGCCGGCGCTCTTGGCCTCGACCCCAACGTGCTGCGGGTCCAGATCCAGCGGATCGAGAGGGACCTCGGGCATAAGCTCTACATCCGGAAAGCCGGATCGCCACGGGGCCATAAACTCGTCCTCACCGAACAGGGACGGCGAGTACTCGAACTCGTACTCACAACCGAGTCGATCGTCCTCAGCGCGAGCACCACGACGGAAAAGTGACACCGAAACCGGAACGATCAAAGTGTCAAGCGCCCGGAAACCGCAAGAACCCACAGCTCAAAGGACTGCCACGGGACACGGAAATCCGGATCCTACATCCCGGATGGTGACCATCGACGCCGGCACGCTGGCCGTGCTCAGCTGGACGGCATACACCGACCCCCCATAGGTGCTGACCGGCTCCAGCATGGCCTGACCGGAAGGCAGTGACCAGGTGACGGTTCCCGAGGCGAGATTGACTCCAAAGATGGGCCCGGACTTGGTGGTGTCCGCTTCGTAGACGGTGAGGCCGCCGGTCGAGGAGTCCCAGACGGCGCCCAGCGCCGCCGGGTCACTCGCATCAGAGGGTATCCCGGACACGGTGGAGGCGGTGCCGGTCGCGGCGTCGAGCACCGTCATATCGGCCACGGCCTTGGAGCCGGGGCCAGGAGCAGGCCAGGCCACCAGCAGCCGGCCACCGGTCGCGGCCAGCAGTTCGCCCTGCCCGCCGGGAGCGGTGGCGGCCGGTTCGGTCCACTGCCCCACCCTGGCCGCGCCGTGCCCGAGGTCGTAGGCGCTCAGCGAGACCCGGCTCGCCGAGCCATCGGCCGCCTGGCCTTGGATGATCGAGCTGACCAGGGCGTATCCGCCAGCGAGGCTGATGTGCGGCTGCTTACCGTCCGCACCGGCGGTGCCAGGAATGTGCAGGGCGACGCCGCCGGCCGGATCCAGGACGTCGTAGCTGCCGCCGTTGGGGTCCGGCGAGCCGTTGTGGCGCACGGTGTAGCCGCCGTTGTAGACGGGGAACCCGTTCGGGAAGGTCACCAAGCCGGAGGAGTCGGCCGCACCCGACGCGATCGCGTGGCCCTGGCTGGTCCACACCAGCGAGCCGTCCGCCCCATACACCGAGGTGACCTTGATGGACGCCGCGGCGCCGCCGGCCTGCGTGGCCGGGGCGGTCGCGCCGTGGTGGACCACGGCGACCGCCCGGCCGCCCACGACGTCGGAGTACAGGCCGTTGAACGCCCCGTCCGTCGGGAGGTTGACGGTGGACAGCAGCGCGCCGGTGGCCACGGAACGGAACTGCACGGTGGCGAAACGGCCTCCGGCACCGGTGCTTTCGGCGAAGCTCACCACCGCGAGGCTCGAGCCGACCACCTGGATGAAACCGGCTTCAGCCTGCATCACCATCAGCCCAAGGTCGGGGGCGACGCTCACGCCGCCTGACGTGAACCCCATGGCCCAGGGGACGTCCTGCGACCAGGCAGGCACAGTGGCGAACCCTGGCGCCATCGCCGCCGTGAACGCCGGCACCGGACTCGACACCGGGCTCGGCCGGGCCTGCGGGGACCTTCCGGTGCTGCCGCACCCAGCCGACCCGACAGCGACGACGGC
This sequence comes from Catenulispora sp., assembly GCA_013361685.1. Classification (GTDB taxonomy): domain Bacteria; phylum Actinomycetota; class Actinomycetes; order Streptomycetales; family Catenulisporaceae; genus Catenulispora. Next base: position 25,400 of record JABFXP010000294.1, read on the forward strand.
CGCCACCGCCCACGTCCCAAGACGAGTGTGATCGCGCATGCCGAACTTCTCTCTATCCCCGTGCACGCGCCCCGCCAGGAACCCGCCCCTGCGGCGACCGCCCACCGCCAGGCCGGAAGGCCGGGCAACGTCAACGAACTCGGCAACTTAACCAACCGAAGACCAATTTGCGCAAGATGTTCGATAGGTAACGAATGCATCTCGCTTTCCGGTCACGGTACGTGCAGTCCGCGGACCGGATGCTCGTCGGGGAACCACCTGCAGGTGTCCGGCGAACCCGCGCCGTCGGCCCTCCGGCTGCGCCGGGCGCCGACGAGAGCGGCTACTACGACTCCGTGTTCGTCGCCCGCTTCCAGCGTGAACGCGACGGCAAGGCGTGACGCTAGGCGACGGCTGGCGGATCCCCTGAACGGAGCACTTGCACGGCAACCAGGCTGCATTCACCAGAAGGTGGCAGCGTGGTCGGTGCGGCGCTGTGCCGGGTGGCCGGTTGTCGGCGACCGGCAACCGTCGATGACTTGTGTTCGGAACACAGCCTGCAAGCGCTACCGGCAGTGGGAGTACCGCGTCCGGCGATCCGCCGATGCGCTGTCGCAGGTTGTGATCGTGACGCCGTCATCAGCGGCCTGTGTGAGCCGCACTATGCGCGGCGTATCAGACGGCCACCACGCACGCCGCACGTGGTCGACTCGCCCGTCTGCGCAGTTGACGACTGCGACCGGGCCGCGAAGCACCGAGGACTGTGCAGCACCCACTACAGCCGGCAACTCCACGGCGAGCCCAACTGGGACCGGCCGATCAAGCGCCAGCAAGCACCAGGACGATCTGAGGACCACTCGCGGATCACCACGCCGTGCTCAGTACCATCCTGCCCGCATCCGGCGTACGCCCGCGGCCTGTGCCAACGGCACTACGACCGCCGGCGCCGTAACGACGCGGATTGGGATCGGCCCGTCAACGAGCTTGAGCGGCCAACCTGCTTTGCCAGCGATTGTTCCGAGGAGCAAGTCCGGCTCGGGTACTGCCTTCACCATTATCGCGAACTGGTTGCCGAGGGTACCCTTCCGGCCAACGCAGGACCGTGCCAGGTCGCGGACTGCACGCGCGAGGCGTACCGGGCCGGCTTGTGCCACACGCACTATCGTCGCCGGCTGGCCGGCATGCCCGACTGGGACACTCGGCCGCTCAAGCCGTCGGCGAATCAACCTACGAAGGCCCAACTGGCACGGCAGGCCGCGCGGAAGGCCGAGACCCGAATATGCCGCATCGAAGGATGCGGTCGGCGCTTCTACAAGTCCGGCCTTTGTGCCAGCCACTACCATCGGCGGCTCAACGGGTGGCCAGACTGGGACACGCGGCCCATCCGCCCCCACCGTCGCCGCGACGAGCACGGCGGGCCCTAGCCAGAGGCCAACGGCGATGTCCGCCGGGCGTTCTAGCGCCTCTCCCGATCTACTGGTGATCATTCTGTGTGGCAGGCGGCACACTCCGAGGCGAAAGGCGCCAGCCCGACATGACACGCGCGTTCACCCCGAGTCAGGCCGCGCGTCGGCCAGCCCAAGCCACGACACGCGCAGCGGCCGGCTTCTGCAGGCCCGGACCGGTGGGACGGCGACCTTACCGGTGCGCCGCAGGCGGTGCGGTAGAACTGCTCCATGCCCACGACGACCCTGGAGGCCCTCGTCGCCACCGCACGCACCGAAGGCTGGGCGGCGGGTGCCGGAACGCTGGAGGAGATCCGCTCCCAGGCCGCCGAACTGGACTGGACGGAGACGCCGATGCGACGCGGCGACCCGCCGGTGTCGAAGCTGCGCCCGCTGAGCCGGGCCGCTGCGCGACCCAACTCGCTCAGCTCCCGCTACGGAATGGGCGGCCAGCCGCTCCACACCGATGGCGCCCACCTGGAGGAGCCGCCAGACGTCGTCGTACTGGCCAGTACGACGACCAGCCAGGTCCCGACCCGACTGTGGAAGAAGATCCCGTTCGGCACATACGTGCCCGGCCCCATCGATCTCATGACCCACGGCGTGTTCCTCGTCGCCAACGGACGTGACAGCTTCTTCGCCACCGCACACTCGGGCTCGCGATACCGCTACGACCCGGGGTGCATGACGCCGTGCGACGAACGCGCCCGCCAGGCGGCGGCGTACTTCGGAGCCGCCAACGACGAGGCGATCGACTTCTTCTGGGACGAGCCAGGCAAACTGCTGGTCATCAACAACCGACTCACCCTGCACGCCAGAGCCGCGGCAGACCAGGAGCCCGAGCGGGAACTGGAGCGCGTCGCTTTTCGAGGAGTGTGGACATGACGGCGCCCTACGACCACGAAGCCCTGTGGATGAAGGCGAAACTGTTCCTCAACCGGGCAATGGACAACGACGGCCTCAGGTCCTTCGACGAACAAGCGCTGTGGGCGTCACTCGCGCTGGAACTACTCGCAAAAGCCGCCCTGGCGCGGGTCTCACCATTGCTGATCGCCGAGCCCACCGAGGACGGGACGAACATCCTCATCGCCAGCGGCCTGGTCAAGGGCGATGCCCGGTTCTCCTCGGTGAAGGCCAGCACCCTGTTCGCCCGCTGCCAGAAAGCCTTCAAGCCGTTCAGCAGCGACGCGGCCAGCAGCTTCTCCAACCCCCGCAACGAATACATCCACGGCCCGGGCATCGGGTTCATGGCGCTCCCGCCGCACGCCTGGTGGCCCAAGTACTGGGCCCAAGCCGCGATCCTGGTCGCCGCTCTGGACCGTGAGATCGCCGACCTCGTCGGACGTGACCGCGAGACCACGGTGACCGACCACCTTTACCAGAACACGAAAAACGTGGAGCACCAGACCGAGGCCCGTATCGAGCGGGCCCGGCAGCGCCTGCGGCAATACCGCGACGGCACGATGTCGGCGAAAGTCGCCGCAGAGTGGGAGCGCCAAGTTCACCTCACCGCGGGCCTGCCCTACGAGGCTCCCGACGTCTGTCCGGCGTGCGAAGCGACCGGGCTGCTGGAAGGCGACGAGATCGCGGATGTCGAGGAGACTTACGAACGGCTCGAAGAAGGCGATGAACGGCTTGACGCCCCGGACCCAGAGCCGACTGTGACACTCACGATCGACACCGCCTACTTCAGCTGCCCGACCTGCCACCTGACCCTCGATCGCTTCGACTACATCCTGCAAGCGGGCCTGCCAGAGACGTTCACCACCGAAGGCGATATCGACGACCTGTACCCCGAGCCCGAATACGGCAACGACTAGCCGAAACCGCTAGCGACTCTATCCGCAGGTCAGCTGCGGTTTTCAGGCACTCCGCCTGGACCACCACCCTGGACCACCCTGGACCACGTTCGTTCGTCTCGAGCCCGACGGCCGACGCTCCCGGCACCGATGGTCCAGGGGTGGTCCAGGGTACGTTCGGCGCTGCGCGTAAACGGACTGACAGAGATCGGCACTGGGGTGTCAAACCACCTCGCCAGGATGCCCATCTATTTGGACAGGATGGCATCGAATACCCTAGGGTGATCACAGCCGCCACCAAGCGCCGTTAGCTCAATTGGCAGAGCAGCGG
>JABFXP010000301.1 GCA_013361685.1 Catenulispora sp.
GGCGCACGCCGTCGCCCTCGGGTTCCGGTGGGGCCTGGTCCGCTGACGGCGGGCCGGGCGGTGGCCGCGGCGCCGGGGCGGGCGCGGCCGCGCAGGGGGCGGTGTGTCGTTGTGATCCTGGCCACGCGCCGGGCGATCATCCACTGATCGGTTTGGTCGGGCCGGATTCCTGGGGGAAGATTGCTTATCGGTCCCCCTTGACATTCGGATGGTGACATGTCTGACGCCGGCCTGCCCGCCAAGTTCGCGAACCTCGGCCTCACCTACGACGACGTCCTGCTGGTCCCGGCCTACTCCGAGGTGGTGCCCAGCGAGGTGGACACCGGCACCCGGCTGTCGCGCAACATCCGCTTGAACATCCCGCTGATCAGCGCCGCGATGGACACCGTCACCGAGGCCCGGATGGCCATCGCCATGGCCCGCCAGGGCGGGGTGGGCGTGCTGCACCGCAACCTGTCGATCGCCGACCAGGCGGCGCAGGTGGACCTGGTCAAGCGCTCGGAGTCGGGCATGGTCACGCAGCCGGTGACCGTCTCCCCGGACGCCAGCCTGGCCGAGGTGGACGCGCTGTGCGCGAAGTACCGCATCTCGGGTCTGCCGGTGACCGCCGCCGACGGCACGCTGCTGGGCATCATCACCAACCGCGACCTGCGGTTCGAGGCCGACAAGTCGCGCCGCGTCGCCGACGTCATGACCCCGATGCCGCTGGTCACCGGCCCGGCCGGGATAAGCGGCGAGGACGCCATGAAGCTCCTGGCCCAGCACAAGATCGAGAAGCTCCCGCTGGTCACCGGAGACGGCAAACTCTCCGGCCTGATCACGGTGAAGGACTTCGACAAGAGCGAGAAGTACCCGCTGGCCACCAAGGACGCCAACGGCCGGCTGCGTGTCGGCGCCGCCATCGGCATCCTCGGCGACTCCTTCGAGCGGGCCCAGGCCCTGGTCGCGGCGGGCGTCGACTTCCTGGTCGTGGACACCGCGCACGGCCACTCCAAGGTCGAGCTGGACATGATCGCCAAGGTCAAGGCCGAGGCCTCGCACATCGACGTGATCGGCGGCAACGTCGTCACCGGCCCTGGCGCGCACGACCTGATCTCGGCCGGTGCCGACGGCGTCAAGGTCGGTGTGGGCCCGGGCTCCATCTGCACCACCCGTGTCGTGGCCGGGGTCGGTGCCCCGCAGGTGACGGCGGTCTACGACGTGGCCCAGGTGGCCCGGGAGCACGGCGTCCCGGTGATCGCCGACGGCGGCCTGCAGTACTCCGGCGACATCGGCAAGGCCATCGCCGCCGGCGCCGACAGCGTGATGCTGGGTTCGCTGCTGGCCGGCTGCGAGGAGTCGCCCGGCGAACTGCTGTTCATCAATGGCAAGCAGTTCAAGTCCTACCGCGGTATGGGCTCCCTCGGCGCTATGCAGTCGCGTGGGGAGAACAAGTCCTACTCCAAGGACCGTTACTTCCAGGGCGAGGTCGACTCCGACGAGAAGCTGATCGCCGAGGGCATCGAGGGCCAGGTCCCCTATCGGGGCTCGCTGGCTGCGGTCTCGCTGCAGCTCATCGGCGGCCTGCGCCAGTCGATGCTGTACTGCGGCGCGCACACTATCCCGCAGCTTCAGGACGCCCAGCTTGTGCGCATCACCGCTGCGGGTCTGCGCGAGAGCCACCCGCACGACATCCAGATGACTGTCGAGGCGCCGAACTACTCCAAGCGCTGAGCACGTAGACGCACATAGACGCTGAGCACATAGAGCAGCAATCACTACTGCGGCGCGCAGCGCCTCCATCGAACGTCGGTGGTGGGCGACTTGCGCGCCCTGTAGCGTCGGGCCGTAAGTACGTCCACCGAGAGTTGAGGTATCGCAGGTGACCGAGGTCGAGATCGGGCGGGCCAAGCGGGGCCGCCGCGCCTACGGGTTCGACGACGTGGCGGTCGTGCCGTCGCGCCGCACGCGGGACCCTGAAGAGGTCTCCATCGCCTGGCAGATCGACGCCTACCGGTTCGACACGCCGTTCATGGTCGCGCCGATGGACTCCGTGGTGTCGCCGGCCACGGCGATCGCGATCGGCAAACTCGGCGGCGTCGGCGTCCTCAACCTTGAGGGCCTGTGGACCCGCTATGAGAATCCCGAACCGCTCCTCCAGGAGATCGCCACGCTCTCTGAGGGCGCCGTCACTAAGCGGCTCCAGGAGATCTACAGCGCTCCCGTACAGGCGGAGCTCATCTCCGCGCGTATTAAGGAGATCCGCGCTGCGGGCGTCACTGTGGCGGGCGCACTGTCGCCGCAGCGCACAGCGGAGTTCCACGCTGTAGCGGTCGCTGCGGGCCTCGACATGCTCGTCATCCGCGGCACCACGGTCTCGGCCGAGCACGTCTCGGCGGGCGCCGAGCCGCTGAACCTGAAGCAGTTCATCTACGACCTCGAAATCCCGGTCGTGGTCGGCGGCTGCGCCACCTACCAGGCCGCGCTGCACCTGATGCGGGCCGGCGCGGCGGGCATCCTCGTCGGCTTCGGCGGCGGCTCCACCCAGACCACCCGGGACGTCCTGGGCATCGCGGTCCCGATGGCCTCCGCGGTGTCCGACGTCGCCGCCGCGCGCCGCGACTACCTGGACGAGTCCGGCGGCCGCTACGTGCACGTCATCGCCGACGGCGCCATGGGCGTGTCCGGCGACATCACCAAGGCGATCGCCTGCGGCGCCGACGCGGTGATGATCGGCTCGCCGCTGGCCCGCGCCGCCGAGGCCCCGGGTCTGGGCTTCCACTGGGGCAACGAGGCGCACCACGCCACCGTCCCGCGCGGGTACCGCACAGCGGTCGGCACAGTGGGAACCCTGGAGGAGATCCTCGTCGGTCCCTCCTCCTCCCCGGACGGGACGATGAACCTGTCCGGTGCCCTGCGCCGGGCCATGGGCACCTGCGGGTACACCGAGCTCAAGGGCTTCCAGCGCGTCGAGGTCACCGTCGCGACCTGATCCGTTCGCCGTCCCGTCGCCCGTGCGGCCCTTCGCCGGTTCCTGTGATCGGCTTCACGGGTGATGTGGCGGGTCCGGTCGCGTGCCGGGCGCGCACTTAGGGCAGTCTTTAGGCGTGCGTAGTGTGCGGATGGGACCGGAGGAGCGCGAAGCGGCGCTGGCCGCCATGGCCGAGCGGGAGCTCGACGTGGTGGTGGTCGGCGGTGGGGTGGTCGGCGCCGGTACGGCGCTGGACGCCGCGACTCGGGGTCTGTCCGTGGGGTTGCTGGAGGCGCGGGACTGGGCGTCGGGGACGTCCTCCCGGTCTTCCAAACTCATCCACGGCGGACTCCGCTATCTGGAGATGCTGGACTTCGGTCTAGTGCGGGAGGCTCTCAAGGAGCGCGGGCTTCTGTTGCAGCGCTTGGCGCCGCATCTAGTGCGTCCGGTTCCGTTCCTGTATCCGCTGACTGGCCGCGCGTGGGAACGCGTTTACGCCGGATCCGGTGTTGCGCTCTACGACGGCATGGCCACGACCTCGTCCCATGGCAGAGGGCTGCCTGTACACCGCCAGCTGACCCGCCGCGGAGCACTCCGTATCGCGCCAGCACTTAAGCGTTCAGCGCTTGTAGGCGCGATTCAGTACTACGACGCACAAGTAGACGACGCGCGCTACGTCACCTTCCTGGCGCGTACTGCGGCCAGCTACGGAGCTCATGTAGCGTCCCGCGCACGCGTCACAGGCTTCCTCCGCGAAGGCGAACGCGTCACCGGCGTCATCGTCCGCGACCTGGAGACCGGTAACACGCAGGAGATCCGCGCCAAGCAGGTCGTGAACGCAACCGGCGTATGGACCGACGACACACAAGCTCTGGTGGGGGAGCGGGGACGGTTCCACGTACGCGCCTCTAAGGGAATCCACCTCGTCGTCCCCAAGGATCGCATCCACTCCGCTTCCGGCCTGATCCTGCGCACAGAGAAATCCGTGCTCTTCGTCATCCCGTGGGGCCGGCACTGGATCATCGGGACCACCGACACCGAGTGGACCCTCGACAAGGCGCACCCGGCGGCGTCCAAGACCGACATCCAGTACCTGCTGGACCACGTCAACGAAGTCCTGAACGTCCCGCTGTCCCGGGCCGACGTCGAAGGCGTCTACGCCGGCCTGCGCCCGCTGCTCGCCGGGGAGTCCGACGAGACCTCGAAATTGTCCCGCGAGCACATCGTGGCGCACGTCGTGCCGGGCCTGGTGGTGGTCGCAGGCGGCAAATACACGACGTACCGGGTGATGGCCCAGGACGCCGTCGACGCGGCGGTCCACGGCCTCGGAGGCGGGGTGCCGCCGTCGGTCACGGAGAACGTGCCCCTGCTCGGCGCGGACGGCTACCAGGCGCTGTGGAACAACCGTGGCCGCATCGCCGCGCGCAGCGGTCTACACGTCGCCCGCGTCGAGCACCTCCTGCGCCGTTACGGTTCGCTGATCGACGAAGTGCTGGACCTCATGGCGGACGACCATGAGCTCTCAGAGCCTCTGCCCGGCGCAGAGGATTACCTAAAAGCCGAAGTTGTGTATGCGGCGCAGTCTGAAGGCGCGCTCCACCTGGACGACGTCCTGTCCCGCCGCCTGCGCGTGTCGATCGAGACGTTCGACCGCGGCGTCAGCGCCGCCGAACCCACCGCGCGGCTGATCGCCCCGGTCCTCGGCTGGACCGAGGAGCAGGTCAAACGTGAGGTGGAACACTACGCGGCACGGATCGCGGCCGAGCGGGAGTCCCAGGCGCAGCCCGACGACGCCACCGCGGACGCTGCCCGGCTCGGCGCTCCCGACGTTGTGCCGGTTATGTAGCGCGGCGTGCTTTGATGGCGGACATGAGTCTTTACGACATCCCGATCAACACACTCGACGGCAAGCCGGCATCCCTGAACGACTACGCGGGCAAGGCGATCCTGCTGGTCAACGTGGCCTCCCGCTGCGGCCTCACCCCGCAGTACGAGGGTCTTGAGCGGCTGCACGAGCGCTACGCCGAGCGCGGCTTCACCGTCGTCGGCGTCCCCTGCAACCAGTTCGGCGCGCAGGAGCCGGGGACATCCGAGGAAATCCAGGAGTTCTGCTCCGCGACCTACGGCGTGACCTTCCCGCTGCTGGAGAAGATCGACGTCAACGGGGACAACCGCCACCCGCTCTATGTCGAACTCACCCAGCAGACCGACGACGAGGGCAACAACGGCGATATCCAGTGGAACTTTGAAAAGTTCCTTATCGGTGCCGACGGAACGGTCCTTAAGCGATTCCGTCCGCGCACCGAGCCCGAGGCCCCCGAAGTGGTCGAATCCATCGAGGCAGCGCTTCCCGCATAGTGACATGCGCCGCTGATCACGCCAGGATGGCGCTATGCCGCATTGGACTCCGGAGGAAATGCCGGATCTGACGGGGCGAGTTGCCATGGTCACGGGGGCCAGCAGCGGGATCGGGTTCCAGACGGCACTGGAACTCGCGCGGCACGGAGCCCGGACCCTGCTCGCCGTCCGCGATCCGGCCAGAGGCGCGCACGCGTTGGAGCGGATCACCGCGGTGGTCCCCTCGGCGCGCGGGCTCGTCGAGGTCGTCCCGGTCGACCTCGCGAGCCTGGACTCGATCGAGGACGCCGCCGCCGACCTGGCCGACCGGACGGCGGCGGTGGACATCCTGGTGAACAACGCCGGCGTCATGGTCCCGGACGGCCGGACCACCGTCGACGGCTTCGAGCTGCAGTTCGGGACCAACCACCTGGGGCACTTCGCGCTCACCGGCCGGCTGCTGCCGCTGCTGCTGGCCGCGGAGGCCCCGCGGGTGGTCACCGTCTCCAGCCTCACACACCGCCACGCCAAGCCGATCTGGGACTTCGAGCCGATCACCGCGGACACCACCGAGCCGGTCAGCGGCAAGCCCGTCACCGTCGACCTGGCCACGGTTCAACCGGTGACCGTGAAGCCCGGCCACCCTGAGAGCGACGGCCACCACCGGGTCGCCCGCTACGGCCGGTCCAAACTCGCCAATCTCCTGTTCGCGAGAGAGCTGGACCGGAGAGCCAAGCACGCGCGGCTCTCTTTAGCGAGCATCGCTGTGCACCCCGGCTATGCGGCGACCGGCTTGTTCACCAAGACCTCCTTCAGCCGCCACAACCGCGTAATAGCGGGACTCGCGCAGCTCGTGACTCGGGCAACCGGACAGAGCTCTGCCACAGGAGCATGGCCATCGCTATACGCGGCCACACATATAGATCTCTTTGGTGGCGAGTACATCGGGCCGCGCGGACTCGGGGAGATGCGTGGCGCCCCCACTCACGCCTTCATGAGTGCCATTGCTCGAGACGAGGCTGTGGCGGCCGTCCTGTGGGACCAGTCTGTCGTCGCCACAGGCGTCGGGTATGAGGAACTGTCGCGCTGACCGACAGGCTGCCAGAGAATCCGCGGGATCATGGGAACCCGCACGGCGGCCGCCGCGTCCAAGTCCCCAGAAAGCACTGTCGGCGAGGAGATGGAGCACAATGAAGCTTCTGGTGAAGACCGTGGCGAGCACCGCTGTCGTGCTGGTGGCGCTGGCCGGTTGCGCCTCCCGCAGCACAGGGGGCGACAACTCGGCGGCCGGCTCGGGAAGCGACACGTCGTCATCGGCGTCCCCCAGCGGGTCCACAAGCACACAGAACGGGTCCCAGCCTGGCGCCCCCAGCGGCGGCAGCTCCACGGGCACGAGCGCTGGCGGACAGTCCGGGTCCCCGTCCGGCGGTGAGTCCTCGTCCAAGCCGAACGATCCGAACGCACAGGTCAAGTACGTGTCGCCGGCGGGCGTCAGCCTGGACAAGGACGGCATCACCCTGGTGACCGAGGTGACCTGGGGCGGCTGCAACGACCAGCCGCAGCTGATCATCATGAGCCAGGACGCCTCGAAGGTGGTCGTCGAGCTCAAGCAGGTCAACCACCAGAAGGTCGGCGTGATGTGCCCTGACATCGCGCGCGAGGGTGAGGCGAAGGCGAAGCTCGCCGCCCCCCTCGGCTCCCGTCAGGTGATCGACGGCATCAAGAACGTGCCCATCACCGTCCACTGAGTCCGCTAAACGCCTCATAGTGCCGATCGGGTCAGCTACCCGAGAGAGTGGGCCGCGCGACGCTCGTCGCGCGGCCCTTCGCCGAACACCGCGAGCACAGCACCGGTATCCGCCGCTGGGTCTAGTCCGGACCCGGCGGCGCGCCCAGTCGTGCGGGGCGCTCTGTAGCGACAAACGCTGTACGAACCGTGCGTAAGAGAGTGACGAGCGCGTCTTCACGGGTTGCTACCGAAGGCTGACACCGCCAGGTTTTTCTGGGAGGCTCGTCGCCATGACCGCCGACACCATCGATCCTGGCAACGGCATATCGGAGGACGAGCAGGGCACTCCGGCCGGGACCGGCCCGCGAGAGGCCTCACGCCTCGACACGATCCACACGCGCCTGCCCGTCGACCTCGTCGAGCGCCTGGTCGGCAAGGTCTCGATCCACGGCGCGGTGGGCGGCCGGACACAGTCCTACAGCCCGCTGACCGGGGAGCTGATCGCGGACTACCCGGCGAGCGCCCCGCAGGATGTGCGCGCGGCGTTCGAGAAGGCCCGGGCGGCGCAGCGGGCCTGGGCGGACACGCCGCTGGCGCAGCGGACCAAGGTCGCGCGCCGGCTGCACGACCTGCTGCTGGAACGCTCCGAGCAGCTGCTGGACCTGGTGCAGATCGAGACCGGCAAAGCCCGCAAGCACGCCATGGACGAGGTGCTCTCGGCGGCGGCTGCCACCCGGCACTATGCGTTCGCGTCGCGCGGCTACATCCGGACCAAGCGGCGGCGCGGTGTGCTGCCGGTGCTGACCAAGGTGACGGAGACCCGCGTCCCCAAGGGCGCCGTCGGGATCATCACGCCGTGGAACTACCCGTTGGCCCTGTGCGTGTCGGACGTCATCCCGGCCCTCATCGCGGGCAACGCGGTGGTGCACAAGCCGGACACGCAGACCGCGCTGACCGGGCTGCGGCTGCGGGAGCTCACGGTGCAGGCCGGGCTGCCGGAGGACTTGTGGCAGGTCGTCGTCGGTGACGGCCCGGTGGTCGGGGTCGCGGTGGTGGATAACGCGGACTACATAGCGTTCACCGGCTCCACGTCCACTGGTCGCGGCGTGGCGCAGGCTGCGGCGGCGCGGCTGGTCGGCTGCTCGCTGGAGCTCGGCGGGAAGAACGCGATGCTGGTCCTCGACGATGCCGACCTCGACAAGGCGGTGTCCGGTGCAGTGCGCGGCTGCTTCTCTTCAGCGGGGCAGCTCTGTATCTCTATAGAGCGTATATACGTTCACTACACCAAGTACGACGACTTCCTGGCGCGGTTCCTTACTGAGGTGCGCGCTATGCGTCTGGGCTCTGGGCTCGACTACACGGCTGACATGGGATCGCTGACCAACACCAAGCAGTTGGAGAACGTGACCCTGCATGTCGAGGACGCTAAGGCGAAGGGCGCCAAGGTGCTGTCCGGCGGGCGCCGTCGTGCCGACATAGGTCCGCTGTTCTACGAGCCGACGGTGCTCGGCGACGTCAAGAACATCATGCGGGTGTACGGCGAGGAGACCTTCGGGCCGGTGGTATCCGTGTACTCGTTCAAGACCGAAAACGAGGTCGTCGCCGAGGCCAACAACACGCGGTACGGCCTGAACGCCTCGGTGTGGACGCGGGACAACAAGCGGGCGCGGGAGATCGCGAGCAAGCTGCGCACCGGGACGGTGAACATCAACGAGGCCTACGCCGCGGCCTGGGGTTCGGTGGCGGCGCCGATGGGCGGGATGGGGCAGTCCGGGATCGGGCGGCGGCACGGTGCCGAGGGCATCCTGCGGTTCACCGAGGCGCAGACCTCCGCGCGGCAGCGGCTGCTGCCGATCGCACCCTGGTTCGGGATGCCGGAGCAGCGCTGGGGCGCGTTGATGCTGCGGTCGTTGCGGCTGCTCAAGGCCCTGCGGATGAAGTGAGGCGGCGGCGCCGGGGCGTTCCTCAAAACGGGTGACGCGGCGACCGAAAGGTTCCGATTGTCGGTGCCCGGGGCTACCGTGGTGACTCGACGTCACTCAAGGTCATCAACCGGCCGCGGTGTGGCGTCGTCGCACCACATCGCACCGAAGAGGGGATGGTGATCCGCGTGACGGAACCCGCCTCGGCCGCCTTCGTCCCGGCGCCCGCGTCCGTGCCCATGTCCGCGTCCGTGCCCGCCGCATCGGGGGGCTCGGCAGGCGCGGGGGGCGTGGGGAGCGCGGCGCAGTTCGGCGCCACGCTGGACGTGATGGCGCAGGCCGCCGTCCACGTCGGCACGGTCAACGAGGAGATCGCCGTCCTGCTGTCCACGCTGCTGGCCCAGCTGGAGCCGATCGCCGCCACCTGGAAGGGCGCGGCGTCCTCAGCGTTCCAGCAACTGCACCAGCGCTGGAACGCCGACGCCCGCAAGCTCAACGGCGCGCTCGGCGGCATCGCCGAGTCGCTGTCCGGCACCCACCGCCGCTACTCGGCGGCTGAGGAAGCGAACACCACCGCCGTCAACCGCGTCGCCGGGCTGATCGGCTGAGGGAGGGAGGAGCCGCCATGACCTATGGAGGCGAGCTGCTCGTCCACGCCGAGACGCTGTCCGCGGCGTCGCAGAACGTGGTGGCGGCGCACAACGAGCTGAACAGCAGGCTGAACGATCTGCGGACGCTGCTGCAGCCGCTGACCCAGACCTGGACCGGCCAGGCGGCCGCGGACTACCAGGAGCGGCAGCGGCAGTGGGACCAGGCGCAGGGCGATTTGAACGAGGTGCTGCAGCAGATCGGGAAGGTGCTGGAGGTGGCGCAGCAGCAGTATGGGGATGCGGAGCGGGCGAATATCGACGTGTGGGCTTGAGCGGGGG
>JABFXP010000693.1 GCA_013361685.1 Catenulispora sp.
CGAGCCGCGGACCGCAAGCCGCGGACCACGACACCGGCGGCCGACAGCGGCGCCGGCCCCAGCCCCGGCACCGATGTCCCCGCCCGCCCGTCGCCCCGCTCCGCTCCGCCGCTGCTCCGCCGACCCGTCGCAGATCAGAGCCCTGACGACACCGGCCCGCCCTCGAAGCCGCCCCGTCCCCCGCAACCAACGGTGATGTCACCGTCCACCTGACGGACAGCCGACCTCCGCCACCCGCGGTGGGTACGATCAGCGTCGCTGACATCGGCACCGGCACGAGGAGGCGGCGATCAACACCCCAGCGCGCACCCCGCGCGAATCGGAGACCCCGCCCGCCACCCCGCAGGCGGAACCGCCGCGTCCCGGCCGGGAAGCACGCCGGACCCTGCGCGGCGGCAAGGCCTTCGCCCGCGAATGCGAGCGGCTGCTCGAAGCCACGGCCGCCGCCCGGGCCGCCGTCGTCGCCGAATACCAGGCCGCGGTGGAAGCGGCGCGGGAGGGCCGGTTCGTCCGCCTCTCGGTCGAGCACCTGCGGGAGCCGTACGGAGCCCGGTTCCCCGCGACCGCCCTGCAACGCGCCGGCTACCAGACCGCCGCACAGATCCTGGACGTCCCGACCGAGGAGCTGGCGCGGGCCAAGGGCATCAGCGTCGAGACCGCCGTCAGACTGCACCGCGCCGCCGTCGTGCTGCGCGGCGAGCTGGAACACGACTCCACCATCCGGCTCGAGCCCGGACTCACCGACCAGCTGACCCGCGCCCTCTACGACTACGACCGCATCGAACGGCTCATCGGCCCGCTGCGCGCGAGAGCCGAACAGTACCGGGAAGAGGCGGGCCGGCTTCGCGGCTCGGCGCGGCCGCTGCACGGCCGGCTCCGCTGGATGCTGTCCGGGCCGAAGCGCAAAGCCGAGGCGACCGAAGCGCTGGGGACGCTGACCAAGCTGCTCGAGGACCCCGGCAAGACCAAGTTCCTCGAGGAGCTGCGGCGCGCGCACCAAGCCTTCCAGGACCCCGCTCCGCCGCCGATCGCCACCGTGTGGCGTGACTTCGACCAGCGTTCCGCCGCCTATTACTCGGCCCTGGACGCGGCGCTCGGCGAGACCGTCGACACCAAGACCGGCGGCAGCCGCGAGACCGAGCTGCCGCCCGAAGTGGTGGCGGCGGTCGAGGCCCAGCCGCTGGACACCAGCCTGCTGACCGCGACGCTGCGCGGCTACCAGCACTTCGGCGCGCGCTATGCCTTGGCGCAGAAGGCCGTGGTGCTCGGCGACGAAATGGGCCTGGGCAAGACCGTCCAGGCGATCGCCGCGCTGGCGCACCTGTCGGCGACCGGCCGTCGGCACTTCTTCGTGGTGTGCCCGTCGAGCGTGATGGCCAACTGGGAGCGGGAGATATCCAGACTCAGCTCCCTGAAATCGTTTCGGGTGCACGGTGCCGGCGAGCGGGAGAAGGTCCTGAACCGCTGGTCGCGCCAGGGCGGTGTGGCCATCACGACGTTCGACACCCTGCGGGTGCTCGCCGTGCCGCCGCGACCGCTGGGCCTGGCGGTGGTGGACGAGGCGCACTTCATCAAGAACCCGGGGACCGCGCGCGCCCAGAACGTCCGGGCCCTGATCAAGCGCGCCGAGCACACGATCCTGCTGTCCGGGACGCCGCTGGAGAACCGGGTCGCGGAGTTCACCGAGCTGATCGGCTATCTGCGCCCCGATCTCGCCGACGCGCTGGAGCGCAGCGACGAGGGCGACGACCCGGAGGGGTTCCGCCGCATCGCCGCCCCGGCCTATTTGCGGCGCAACCAGAAGGACGTCCTCAAGGAACTCCCCGAGATGGTCGCCGTCGACGAGTGGGTCGAGTTCGGCGAGGCCGACCAGCAGGCCTATCACGAGGCCGTCTCCGCCGGGCACATCATGTACGTGCGGCAGGCGGGCTACCGGGCCGGTCCGGCGTCGGCGAAGGTGCAGCGGCTGGTGGAACTCGTCGACGAGGCCCGCGACAACGGACTCAAGGTTCTGATCTTCTCGTATTTCCGCGAGGTGCTGGTCACCGTCGAGGAGGCGTTGGGCGACCGGGTGGTCGGCAAGGTGACCGGCGACACGCCTCCGGGTGCGCGGCTGGATCTGGTGGACGCGTTCAGCAAGATCGACGGCCACGCGGTGCTGCTGTCCCAGATCGACGCCGGCGGCACCGGTCTGAACGTGCAGGCCGCCTCGGTGGTGATCCTGTGCGAGCCGCAGTTCAAGCCCTCGACCGAGGACCAGGCCATCGCGCGGGCGCACCGGATGGGCCAGAACCGGGTGGTGCGCGTCTACCGGCTGCTCGCCAAGGACAGCGTGGACGACGCGCTGCTGGCGCGGCTCGGCGCGAAGGCCCAGCTGTTCGACCGGTACGCGCGGCGCAGCGACGTGGCCGACTTCTCGCCGTCGGCGGTGGACGGCGAGTTCGCGGCGATCAGCGAGAAGACGCTCGCTCGGGACTTGTTGGCCGGGGAGCAGAAACGGCTCGGAGTGCGGCCTCGGCGGTCTGGCTGATCCTCGGCGGCCGGTCCTGCGCGGCCAACCCTTAGCGGCCGGTCCTGCGCGGCTGATCCAACGCGG
>JABFXP010000867.1 GCA_013361685.1 Catenulispora sp.
GAGGTGCCGACCCATGAGCGGCCCGCACACGATCCGGTGCGGACGCCGGGCGGGTACGCGGACGCGCGATCGGGCGCCGGGCCGGCTCCCGGCTCGTCCCCGGGTTCATATCCGGGCTCGTATTCGGGTCCGGGTTCGTCTTCCGGCTCGGAGCGCACCGGCGCCGGGCACCAGACCGCCGGTTCGACGGCGGCTCCGAGCACGCCGCCGACTCCGCCGCCGGTGCCCCCGGCCGCGCCCGCGTCCGCGCAGCAGGCCTCGAACCCGACCCGGCGCCGTCTGCTGACCGGCATCGTCGGACTGGCGGCGATGGGCGCCTCCGGCGGCGGGGCCTGGTACGCCGCGACCCGCCACAGCAAGAAGGCCGCGGCGCGGGGCGGCGGCCCCACGCCGCCCGCGTCCACCACTCCCGGCGGAGAGAACCTCGCCACCGCCTCGTCGGTGCCGCCGGCCACGGCCGGCTCGTCGTCCTCCGCCTCGGCTTCCACGCCGTCGTCACCGCGACCGACCGGCAAGTACGGCGAGGACTGGGCCGTGAACACCGACCTGGGCCGCGGCGGTGGAGCGGTGGTGCGCGGCGGCCGCTTGTTCGGCGTCTACACCGCGAACTCCAGCAGCCCCAACCCCCAGCAGAGCCTGGTGGCGCTCGACACCCAGTCCGGCGGCAACATGTTCCACCCGACGAACATCGCCGGCGTCGACGCCGCCGCCGGCGCGGGCATAGCCGTGGACGACCGGTACGTCTACACCTACGGCTCCGGCACCGTCTACGCCTGGCGCTTCCAGGACGGCCAGCCGGCGTGGAGCAAGGCCGGCGTCCTCCAGGCCTCCACCCCGGACAACGGCATGCCGTACTCCGGCATCCTCGGCATGATCGGCAGTGTCCTGATCATCGGCGCCCCGGTCATCGACCCGAACAATCCGCCTTGTCTGGCCGGCTTCGACGTCACGACCCAGACCCGGGTGTGGGTCCGCAAGCCCGCCGAACTCCTGACGAACCTCCCCGCCGACATGACCAAGACCGACCCCGGTCTCAGCATCTCCGTCGTCGTGCCGCGGGTCGGCGGCCAGTTCTACATCACCGTCTCCGACCAGACCTCGCTGCGGGTGCTGAAGGGCGCGGACCCGAAGTCCGGCAAGGACCTGTGGCACACCCCCTTCACCCACCGCACCGAGAACAGCGCGGGCACCTCCAACCCGACCGTGACCGGGACCGAGGACCACGTCTACCTCACCGACATGCACAGCGGCGCCGTCCACGCCTACGACACCGCCGGCGTCTGGAAGTGGACCCACCCCGATCCGGACGCGCCCGACCACGTGACCCTGGCGCCGGAACAGCGCTACACCGGCCCGGTGGTGCAGGCGGACGGCACCGTCTACGCGACCAACGCCCGGTCGGTGGTCGCGCTTTCGGCGGTCAGCAAGTCCTCCTCCGGCACGCTGGTCTGGCCCTCCTCCAAGCAGTTCAACGGCCTGATCGGCGCCCCGGTGGTGGTCGGCGACAAGATCTGGGTGGAGGTCGACACCCCCGCCAACGCCACCTCGCTGGCCGTGGCGGTGCTGAACCGCGCGGACGGCAAGCTGGTCACCCAGTACGCGATGCCGCCGGGCCCCACCGGCAGCAGCGCCGACCTGCTGATCGCGGACCCGAACCCGCAGAACCCGGCGGTGTACGTGCTGACGGCCAGCGGGCAGGTACTCGGCTACGACCGGTCACAATGAGTACCGCGATGAGTACCGGTACTCACGCGGGGTGACCTGCGGCACCGCATCATCGAAGCATGAGTGCGCCAATCGCAAGTCGGAACACGGCCGCGTACTACTTCCAAGCGGTCGCTTCATTCATCGTGTCCACGGGCGCGACCGTCCTCGGCATCGCCTATCTCCCGGTGAACGCGTGGGAGCGGGCCTTCCTCGGGCTGGGGCTGCTGTACACGATCACCTCGGCGATCACGCTGGCGAAGGTGGTGCGGGACAAGCAGGAGGAGGTGCAGCTGATCGGGCGGGTGGACCGGGCGCGGCTGGACAAGCTGATCACCGAGCATGATCCCTACAAGGAAGTGGTCTGAGATCGTGGTCGCGGTCTGAGGGGCCGAGCGCGACCCGGGATGATTTGGCAATAAACAGGCAAAGGATTCAATGTGGGTTCTTCTCCACGCCATGATCGCGGACTACTGATATACGGCGGCGCCGGTACCCCGGCGCCGCCGCAGTAGTTCTCTGCAGGAGGAGATCACGTGTCCCACAAGCACCGTCCCCTCAGTCCCCGCATCCGCCGCCTCGCCGCCACCACGGCGGGAGCCGCGCTCACCGTCGCCGGCCTGGCCGCCGCCACCGCCCCCGCGCACGCCGCCAACGGTGTCCCGCGCTACGACCACGTGGTCGTGGTGATGGAGGAGAACCACTCCTACAACGAGGTCATCGGATCCTCGAGCGCGCCGTACATCAACAACACGCTGGCGGCCGGGGGTGCGCTGTTCTCCCAGTCGTACGCGATCGAGCACCCGTCCGAGCCCAACTACCTGGACCTGTTCTCCGGCTCCAACCAGGGCGTCACCGACGACTCGTGCCCGCACACCTTCAGCACCGCCAACGAGGGCGCGCAGCTGATCGCCGCGGGCGACACCTTCGCCGGCTACTCCGAGGGCCTGCCGTCCGCCGGTTCGACGGCGTGCACCTCGGGCGCCTACGCGCGCAAGCACGTGCCGTGGGCGAACTTCAGCAACGTCCCCGCCGCGGACAACCTGCCGTTCAGCAGCTTCCCGTCGTCGGCGGACTACGCCTCGCTGCCGACGGTCTCCTGGGTGATCCCGAACCTCAACGACGACATGCACGACGGCACCGTCGCGCAGGGCGACAGCTGGCTGAGCACCAACCTCGACGCCTATGCGCAGTGGGCCAAGACCCACAACAGCCTGCTGATCGTCACCTGGGACGAGGACGACTCGTCGATGAGCAACCAGATCCCGACGATCTTCTACGGCGCCAACGTGAAACAGGGCACGTACAGCGAGCACATCAACCACTACAACGTCCTGCGCACCATCGAGGACATGTACGGCCTGCCCTATGCCGGCGCTGCTTCCTCCGCCACGCCGATCACCGACGTGTTCAACACCTCTCCGACTGAGACGGTCTCGGTGACCAACCCGGGCAACCAGTCCTCGACCGTCGGCACCGCCATCAGCACCCTGCAAATCTCGGCCACCGACTCGGCCGGCAAGTCGCTGACCTACTCCGCCACCGGGCTCCCGGCCGGTCTGTCGATCAGCTCTACTGGGGCTATCACTGGCACCCCGACCACCGCCGGGACCTCCAACGTCACCGTGACGGCCTCCTCGGGCACGGCCTCCGGCAACACCACCTTCAGCTGGACCGTGAACCCGGTCGGTGGCGGCGGCAACGTCATCACCAACGGCGGCTTCGAGACCGGCTCCCTGTCCGGCTGGACCGCCTCCGGGGTGACCTCGGTGACCACCTCCGGGCCGCACAGCGGCAGTGACGCGGCACAGCTGGGCAACACCAGCCCGAGCAACACCTCCTCCATCGCCCAGACCTTCACCGCCGGCTCCGGCAACACCCACGTCTCCTTCTGGTACAACGTGACCTGCCCGGACACCGTCACCTACGACTGGGCCACCGCCACCTTGAAGGACAACACGTCCGGAACCACCACCACCGTGCTGGCCAAGACCTGCGTCTCGTCCTCGGGCTGGAAGCAGGTGACCGCCTCGATCACGGCCGGCCACAGCTACACGCTGACCCTGACCAACCGCGACGACAACTACACCGGCGACGCCACCTACACCAAGTACGACGACGTCGCGACGTCGTAGAGCCCCGATGGGCTGATGTCGGCTCTACAAGCCGGCCGGCTGCGCGCCCTTATGAACCATGGGCTATCTCGGGGCGCGCAGCTCCAGCACTCCGCCGAGCCGGTCGGCGACGGAGGCAGCTCACGAATCCTGCGCGTCGGCCTTCACCTCCACCGGCGCCGCCTCGT
Organism: Catenulispora sp.; assembly: GCA_013361685.1. Lineage (GTDB taxonomy): Bacteria > Actinomycetota > Actinomycetes > Streptomycetales > Catenulisporaceae > Catenulispora. The sequence continues at coordinate 4,007 of JABFXP010000867.1, forward strand.
CGTTCCGGAACCGCGGCGCCCAGCGCCGCCCGTCGGCGAACTTCAGCACCGGGAGGTGCCGCACCTCCAGTGCCAGCAGCACCAGCGCGGTGCCGCCGATCCCCAGCAGCAGCCGTCCGAAGCCGCATGCCGCCCCGATCGCCGCCGCCGCGAAGATGGTCGCCGCGGTGGTCAGGCCCTTGACCGTGTCCTCCATAAGGTGCAGCCGGGCCGGGAGGGTCATGCTCGGGCGGAACACCACGCCCGCGCCGATGAAGCCGACGCCGGTGATCACGCCGGCCAGGGCGTTGGGCGCGTTGCCGTCCTTCGCCAGGGTGGCGACGATCGCGCTGCCCACGCCGATCAGGGAGAAGGTGCGGTCGCCGGCCGGCGAGCCGCGCAGGTCGCGCTCGAACCCGAGCAGGTACGTCAGCAGGAACGCCACCGCCACGCGCCCCAGCTGCTCCAGGCTCGTCCAGTCCATGTCAGACCCCGGCTCCGTCCCCGTCCGTCGGCCGCAGCAGCGGTGCGAGCTCTGTGATGGTCGCGTTCAACTCCTCGATCTCCTCATCCGTGTTCGCCGCCGTCACCTGGATCCGGAAGCCCGCCTGATCGCGCGGCACCAAGGGGTACGCCGCCAGCGTCACGTAGATCCCCCGGTCCCACAGCACCTCGGCGACCTCCTCGATGTCCGCCCCCTGCCGCGTCGGCAGCTCGATGATGGGGAAGCCGCTCGTGTTCGGCGTGGACAACCCCAGCTTCCGCACATGGTCGAGCACGCGCGACGTCTTGTGCCACAGTGCCCCACGGATCGTGTCTCCGCGCGCCCGGTTCACGTCGAACCCGGCCAGCACCGTCGCCAGCGACGCCGTCGGCGAGGGGCCGGAGTACAGGTACGGCGCCGCTGCGAACTTCAAGTACTCCTTCATCTGTGTCGGCAACGCCAAGAACGCCAGCAGCGACGAGTACGCCTTCGAGAACCCGCCGACCAGCACCAGCCCCTCGTACGACTCCCCGAGGTGCCGCACGATGCTGTTACCCGAGCTCCCGTACGGCGAAGTCTCCGTAGCGGTCCGTTCGCCGATCACCCCGAACCCGTGCGCGTCGTCGACGTACAGCAGCGCACCCTCGGCCCGGCAGATGTCCGCGATCGCCGCCAGCCCTGGTTCGTTGCCGCTCATGCTGTTGATGCCGTCCATGCACACCAGGCGCGGCTTGTCGTGGGGCGCCTGCCGCAGCGCCACGGCGAGCGCGCCCAGGTCCGTGGAGCGCCACCGGTGCAGCGTCGCCCCGTTGCCGCGGGCCACCGAGCTGCCGTCGTAGATGGTGCGGTGCGCCTGGGCCTCGCAGAACACCGTGCCCTTGCCCGCCAGCACCGGGATCACCGTCATGTGGATGTGGGTGATGGTCGGCAGCACCAGCGTGTCAGGGGCCTGTAACAGCTCGGTCAGCTGCTCCTCGATGTCCAGGTACGGCTTCGGGTTGCCCAGCAGGCGGGACCAGCTCGGGTGCGTGCCCCACTCGGCGATCAGTTCCGCCGGGGCGGCCATGATCTCCGGGTCGACGTCGAAGCCGAGGTAGTTGCACGAGGCGAAGTCGGCCAGCCACTTGTCGCCGATGCGGATGCGGCGTGGTTCCTTTTTGTCCTGTTCGGCGATCACCGCGTCGTAGAACGGTGTGCGGTCCTTCAGGCGGGCCAGATCGGCCCACACCTCGTGGCGGCTCATCAGTCTTCTCCCTTCTCGATCGCGGCCCGCACTTCCGGGGTTTCCACCAGCGGTACGGCGGGTGAGTACAGGAACCCCTGTGCGTAGGCGCAGCCCATGGCGCGCAGCAGATCGCGCTGGGCCACCGTCTCGACGCCCTCGGCGACCACGCTGATGCCCATGGTGCCGGCGACGTGGACGATGCCTCGCAGGAGGCGTTCGTGGTCGGGCAGATCCACGATCCGGTCGACGAACGACTTGTCCGCCTTGATCAGGTCGAACTTCAGGTCGCGGAGGTAGCCGATGGAGGAGTAGCCGGTGCCGAAGTCGTCGATGGCGATGCGGACGCCCAGCATGGACAAGGTCTCCAGGTCTGCCAGGGCGTCGGCGGTGGCCTCGTGGAGGAACACGGTCTCGGTGATCTCCACGGTCAGCCGGTCCGGGGACAGGCCGGCTTCCCGGAGCGCCCCGCGCACGGTGTCGACGAAGCCGCCGCCGCTGAACTGGTTCGGGGAGACGTTGACCGCGACGTATCCGAACTTGCCCGCCACCGCGTCCGCGACCGCGGTCCGCAGGATCCACGCCCCGATGGCGACGATCTGGCCGGTCTCCTCGGCGAGCGGCACGAAGCTGGACGGCGCCAGCAGCCCCAGCTTCGGGTGGCGCCAGCGGACCAGCGCCTCGTAGCCCGCCACCCGTGGCGGCCCCTGGAGTTCCACGATCGGCTGGTAGTGCAGCTCGAACTCGCCGGCGACCAGCGCGCGGTCCAGGCCGGTGCGCAGCGCCAGGCGCTGGAGGGCCGCGTCGTACAGGGCCGGCTCGTACATCCGCCACGTGCCCTTGCCGTCGGCCTTGGCCGCGTACAGCGCCAGGTCGGCGTTGCGGAACAGCACCTCCTCGGTGCCGCCGGCGCCGCCGGGGCTGGTCGCCACGCCGATGCTGGCGCGCAGCGGCACCGTGCCGCCGGAGAGCCGGAACGGCTCGGCCAGCACCCGGATCAGCCGCTCGGCCAGGGCCACGGCCGCGCGCTCGGTGGCGCCGTCGGACAGCAGCACCGCGAACTCGTCGCCGCCGAGCCGCACCGGCAGGTCGCCGGGCCGCACGGCGGCGGCGATGCGCTCGGCCGCCGCCTTCAGCAACTCGTCCCCGGCGCGATGGCCCTGGGTGTCGTTGACCTCTTTGAAGTTGTCCAGGTCGATCAGCAGCATCACCGCCACGCCGTGGCAGCTCGCGGCCCGGGACAGCGCGCGTTCGGCGCGTTCCTGGAACCGCAGCCGGTTGCCCAGGCCGGTCAGCGGGTCGCGATAGGCGCGGTGCTTGAGTTCGCGCAGCATGGTCCGGGTGTGCGCGCGGTTGTCCAGTTCGCGGGTCTCCCGGCCGGCCAGGTACAGCCGCCACAGCACCAGCATGAACATCAGCGCCGAGACCGCCGCGATCACCTGGCCGTCCCGCAGGTCGGCCTCCAGCGACTCGATCATCAGCACCGTCGGCGCCACCAGGGCCGCGACCGCCACCGGCAGCACCTGCCAGCTGGTGTCGCGCCGGGTGCGGGCCACCGCCTCGGTGAGCGAGGTCATCGACGGGGAGAGCCCGGCCGCGCCCCAGGAGACGTAGAAGACCACCCACCCCAGGTCGGCGGCCGAGCCGACGTGCCACGACCCGTACAGCCGGACCAGGGCGTAGGCGACGTCGGAGGCGGTCAGGCCCAGCACGCCCAGCAGCAGCAGCCGCACCGCCGGGCCGCGCAGGCCGCCGGCGGTGGTCAGGCGCGCGGTCACCGCCAGCAGCAGCACGTCGCCGAGCGGGTAGGCGATGGACACCGCGTCGGCGAACCACGTGTTCTCCCGCTCGGACACCGTCGGGGTGATGATGTAGACCCACAGCAGCAGGGCGGCGGCGGTGGTGAGGATGACCGCGTCGATCAGCGCCGCCCGGTCCCGCAGCGGGCTGCGGCGCCGCACCATGATCAGCACGCCGCCGGCGGCCAGCGGATAGGTGGTCAGGTAGATGGCGTCGGAGATCGACGGGAACGGCTCGACCTGGTTGAAGACGTCGGTCAGCAGGTTGTAGGTGGTGTCGCCGCCGACCAGCGTGACCATGGCGGCGGCCAGCAGGTACCAGGCGTGGGGGGCCTGGGGGCGGTAGCGGCGCACGCCGGCCAGGACGGCGGCCACCCCGCCCAGGCCGATGACCGTCCAGGTCAGCAGGTGCCAACTGGGGACCGAGTAGTAGAAAGCGGTCCACAGCGCCATGAATGCCGCGAACCGGAGGGCCATGGATTCGAGGGGATCATGCACCCGAACGGGTCAGCAACTCGGAGACGGCGCGCGGATGACGGTTTCCACCTCCGTCCGCCCCCTGTCGGAATGCCTCGATACAGTCGTGACCACTTGGACGGGCTGAGGCTTGGGAGGGCTTGTGGGGAACGTCCTGGACCCGGTGGGGGCTGCCGCGAGCTTGTTCGATAAGCGCCTGGACCTGCGGCTGCTGGTGGTGCCGCGGCGGGACGGAGCGGCCCTGGGCCCCGGCGCCGCCGCGACCGAGCCGCCGCTGACCCACCCGGACGCGGCCGCGGCCTTCGAAGGCCTCCTGGCCGCCGCGAGGCCCACGCTCGACACCGCCTTACGGCACGGCACCGCCGGCGCCGACCTGGTCGAGGCCGGATCGCGGCCCGAGCTCGGCGATCCGGTGCTCCGGACTCCGCGGCAGGCCGCCATCGCGGCTGCGGCGATCCTGTTCGACGCGCCCCGGGGCCTGGAAGCCGAGGGGATCGCCGACGCCTGGGCCGCCGCCCGCGGCCTGCCGTTCGCCGCTCAGGCAGCCGTCGAGCTCGCCGGGTTCGCCGTCTGCACGCTGCACACCAGCAACGACACCCCGGCGCTGCGCCACACCGACCGCGGCCACTTCTACGTCCACCAGAACGAGCGGTTCGCGATCGCCGCACGCGTCCGCCGGCACCTGGTGACCGCCTCCGACGCGGACCACGCGGCGACGTATGAGGCGGTCGAGGCCATGTCCGGCCTGAACGGCGAGCAGAGCGCCGCCGCGGTGTTCCTCTTTCCGGAGCGGACGCGCCGGTTCGACCGCGAGCTGAAAGGGCTGCACGGCGCGCCGACGGCCGGCCGCAGCCTGAGCGTCTGGTTCCTGCTCGGCGCCGTCACCACCGGCGATCAGGCGCTGGAGCTGGCCCACACGGTGTGGACGGACGGGCTTCGGCAGAGCGCGGCGGCCACCGCCACCGCCTTCGCCACGGTCGGCACGGACCTGGTCCCGGCGCTGGCGCACTGGATCGACGAGACCTGGGACCCCGAGGAGAAGCTGCGCCTGCAACGCGTGCTGACCGGACTCGACTGCGACGAGGCGTTCCGGGTGCAGCTCGGGATGCTCGACACCCGCGGCGCGGTCGCGGTGGTGCTGGACGCCGCCGCCCGCTTCCCGGAGCGCGGCGTCCGCCTGCTGGCCGAGGAGCAGCCGGTGCCCCCGGCGCTCCGCGCCGCCGTCGAGCGGCTGCTGCGCCTGCACGTCACCGCGTGGCCGGAGGTCGCGCGCGAGGTCCTTCCCGCGCTCGGCGCCGACGCGGCGGCCCGGGTCGAGAAGCTGCTGAGCACCACCGTGAAGGTGCCGGCCGCCGACCCCGCGACGCTGCCCGCCGTACTGGTGTCGCCGCCGTGGCAGCAGGAGCGCCGCGCTGTGAAGCCGGCCGTCGTCAACGGCCTGACCGCCGTGCCGGAGAACGCGGTCGTCTGGCTCGACGACGCCGAACGCGAGCAGTGGCGCGCCGACACGCTCGGCCACCGGGGCGGCGATGAGCAGGACTGGGCCCGGCTGCTGCGCGAGGTCCGCAACCGCCGCCGGTGGTACACCGTCGGGCTGCTCATCGTGCGCGGCCCGGAGGAGGCCGCCCGCACCGCGCTCGGGCTGGCCGACGAGGGCCACACCTGGGACGCGCTGGAGTGGCTGAAGCCCGCCGTCGCCAGGTTCGGCGCGGAGGCGCTGCCCGCCGTGCTGAACGCCGTCCGCGCCGACGCGGCCCTGAACGCCCCGGCGGTCCTGCCGTTCGCGAGCACCGAGGTCGCGCTGCTCGCCGCCGACTGGAAAGCGCGCCTGAAGACCGTCCGGCCGGTCGCCCGGGCCTGGCTGCGCCGCCACC
>JABFXP010000406.1 GCA_013361685.1 Catenulispora sp.
GGTCCGGCGCCCCCGCTCCGGTCCGCCGCCGAGGCCCGGGCCGCCAGCCCGAGCGGCCCGACGGTTCCGACCGCCAGCGCGGTGCCCAGTATCTTGCGGCGGTGGATCCCGGCGGCCGCGGGCTCGGCCGCGGCCCCCGTCCCGGCTCCGGCCCCGGCGTCCGGGGAGGGTGTATTCGTCATGTCCGAACGCTCGCATCCGGGGTGGGGCGCCCACATCAGGCCGCTGATGGCAATACCGGCTCCGGGATCCACCCCCGGGATTACGCCCCCTGGTGACAACCGCCCGGGAACACCGCGCTGACCTCGAACGTTAGAAGATCACCTGATGTGACCACCGCGTCTCGTCAGGTGATCGGCGTCTTCTGGTTACCGCCCCGTAGCGGCTACGGTGATCGGAGTCCGTGAGGTGACGGAGATCACAAGCGAACATCAGGAGTGTGGCCATGCGTATCGGAGTGCTGACCGGCGGCGGAGACTGCCCGGGCCTGAACGCGGTGATCCGCGCCGCGGTCCGCAAAGGCGTGCAGTACTACGGTTTCGAATTCGTCGGGTTCCGGGACGGCTGGAAGGGGCCGTTGGAACGAATGACCAAGCCGCTGGACGTCGAGGCGGTGCGCGGGATCCTGCCGCGCGGCGGCACCATTCTGGGCTCGTCCCGCACCAACCCGCTCAAGGTCGACGGCGGCATCGCCCGGATCCAGGAGAACCTGGCCGCCGAGGGCGTGGACGCGCTGATCGCGATCGGCGGCGAGGACACCCTGGGCGTGGCGACCACGCTGGGCGGCCACGGGGTGAAGGTGGTCGGCGTGCCCAAGACCATCGACAACGACCTGAACGCCACCGACTACACCTTCGGTTTCGACACCGCGGTCCACGTCGCCACCGAGGCCATCGACCGCCTGCACACCACCGCCGAGTCCCACTCCCGGGCGCTGATCGTCGAGGTGATGGGCCGGCACGCGGGCTGGATCGCGCTGCACTCGGGCCTGGCCGGCGGCGCCAACGTGATCCTGATCCCCGAGGTCACCTTCGACATCGAGGAGGTCTGCGGCTGGATCGAGTCCCGCTTCGACCGCGGCTACGCCCCGATCGTCGTGGTCGCCGAGGGCGCGCACCCCAAGGACGGCCAGATGCAGGTGCAGACCGGCGAGCTGGACGCCTTCGGCCACGTCCGCCTGGGCGGCATCGGCGAGCGCCTGGCCGCCGAGATCGAGCGCCGCACCAAGAAGGAGGCCCGCACCACCGTCCTGGGCCACACCCAGCGCGGCGGCACCCCCTCCCCGTTCGACCGCTGGCTCGCCACCCGCTTCGGCCTGCACGCCATCGACGCGGTCCACGACCAGGACTGGGGCAAGATGGTCGCGCTGCGCGGCACCGACATCGTGCGGGTCCCGCTGGCCGACGCCACGACGACGCTGAAGACGGTGCCGATGGCGCTGTACGAGGAGGCGAAGGTTTTCTTCGGGTAATCCGAGGACTACTCTCCCCACCCACGGACCGGATCCGACGCCGGTCCGTGGGACCGAGGGGGTCGCATGGCGCAGCGCACGAAGATGGCCGCGGTCCGCTGGACGCCGCCGCCGAACCCGGCGGCCGTGCGGCGGCGTGGTGACGTGCGCACCCTGCCGCAAGTGCGGCGGATCGAGCTGCCGGGGGCCGGGCCGGAGCACATCGCGGTCGACGGCTGGGGCACGCTGTACGCGGGGCTGGCCGACGGGCGGATCGTGCGGGTGACGCCGGAGGGCGAGGTGCGGACCGTCACCAACACCGGCGGCCGTCCGCTGGGCCTGGAGATGCACGGGGAGGACCGGCTGCTGGTCTGCGACGCGGTGCGCGGGCTGTTGGAGGTGCAGCTGTCCAAGGGGACGGTCGGGGTCCTGGCCTCGAAGGTCGACGGGGAGCCGTTGACGTTCTGCAGCAACGTGGCGGTCGGGGCCGGCGACGTCGTCTACTTCACACAGTCCTCGCGGCGCTACAACCTCGACGAGTACCGCGGTGACCTGCTGGAGCACTCCGCGACCGGGCGGCTGCTGCGCCTCGGCCCGGACGGCGCTGCCGAGACGGTCGCCGAGGGCTTCGCCTTCGCCAACGGCCTGGTGCTCATCGACGGCGGCGCCGCGGCGGTGGTGGCCGAGACCGGCGGCTACCGCCTCACCCGCGTCGCCCTGACCGGCGCCGGCGCCGGGGCCAAGACCGCCTTCGGCGGCCCGCTGGCCGGCTTCCCCGACAACCTCACCCGCGACGCCGACGGCCTGATCTGGGTCGCGATGGCGAACCCGCGCGACCCGACGCTCGACTGGCTGCTGCCCCGCCACCCGCGCCTGCGCCACGCCGTGTGGGCCACCCCCGAACGCGTCCAGCCCGGCGAGAAGGACCTCGCCTGGGCGGTTGCGGTGGACGCCCATGGCACCGTCGTCCGCGATCTGCGCGGCTGGGGTGTCGGCTATCACATGGTGACCGCGGCCCGCCGCCGCGGCGACAAGCTCTACCTCGGCAGCCTGATCGAGCGGGCCATCGCGGTGGTCGATCTCGACGAGGCGTCGGGAGAGCCGGGAGAGCAGGGCGAGGCCGGCGAGCCGGAGTAGCCGGTC
>JABFXP010000311.1 GCA_013361685.1 Catenulispora sp.
GCCGGCCCGCCGGACTCCGGTGGTGCCCGGCGCCGCGGCGCGGCCGGTGGGCCGGCGCCCGGCGCAGCCGCGGATCCTCGGACAGGATCGCCTGCTGCAGGTCCCGCAGGCCCGGGCAGGGCTCCACCCCGAACTCGTCGCTGACCGCCGTCCGGGCCCGCCGGTACACGCGCAGGGCGTGCGCCTGCCGGTTGGACCGGTACAGCGCCAGCATCAGCAGCCGGTAGAAGGACTCCCGCAGCGGATGGCGGTCGACCAGCGAGTACAGCTCGCCCACCGTCTCCCGGTGCCGTCCGGCCGCGATGTTCGCCTCGATCCGCAGTTCCAGGCATTCCAGGCGGGATTCCTGCAACCAGGCCGTGAAGCCGTCCACCATCGGCCCGCCCCGCAGCCCGCCCAACGCACGGACGCCGCGCCACAGATCCAGCGCGGCGTCCGATTCGGCGGCGGCCTCGACCGCGGCGCCGGAACGGAGCAGGTCCCGGGCCGATCGCAGGCGCCGCCAGAAGACGGCGAAGTCCCGTTCGTCGGAGCCGGTGTGCAGGACGTAGCCCGGCGAGCAGGCCTCGATCACGCTCGTGGCCGATGGCGAGCAGCGCAGGAGTTTACGCAGCTGTGACACGTAGACGTGCACCGCGCCCATCGCCTGGGCCGGCGGTTCCTGCGGCCACAGCTCGGTCATCAGCTGGCTGGTGGGGACCACCTGGCCGGCCCGGATGAGCAGCGCCGACAGCAGCACGCCCGTTTTCGCCGAACCCACCTGGTACTCGTCACCCTGGTCAGTCAGCCGGACCGCCCCCAGTAACTCATAGCGCATCGGATCTCGTTCTCCCCTCTTCGCCCGAGGCGCGGACCAATCGTGAGTCCAGTGGACCTGCCTGCCGCGATCCCTGCCGTTAACCCACTCTTTCGTGGTGAATAGCCTGATCAAGGAAAAGCGGTCCCGCATGGTAGTAATTCGCTGGTAAACGTACTGGGCACGGTGTCGCCGGTCAAGGCGATTGGCCCCATTAACGCAATGTTCTCCAATACCCGGTTCCGGCCCTTCGGGGCGCCCCGGCAATCCGCCCGGGGTTGAGCAGCGCACTTCCTGTCAGGGTTCGAGTTCTGCCGGTGATCGCCTGCGCCGCGGCGGGTCGCGGCACCCCGGCGCGGGCATAAGAGGCGGCTTAGGCGCCACTAAAGAACCGGGTGCGAAAGTGGCCCCACACCGAGCGAGGAGAGGCCATGAGTGTGGAGGGCAGTTGGCAGCTGGTGGTGCGCAGCCCGATGGGCAAACAGCACATCACCGTACTGCTGCACGACGAGGCGGGCGCGCTGACCGGCACCCTGACGAACGACGCGAACCACAAGAGCGCCGAGATCTTCGACGGGTCGGTGGCCGGCGACGCCGTGCAGTGGAAGGTCACGCTCCAGGACATGCCGATGACGCTGGCGTTCCAGGCGACCGTCGACGGCGACACCCTCGACGGCAAGGTCAAGGCCGGCCGGTTCGGCCGGTTCGGCGTGTCCGGCCGGCGCGTCGCATGACGGCTCCCCGGCCCGGCCGATCCCCCGGCACCGGCGGCGAACGATCCCCCGACAGGAGAGCAGGTACCCGAGCGATGGCACCCACGCGCAGCATGCGATCGGATCTCAAAGGCGTCCTGAGGGCGTTCCGGATGGGCGCCACCTGGCAGCTGGCCCAGCGGACCAAGGACCCCGAGCGGCGGATGGCGCGGATCTACTCCACGATCCCGTCGGACTATCTGTTCGCCGACCACAGCACCTACCTCAACTACGGATACTGGGACGCCGGCTGCACGTCGCTGGACGACGCCAGCCAGGCCCTGGCCGAACTGCTCGCCGAGGCCTCGGAGATGGCGGCCGGGGACGACGTGCTGGACGTCGGGTTCGGGTTCGGCGAGCAGGACGTGCTGTGGGCGCGCAAGTGGCAGCCGCGCCGGATCGTCGGGCTGAACGTGACCCCGGGACAGGTGGCCATCGCCCAGCGGCGGGCGCGCGAGGAACAGCTGACGGACGTGCTGGACTTCCGGGAGGGCTCGGCCACCGCCATGCCGCTGCCGGACGCCTCCTTCGACCGGGTCCTGGCCCTGGAGTGCGCGTTCCACTTCCACCCGCGCACCGCGTTCTTCCAGGAGGCCTACCGCGTCCTGAAGCCCGGCGGCGTGCTGGCCGTGGCCGACATCATGCCGCGCTCGGCCGGGACCGAGCGCACCGCGATCCAGGCGCCGCCGCTGGTCTGGGTCGCGCTCAGCTTCGACGACGCCAACTGGTACCCGCAGGACGTCTATGTGGACAAGCTCCTCGCCGCCGGGTTCACCGACCCCACCACCCGGTCCATCCGGGAGGAGACGTTCGACCCGTGGCGGCGGCACATCCTGGCCAAGATCGCCGATCCGGCGTTCCGGCGCCGCGTCGGCCCGGTCTACCACCGGGTCCTGACCCGCCGCTGGAGCGACCAGGAGCAGCTGAAGAAGGACTTCGAAACCCTCGACTACGTCGTGGTGGTCGCCCGCAAGCCGGCGGCCTGACCGCCGCCGGCTCGCGACCGCCGGCAGCGCGCCGCGGCGACCCCCCCCGCCGCC
>JABFXP010000710.1 GCA_013361685.1 Catenulispora sp.
GCCCTTGGCCTGCTCCGGCGACAGGTACTGCGCGGTGCCGATGACCGCGGCGGTCTGCGTCATCGTCATGCCGTTGTCGGCCATGGCCCGGGCGATGCCGAAGTCCATCACCTTCACGGTGCCGGCCCGGGTCAGCATGATGTTCGCCGGCTTGATGTCCCGGTGGATGATGCCGTTGCGGTGCGAGTAGTCCAGCGCCTGCAGGACCCCGGCGGTGATCTCCAGCGCCCGCTCCGGCAGCAGCCGCCGGCCGGAGTGCAGCAGGTCGCGCAGCGTGGAGCCGTCGGCGTACTCCATCACGATGTACGGGACCGAGACCCCGTTCTCGAAGTCCTCCCCGGTGTCGTAGATCGCCACGATCGCCGGGTGGTTCAGCGAGGCCGCGGACTGCGCCTCCCGCCGGAACCGGGCCTGGAACGTGGGATCCCGGGACAGGTCGGCACGCAGGGTCTTGACGGCGACGGTGCGGCCCAGACGGGTGTCCCGGGCCATGAAGACCTCGGCCATCCCGCCGCGGCCCAGTACCGCGCCCAGCTCGTACCTGTCCCCTAGCCGCCGCGGTTGCTCCGCGCCGGGGTAGGTTCCGGACATCTCATCGCTCCAGCTCGTCGAACGCCGCCCAAGTGGGGAGACGGTCTGAAATCGGTCTCAGTCGAAATCGTGCTTCCGGCAGTATCCCCCGAACCCGCTCCGGCGCCAGACCCGCGGTGCGGAAAACCTCCGGCACCGGCCGGCGGCACGCACGCACCGTGCCGGACCTGCGACGGCGCGTGCGCCCGCGAGTCCGGCAGCGTCAGTGTTGCCCCACCCCCAGTGCCGCTTCGAGCACGGCCTTGGCGATCGGGCCGGCGTAGCCGCTGCCGCTGATGTCGTCGCGCAGTTTCGGGTTGTCGGTCTGGACCAGCACCGCGACCGCGACGGACTTGCCGTTCACCGAGCCGTAGGTGATGTACCAGGCCAGCGGGTTCTCGGTGCTGGCGCGCTGCGCGGTGCCGGTCTTGCCGCCCACCTTGACCCCGTCGATGCCCAGGCCCTTGGCGGTGCCGTTGGCGACCACGTTCTGCATCATGTCGTCCAGCTGGGCCGCGGTCTGCGGGCTCACGACCTGGCTGAGCACGTGCCGGTGGTCCTGGCCCTTGTACGTGACGTGCCCGTTCGGCGCCGTCTCCTTGTCCACCAGGTACGGCTGCATCAGGGTGCCGCCGTTGGCCACCGTGGCGGCGATCATCGCCGCCTGCAGCGGGCTCAGCGAGGTGTCGCCCTGCCCGATCGAGGCCTGGGCCAGGGCGTTGATGTTGCCGGCCAGCTTGTCCGGGGTCGGGTAGTGCGAGGCCGACACCGGCGTGGGAATCTTCAGCCCCGGGTTGTTCAGACCGAACCGCTGGGCGTACTCGGACATCGTCGCCGCGCCGAGCTGGGTGCCGACGTAGGCGTAGACCGAGTTGCAGGACTGGGCCAGCGCCGCCTTCAGGTCGGTGCCGTTGCAGGGCACGTTGCCCTCGTTGGGGATGGTGTAGCCGGTGCTGTTCTGCGGCCACTGGCGCGCGTCGGCGCCGGTGGAGTCGCTCTCGGTGAACTTGCCGGTGTCCAGGCCCGCGGCGGCGGTGATGACCTTGAAGATCGACCCGGGCGGGTAGATCTCCTGGGTGGCGTGGTTCAGGTTGGGCTTGCGCTTGTCCTTGTCCAGCGTCTCGCCCGCGGCTTTGGCGGTGTCGCCGTCGTTGGAGGAGATGGCGTTGGGGTCGAACGACGGGCTGGAGTACATCGCCAGTATCGCGCCGGTGGTCGGGTCCAGCGCCACCACCGAGCCCTGCTTTTCCTTCAGCGCGTTGACCGCGACCTGCTGCACCGAGTTCTGCAGGGTGAGCTGGACGTCGCCGCCCTTCTTGTCCTTGCCGGTCAGCGTGTCCATGAAGTTGGCCACGGACTCCGAGCTGTCGGTGCCCTGCAGGTACTTGTTCAGGACGAATTCCAGGTCGGTGGCGCCGTAGGTGGGCGACTTGTACCCGGTGATGTTGCCGTAGGCCGAGCCCTGCGGATAGGTGCGCTGGTATTTCAGCGTGATGCCGCCGGAGAGCTTGGAGCCGGCGATTATCGTGCCGTCGGCGGTGGTGATCTGGCCGCGGGGGTAGGCGAACGCGTCGTAGACGGTGCGCATGTTGCCCGGCCGGGCCTTGTAGCTGTCGGCGTTCACCACCTGCAGGTAGTTCGAGCTGACCAGCAGCGAGACGATGAGCAGGAAGCAGAACAAGGCCACCCGCCTGATCGGCTGGTTCACGGTCCGTACCTCCGCTCCGACGGGCTCGGCCGCTCCGGCGCCTCATCCGGCACGTCCTCGCCGGGCGCGGCGGGCCGCGTCTGCTCGTCGTCGTCTTCTCGGTCTTCGAATGCCGGGGGATAGGACTGCGCGAGACCGGCGTCCGGTTCCGCGTTCCGCCCCGATGTGGCGGGGATCGCTTGGGTCGACTCCTCGGCGCGCATCGTCGTGTGCTCGCCGTAGCCGCGCGGCTGGGCCGGGACGGCCTGGGTCGGGTCCCCGGCGCCGGCCGTGCCGGCGGCACCGGCCGGGCGGGTCGGCATCGC
>JABFXP010000339.1 GCA_013361685.1 Catenulispora sp.
GCCGCCTGCTCCGGCCGGTCCAGGCGCAGCGCCAGGTCCGCGACGCCGACCAGGACCGCCGCGGTCAGCAGCGCGTGACCGGCCTCGGGGGCGGCCCGGACGGCGGCGGCCCGCTGGGCGCGCGCCTCGTCGAGGTCGTCGGCGAGGTAGCCGCGCAGGTCGTGGAGCAGCGCGCGATAGTTCGGCTCCTGCGCCTGGTCGCCGATCAACGTCTCCGCCGCGGCGAGTTGGCGGCGCGCCTCGTCGGCGCGGCCTTCCCACCGCGCGACCTCCACTTTCGCCAAGGCCAGTTCCACCAGCGCGCTGGGCCAGGTGACCTGCTCGGCGCTCCGTTCGGCTTCGGCGAAGGCGGCGGCGCAGGCGTCGAGGTCGCCGACCATCCAGTACAGCAGCCCCAGTCGCGCCCGGATCCGGATGACGTCCTCGACCGTCCCGGCCTCGGTGACCACCACGACCGCCTGCTCGTAGAGCTCGCAGGCCCGCGCGAACTCGCCGCGCATCGCGAGCCGCTCGGCCAGTTCGGCCAGCGCGAAGGAGATCCCGAACCGTTCGCCGATCGCCTGGAACTCGGCGAGTCCGGCCTCCAGGTAGGCGTCGGCGTCCCGGCCGCCGTGGCCGAAGAGCACGCGCATCTTGCCCATCTGGAGCCGGGCCAGCGCCCGGACCCACGGGTCCGGGTCCCGCAGCTGCGGCTCGAACGCGTCCAGCGCGCAGGACGGGTCCTCCAGGATCCGCATCAGCGGCTCGACGAGTGCCATTCCGGGATGTCGCGTCGCTCCGGCCGGGTTGTCGACCCGGTACGCCTTCTGGATCCATTCGGCGGCGACGTTCTGGTCGCCCCGGCCACCGCTGACGAACATGGTCAGCAGCGCGTAGACGGTGCCCTGCACCTCGGCGGTCACGGTGCCGGGCAGCCGGCAGGCCGCGGTGAGCAGTTCGATGCCCTCGGCCCGGTGTCCGCCGAGCCACCAGTACCAGCCCGCGCCGGCGGCCAGTCGCATGGCCGGCTGCGCCTGCCCGGCGGCGAGTGCGCCGCGCATCGCCGCGGTGATGTTGTCGTGCTCGGCTTCCAGCACCGCGAGCCAGGTCAGCTGGTCGGCGCGGCGCAGGCGCGGCTCGGCGGTCTCGGCGAGTTCGGTGAAGTACGCCAGGTGCGCCTGCCGTGCCGCCTCGGACTCCCCGGCTTCGGCGAGGCGCAGGGCCGCGTACTCCTTGACCGTGCCGCTCATGCGGTAGCGGGGCGCGCCTTCGCCGCGGGTGACCAGCAGCGACTTCTCGGTCAGCGCGGTGATGAGTTCGAGGACGTGGTCCGGGGTGACGGCGTCGGCGGAGACATCGGTGTCGGTGCTGGTGCTGGAAACGCTGGTGCCAGTGCCGAAAACGCCGGTGCTGGTGCCGACGCCGGTGCCGGTCGGCCCGACCTTCTCAGAGTTCGTAGTCCCCCCGAGCCGCGTGCCCGCGCTGTTGTCGCCGGTTCCCGTCGCTTGTGCGGTTCCGGCCTCCGAGCCGGTCCCGCCGCCCACCTGCCGCGAGGACGCGTCGCGGTCCGCGCACACCTGCTCGGCGGCCTCCAGACTCGCCCCGCCGGCGAACACCGACAGCCGTCGCAGTACCCTGCGTTCGGGGCTGCTCAGCAGCTCCCAGCTCCAGTCCACCACCGCGCGCAGCGTGCGGTGGCGCGGCAGCGCCGTCCGGCTGCCGCCGGTCAGCAGCCGGAACCGGTCGTCGAGCCGGTCGGCCAGCTGCTCCACCGACATGGTCCGCAGCCGTGCCGCCGCCAGTTCGATGGCCAGCGGCATGCCGTCCAGCGCGCGGCAGACGCGGGCCATGGTGGCCAGCGTGGCGGCGTCGTCGGCCAGGTCCCGGCGCACCGCCTGGGCCCGGTCGCGGAACAGCCGGACGGCCGGGGAGGCCTCGATCTCGGCCGGTCCGCCGGCCGTGCCGGGCAGCGGCAGCGGCTCCACCGGCCACAGCGCCTCGCCGATGATGCCCAGCGGTTCGCGGCTGGTGGCCAGGATGCGCAGCCGGGGGCATTCGCCGAGCACCCGGTGCGCGAACCGGGCCGCGGCCTCGATGACGTGTTCGCAGTTGTCCAGGATCAGCAGCATCTCGCGGTCCCGGACCGCGGCGACGAACCGGTCGGCCGGTCCGGCGTGGTCGGCGTCGCCGAGCAGGGCGTCCCGCAGGCCCAGCCCGGACAGCGCGGCCTGCGCCACGTCGCCGTCGGGGCTGATCGCGGCCAGTTCCACCAGCCAGGCGCCGTCCGGCAGGGTGCCGAGCAGGGTGTGCGCGGACTCCTCGGCCAGCCGGGTCTTGCCGGCGCCGCCGGGGCCGGTGACCGTGGTGAGCCGGTGCCGGGCGACGAGGCCGCGGACCGCCGCGACGTCGGCGTCCCGGCCGACGAAGCTGGTCAACTCGGCCCGCAGGTTCGACGTGCGCGGCTCCTCGCGGCGCACCAGCTCGCCGCGCAGCAGGGAGACGTGCAGCGCGGCCAGCTCCGGCGACGGATCCACGCCGAGGGCGTCGGCCAGGGCCTCCCTCGTGCGCTGGTAGACCACCAGCGCCTCGCTGTCCCGGCCGGCGGCGACCAGGGCCCGCATCAGCGCCCCGGCCAGCCGCTCCCGCACCGGATGCGCCGCCACCAGGTCGGTCAGCTCGGTGACCAGGCCCGCGCCGCGCCCGAGTGTGAGCTCGGCGTCGAACCGCTCCTCGGCGGCGGCCAGCCGGAGGTTCTCCAGGCGCACCGCCGCGGCCTCGAACGCGCCGCTGTCCTGCAAGCCGACGTCCTGCATCGCGGCCCCGCGCCACAGGTTCATGGCCTCCCGCAGCAGCCGCGCCCGCGCCGAGACGTCGCCGGCACTGGCCTGCGCGGCCACCACGAGTTCCTCGAACCGCACGGCGTCCACCGCGTCCGGGTCCGCGACCAGGCGGTAGCCGTCGGTGTGGCCCTCGATCGGCGCGTCCGGCAGCGCCTTGCGCAGCCGGGAGACCAGGCGCTGCAACGCGTTCGCGGCGTCGGCCGGCGGGTTCTCCCCCCAGATCCAGTCCACCAGCGACGCCTTCGGCACCACGTGCCCGGGCCGCAGCGCCAGCGCGATCAGCAGGCCGCGCAACCGGGCCCCGGGCACCTCGGCCGGGACGCCGGCGTCCGTGCGGACCTCCAGCGGCCCCAACATCGCGATCAGCACGCGCCGATCCTGTCATGCGCGGTGACGAAATGCATGGTCCGGCAGGTCGCGGGTGAGCCGGAGGGAGGTGTGGCGGGCGCCGGTCGGCGGCGTGCCGGTCCCCGCCGCGGCGGCCTCGGCCGGCCGCGGCCGGGACCGTATCCGCCCCCTGATTTCTATGGAACGCGGGTGAGTATCTCCATGGCATGGCCGTCGGGATCGTCGAAGTAGACCCCGCGACTGTCGGAGCGGGTGTAGATCTGACCGCGCCCGCCGCCTCCCGGCTGGGCGTAGTAGGACAGGCCCCGCTCCTTGATCCGGGCGAACGCGGCGTCGAACTCGGCGTCGCTCACCAGGAACGCATAGTGCTGCGGCTGCGGATCGGCGACCGTCATGTAGTCGAGCGTGACGTCGTTGGCGAGCACGACCGGAGCGAAGTGCCCCACGTCCTCACCGACCGGCAGACCGAGGATCGAGGCGAGGAACTCCGCCGAGGCGTGGTGGTCGCGGGCCCGGACGATGGTGTGGTTCAGCTGGATGGACATCAGATCTCCTTGGTGGTGTCGGTGTTCGCGGTGTTCGTGCCGGTTCTGATGAGGGCGTAGGTGCAAGCGGCCATCACCGCCAGCAGGACCGCGGCCCACAGCGTCGCGCTCGCGTAGCCGTGCACCAGCGCCGCCTGGTGCGCCGACGGCCCGGCCGCGTGCGAGGCCAGGTACGCCGCCGTGGCACTCACCGCCAGCGTGTTCAGCACCGCGGTGCCGACCGAGCTGCCGACCTGGGTGGCGGCGTTGACCACGGCCGAGGTCACCCCGGCGTCGCGCTGGGTCGCGCCGCGGATCCCGAGCTGGAACGCCGGCGGGAACAACGTGCCCATTCCGACGCCGACCAATACCTCGGCGGGCAGGATCGGCATCAGGTAGCCGCTGTCCGGCGTCAGCCGCGTCATCAGCAGCAGGCCCGCCGCCGCGATGAGCAGCCCGGTCGTGATCAACACGCGGGCCGGTACCCGGGGCGCCAGCCGGTTGCCCAACTGGTAGCCGCTGACCGCGTTGGCCAGCGCCATCGGCAGCACGGCGACGCCGGCGCGCGCGGGGGAGTAGTGCAGCACGACCTGCAGGTGGTAGGTCAGCAGCAGGAACATCCCGAACGCCCCGACGACCGCCGTCCCGACCGCCAGGCACGCCCCGATCCGGTTGCGGTCGGCCAGGATGCGCAGCGGCAACAGCGGATCCTTCACTCGCGCCTGCCGTACGGCGAAGGCGGTCAGCAAGACGGCTCCGCCGATCAGCGCACTGATCACGCTCGGCGACGACCAGCCGGCGCGCGCCGCCTGTCCGCAGCCCAGCACCACGGCGGCGAGTCCGCCGGTGGCCAGGGCCGCGGAGGCCGCGTCCAGCCGGGCTCCCGGCGTCGGCGGCGGATCGGGCAGCGCCCGGCGGCCGGCGATCAGCAGCACGGCGGCCAGCGCCACGTTCACGAACAGGCACCAGCGCCAGCTGGCGTACTCGGTGATGACGCCGCCGAGCAGGAGCCCGGCCGCCGCCCCGCTGCTGGCCACGGCGCCGTAGACGGCGAACGCCCGCGCCCGCTCGCGCGGCTCGGTGAACGTGACCGCGAGCAGCGACAGCACGCTCGGGGTGATCAGCGCGGCGAACCCGCCCTGCAACGCGCGTCCGGCGAGCAGGAGGGGCAGCCCGGGAGCGAGGCCGGCCAGCAGCGAGGCCAGGCCGAAGCCGGTCAGCCCGAGCCGGAAGGTGCGGCGGCGCCCGAAGACGTCGGCGACCCGGCCGCCGAACAGCAGCAGCCCGGCGAAGCACACGGTGTAGGCGGTCACCACCCACTGCCGCTGACTGTCGTCGAAGCGCAGCGCCTGCTGCGCCGACGGCAGCGCGATGTTCACGATCGTGGCGTCCAGCGCGGTCATGAGCTGGGCCGAGGCGATGACGGCGAGGGCCGTGCGGTGGCGGGCGGGCTGGGCCTTGGCCGGGATCTCGAGTGTCGTGTCGGTCATGATCGACACCTCCCATAAACGAAGGGGTTCCCTCCGAATATAACCGAAGGGGTGCCCTCCGTCTACTGCTAGACTGGTCGCGACGACGAGACGGCGAGAGGGGTCCCGATGCGAGCCGACGCCCGCCGCAACCAGGAGCGGCTGCTGAACGCGGCTCGCGACGTGTTCGTGGAACGCGGCCCGAACGCCTCGCTGGAGGAGATCGCCCGCCGCGCCGACGTCGGCATCGCCACGCTCTACCGGCACTTCGCCGACCGCGGCACCCTCATGCACACCGTGGTCCTGCACGCGCTGACCTCGACCATCGAGGCCGTGGAGCAGGCCCGGCGCGACCACCCGGAGCCGTTCGACGCGCTCGCCGCCTACATCCACGCGGTGCTGGAGATCCGCACCTCGGCGGTGATCCCGGCCCTGCTGGGCGCGCTGGACCTGGAGGAGCCGCGGCTCAAGGCGGCCCGCACCAAGTCCGCGCAACTCGTCGAGGACCTGCTGGCAGACGCCCGCGCCGAGGGCAGCCTGCGGCCGGACGCCGCCTTCGCCGACGTCGGCCTGCTCCTGGTCCGCCTGTCCCAGCCGCTGCCGGGGCCGTTCAGCGACCAGGCCCAGAACGAGTTCGCACACCGCCATGCCGACCTGCTGATCGCGGGCCTGCGGGCCGGCGTGGCCAAGGCCGTGCTGAGCGGCCCGGCGCTGGACGTCGGCGATCTGCGACACATGCTGCAGGACTCTGAGGAAGCCGACCCCTCGGCGAGCTGATCCGCAGCCTCTTGTCAGCCCCCTGTCACTAAGGGTGGGGGTTTCTGAAGCGGCGAAACCGCTGTTCCCGGCCGGGCGGCCGCCGGCGTGCGGCAGAGTAACCGGTTTGCTCTATCGGTGCCCCGATATTCCTTGAATGCTTCTACTGGCAGGTTCCATCAGCCAGTCCGAGGCGGCCTGGCTGATGGACCGCTGAAGGATCGGGCGGCCCGGCCCACCGTGGGGCGCCGGGCCGTCCCGTGCCATCCGGGCGTGCAGGTGGCTCCGGACGCAAACCCCAGCTGGTCATCGCCCGAAGGAGGGACCCCGATGCTCGACCGGTCCGACCAGTACTCCCACCTGAACATCATCGGAGCAAGCGCCCGCGACCGCCGCCCCTTCCTGGACCGGCCCGGAAGCATCTTCGCCTCCTGCAACAAGGGCCTGCGTGGTCCCTACACCGGAGTCGACACCGTCCTGACCGCCGTACTGCCCGAAGCGAACCAGCGCTGGCCGGAGCTGGTCGGTCACCACCGGATGGAGCTCCTGGCGGCGATTCCCGAACTGGCCGAGCTCATCGGCCCGGCACCCCGGACCCTGGCGATGGACGCGCCGTTCGTGGAACGCACGCTCTGGCAGGGAAAGGCCATGCCGCGGAACCTCTCGCAGGGGATCGTCACCTTCCTGCGCGAATACGCGCAGCGGCTGCGCCAGACGGGTTCCAAGCCGCCGGAGTTGGCGTTCGACGACGTGCACCGGGCCGAGCCCACGACGCAGGAGTTCATCGCGCTGTTCCTCCGGCGGGTCGATTCGGGGCTGTGGCCCCTCTCCGTCGGCACCGACGGCACCAGCCCGCTGGAACCCGCGCTCACCGCAGTGCTGGCCGACTACACCGAATGGCAATACGCGCCCGTGCGGCGGGAAGAGGCCCTGCGCTCCGTCGAGGAACTCGCCTCGGAGTACATCGCGTCGGACGGGACGAGCGACGACCCGGCTGCCTACGCCGCTTACATGGCGCTCGGCGCCGGCGACCGGACCGCCCGCCACGACCGCCGCGCCGAAGCACTCGAAGCCGCCGCGAGCTGGGGCATCCGCGTCGCAGCACTCGTATACCACCGGGAGCGCGGAAACGACCCGCACGGGAAGGGGCTGGCCGCTGTCGAGACGGCTGCCGAGTACCTGTCGGTCATGGGGTTCCGGTCTGCCGCCGCGGACATGTGCGAACGGGGGCGCGCGCTCGCCGATCCCGACCAAGATGCCGTCGCCTACCGGAAGTTCACCGCCATCCTGATCGCCCAGACGATGAGCCTGGGCCGCCTCCACGAGGCCGCCGGGCTGTGCAGGGAGATGCGGCGCCGCTACACCCACCCCGCCATTCACATGACGGCCAGCCACTTCCTGGCGATGATCGCCACGCGATGCGCCACGCCACGGGACCACGACGAAGTGCTCGAATATCAGAACACGGCCCTCGTCATCGCGAACGGCCTGCCCGACGAGCGCGACCGCATGATCCACAGCGGCTTCCAGGATGACGGCCTGGCCCTGATCGAGATGCACCGAGGCAACGCGGCGCGTGCTCTGGAACTCGTCGAGGGCGCGATCGCGCGCGGCGACGGCCATTTCGGGCCGGATGAGTGGTTGCTGCACCGGTCGCAGCTGTCCTACAGCCGAGCACGACTGCTCGCCGCCCTGGGCGACACGGCGGAGGCCCACGCGGCTTTCACCAAACTCTCGGAGATGGATCCGTACAACCCCGACTACTTGTCCGAGCGGGCCGCACTCTCACGGCAGCGCGGCGACTTGGAGGCAGCGGTCGAGGACTACAACCGCGCCGCCGAACTCGGGCCGCCTTTCGTCGAGCTCTACCACGACCGCGGCGCGGCCCTGGCCGGACTCGGCCGCTATGCCGAGGCGCTGGCGGACTTCGACTACGTCCTGGATATGGAACCCGACAAGAGCGACACGTTGCTGAGCCGCGCCGAACTGCTCCTCGAGACCGGCCGTCTGGAGGATGCCGCCGCCGACGCGGAACGGGCGATGGGCCAGTTCACCGTTGACGCCAGGTTGTACTGCGTGCGCGGCATGATCCATCTGGCTGCCGACGACCCGGCGCAGGCCGTGGTCTGCTTCGACGCCGCGTTGGAACTCGACCCGGACTATCCGGCGGCGCTGGTGAACCGCGCGGTGGCCTTGTTCGAGCTCTCCGATCCGGGCCGCTCGGTGGCGGACCTGACGCGGGCGTTGGAGCTGTCGGAGCCGGATCCGGAGCTGCTGCTCAACCGCGGCATCGGCTATGTGGCCTGTGACGACCCGGCATCAGCGCTCGCCGACTTCAATCGGGCCCTGATGCTGCCCGAGGCGGATATACCGGAGCTGCTGTATCACCGCGGCCTGTGTTTCCTCGGCATGGGCGACCGCGACCGCGGCCAGGCCGACCTGCTCGCGAGCCGGCGGTCCGGCAGCCGCATCGAGGAGATCGACTCGTTGCTGACCGGAGTCTGACGGGGTGCGGAGAACCGCCGTCCACGCCGGTCCGATCGGCGGACCGGGCGGCACCCATCGGGTGGTGAGGAAGTGGGCAACGGCGATGGGACATCGCCGGGCCGGTCGCCCGGGAAGCTGGATCCGGCGGCCGGCGGCCGGCGATCGGCGATCGGCGATCGGCGACTGGCGATCGGCGACTGGCGGCCGGCGACTGGCGGCCGGCGACTGGCGATCGGCGACCGGCGACCGGCGCCTTCGACGTGGACGCGTTCTGGCTGCTCGCGGCGGCGCCGAGCCGGGAAGTCGGCGGGGACCGGGATCCGGCGGCCGGCGCCTTCGACGCGGACGCCTACTGGCTGCTCGCGGCGGCGGCCGCTCAGCAGTCCGCGGGTCCGATCTCGGCGCCGCTGAGCCGGTAGCCCAGGAAGACCCGCAGGTCCGCACGGCCGGTCAAGCCCAACTTGTCGTAGGCGCGCTGGAGGTAGTTCGACACCGTGCGCGGTGACAGTCCCAGGCGGGCCGCGATCTGTGGCGTCGTGGAGGTCGGAGCCAGCAGCACCACTTCCCGTTCGCGCGGCGTGAGCTGGGCATGAAGCCGCCAGCGGTCCAGCAGCGGCGTACGGGCACCCTCGCAGCCTGCGGCCAGCGCCTCGGCACGTTCGTGCAGCACCGCGGCTGATGCCTGCCGGCCGTGTAGACGCCGTGCGTAGGACGCCGCTGTGGCAGTCTCGGCGGCGAGAAGTCTGTAGCCGAGTTTGTCGAAGGCTTCTGCGGCACGGACGAGTGCTTCCTCGTCGCGGCATGCCAATCCTTTCGCCGCAGACGCCATGACGCGCACGGTGTCTCCCTCGACCAGATGCGTCAGCTCGGCCAAGCGCCGATAGACCGCGTTCGCGGCACCCAGGCGCGCCACGTCGTACAGAGCCGACGCCTCAAGCGCGAGAAAGCCGCAGTCAGCAGCCAGCACGGCAGCCCGGTGGCACGCCTCGACCGCCCGAGGCAGGTCCCCGACGCCGGAGAAGGCCCAGGCACGGTTGAGCTCGACCCAGGGTTCGAACATCGCGTGGACGGCGGCACTCCGATTCGTGCGGGTCAGCCACTCGCCGGCGAAAGCACTGCCGCCGGTCATGGCGCTTACCCCGGCCAACTCCGTCGCGCACAAAGTCCGCAACCCGCCCCACCCCTCGCGGGGCAGCAGAAGCAGCGCTTCTTCCAACAGCGAGCAGGCCGTCCTCACCTGTCCTCGTGCCTTGGCCACCGACGCCCGCAGCGCGGCCCAGATACCGGCGATCGGTTTCGCGCCCGCGGCGACAGCGTCCTCGAAGCCCTGGTCCGACAGCTGCTGTGCCGAGGCGAGATCGCCGCTGAACAGACGAGCCAGACAAGCTCCATAGCCACGCTGCGCGGTCGCCCAGGTCGGCGAGGTTTCACCGGTGGACAGCCCGTCGGCTTCCAGAGCCTTGCCCAGAGCGACCCTGCCCGCCAGCGCGGCCGCCGCCGTACCGGCCTCAGCAGCCCACACCCGTGCCCGAGCGCCGGAATCGGAGGCGGAGGCGGTTAGTGTTCCGCGCGCCGCCGACAAGGCTTCCCAGCTGCGTCCCTCGGCCAGATGGATCCAGGCTCGCAGACCGGCAGCCCGGTGCGCGTCCTGGCCACCGACGACGCCGTCCAAGATCCGTTCCGCGACGAAGCCCGGCTGCCCCAACCCGAAGTAGCGGATCTCAGCGGCGAGTTCGGCCCATTGCGCTGCCTGCTCTGTCCCGTCCGACGGCTGGTTCGGCATGGCGTCCAAGGCGCGCTGATTCTCACCCTGCAACGACAGCACCCGGCAATACAGCAGGTCCGCAGCGAACTCAGGACACTGTTCCCGAGCCGCCTGGGCCAACTCCGCTGCCATTGGCAGTTCCCACCGACGCAGAGCCTCCCGTGCGGCCGGCAGGAAGCAATCGGGCCGGATCGTCATCGCCGCTCGCAACTGCCACTCGCCCGCGCGCAGTATCCCGTCACGATCCAGCGGTTCGCTCAGAAGCGCTGCGACCAGCGTCCGATAGATGCGTTGCAGCGCGCTGGTCGTCAGCAAGCACCGAACCAACGGTGCCGAAAGCGGCGGCGCGACGCGGACCAGCGCTCCGGTGCCGCCGTCATCGCCGCTACTGCCGGCGGCATTCCCGATCCGCACCATGCCGGCCTGCTCGGCGGCGTCGATCGCCTCGGGCAGCATCAGCTTCTCCAGCAGCCACACCGGCATCGGATCCGCGCACGCCACGACCTCGACGACCGCACGCACCGCCGGCCCGGCCTCCGCCAGCCACCGGCCGGCCAGGCCCTGGCCGGGGAGCATCTCCACCAAAGCCTGCAACGCCAACGGATTCCGTCCGGTCACCTTCGCCAGCCGGCGCCGCGCCACCGCGTCCCGGCGGACTCCCGGCAGCGTGGCGATCAGCCGGTCCATCGCCTCGGCCGGCATCGGCCGGATCGGGACGGTGAGCAGCCGGCCGCCGCTCCACAGCGGCGTGAACGCCTCGGGCACGTGTCCGCCGAGCGCCACCGTGCCGATCACGAACACGAACCGGCGCGCGGCCAGTTCGGCGATGACCGCCGCCGAGGCCTCATCCAGCAGGTGCAGGTCGTCGAGCACGACGGCGACGCGTCCCGCGCCGACGTTCGCGGTCTTGAGCCGGGAGATCAGCCGGGACAGGACGCTGGCTTGCGTGTTCTCGCCGGGGACGAAGTGCGCGATCGCCCCGTACGGTGTCCCGCTCAGTGCCCGCCGGGCATCGACCCGCACCACCCGGCATCCGCCGGCTTCGAGCCGCTGGGCCGCCTCGGCCGCGACCCGGCTCTTCCCGACACCACGGCCCCCCGTCAGGACAACCCCTGACGTTCCGGCACGTCGGAAGGCCGATTCGATCGCCTGTATCTCCTCATCGCGGCCGACCAGCGGCCAGCCCGGCCCGCACCGGCCGACGTCATGACTGCTCACGGCGCCTACTGTCGCAACACCCGTCGACAGCCCGATTGCAGTCCGTCGACAGTGCGTGACGTGAAGGTGCACACACGGCAAGCCCTCAGTGCACGATTCGCAATGCCGAGCGGCCGCGTGCGGGTCCATCCTGGAGGCGGGGGAGGGGGATGGCCGATGGCTTCGAGGCCTGCGGGGACAGATCGACTCGAATTCCGGCTGCTCGGCCCGTTCGAGGCCGCCGCGGACGGACACGTGGTTTACCTGGGGGGACCGCGGGTCCGCGGCGTCCTCGCTCGGCTGGTGGTCGACGCCGGGCGGACGGTGAGTCTGACGGCGTTGGTCGACGATCTGTGGGACGGACGTGCTCCGCTGGACGCCGCGCGGACGGTGCGGACGTACGTGTCGCGGCTGCGCAAAGCCCTGACACAGACGCCCGACGTCCTGCTCACCCGGCCGCCCGGCTACCTGCTGCACGTCGATTGCGACGCCGTCGACTCGCTCCGCTTCGAGCGGCTGGCGCAGGCGGGCCGGCGGTCGTTGGCCGGTGGCCGCGCGCAGCTCGCGTTCGAGGAGCTGACCGAGGCGTTGCAGTTGTGGCGGGGCGCGGCGTTGGCGGAGTTCGAGGACATGCCGGTGCTGCGCGGCGAGGCCGCCCGGCTGGAACGGCTCCGGCTGACCGTGCTCGAAGACCGGAACGACGCCGCGCTCGCGCTGGGGCTCGAGAGCCGCGTCGCCGCCGACGTCGAGGACTTGGTGCGGGCGCATCCGCTGCGGGAGCGGATGTGGGGGCAGCTGATGACCGCGCTGTACCGGTCCGGGCGGCAGGCCGAAGCGCTGGCGGCGTTCCGGGACGCCCGGGCCGCGATGATCGCCGAACACGGCGTGGAGCCGTCGCCGGCGTTGGTCGACGTGCACTTGCGGATCCTGCGTCAGGATCCTGAGCTGACGGCGGTCGCCGCCTCGGCCGGCGGTTCCGACGGCGACCAGACGTCCCCATCGCAGACCGGCCCGTCCGCCGTCGCCGGCCAAGTCCCGGCCCAGCTGCCGCTCGACGTTCGCGACTTCGTCGGCCGTGACGCCGAACTCGCCGCGCTGGACTCGCTGCTCGACCGTCCCGGCCCGCCGGCGATCTCCGTCGTCTCCGGAACCGCCGGGGTCGGCAAGACCTCGCTCGCCGTGCACTGGGCGCACCGTGCCGCCGACGCGTTCCCCGACGGCCAGCTGTACGTGAACCTGCGCGGTTTCGACGCCGGGGGCGTCGTCACGGATCCGTCAGAAGCCCTGCGCGGCTTCCTCGACGCGCTCGGCGTGCCACCGGCGACGATCCCCAGCGCTCTGGCGGCCCAGGCCGCGCTGTATCGCAGCCTGCTGGCGGGCAAGCGGGTCCTGATACTGCTCGACAACGCCCACGACGCCGACCAGGTCCGGCCCCTGCTGCCGGCCGCGCCGGGCTGCCTGGTCATCGTCACCAGCCGGGACCCGCTGACGTCGCTGGTCGCCGCCGAGGGCGCGGATCCCCTGGCGCTCGGCCTGCTCGGCACCTCCCGGGCGCGCGACCTGCTGGTCCGGCGGCTGGGCAGCGACCGGGCCGACAGCGATCCCGTGGCGCTGGAACGGATCACCGCACGCTGTGCCGGGCTCCCCCTGGCGCTGGCGATCGCGGCGGCGCGCATGGCCGTCCGGCCGGATTTCCCGCTGGCCGTGTTCGCCGACGAACTCGCCGAGACGGGGAGCCTGGACGTGCTCCACGGCGGCGACGCCGGGACGGACCTGCGCTCGTTGTTCTCATGGTCCTGCCGAACGCTCAGCACCGACGCGGCCCGGATGTTCCGGCTGCTCGGTCTGCATCCGGGCCCTGATCTGGACGCGCGGGCGGCGGCCAGCCTGGCGGCCGTTTCCGTGGGGCGGGCACGGCGGCTGGTGGCGGAGCTGAGCCGGGCCAACCTGATCACCGAGCATGTGCCCGGCCGCTACACGTTCCACGATCTGCTGCGCGCTTACGCGAGCGAACTGGCCGATGAGGAGGAAGCCGAGGCCGCCAAGCGCCAAGCGGTGCGTCGTGTCCTCGACTACTACCTGCACAGCGCGCACGCGGCCGAAGCCCAACTGGGGCCGCGCATGGTGGTTCTCACCCCCGAAGCCGCGTCCGCCGGCGTCGCCGTCAACGACCCCGGCAGCCACCGCGAGGCGTCGAGCTGGTTCACCGCTGAGCATCGGGTCCTGGTGCGTGCGGTGAGCCAGGCCCACGATGCGGGCTTCGACCGGCATGCCTGGCAGCTCGCGCACGTCTGCACCGCCTTCTTGCACCGCCGGAACTTGTGGCGTGACGTGGCGCGCGTCCACCGGGTCGCCCAGGCCGCCGCCGAGCGGTCGGGCGACGTGGCCGGCCGGGCGCACGCGCTGCGCGGACTGGGGCTCGCCGACCGGGGACGGGGCGATCTGGCCGGGGCGCAGCGGTCGATCGGCGCGGCGTTGCGCCTCTTCGAGCGGGTCGGCGATCCGGCGGGGCAGGCGCTCAGCTACCAGAGCCTGGCTTGGATCGCCGGCGCGGCGGGCCGAGACCGTGAGGCGCTGGAACACTCCGAACAGGCGCTGCGGCTGTGCCGGGAAGCGGCCGACGAGGAGACCGGCGAAGGGACCGGCGGCGAGGCGGTCGCCCTCAACGACCTCGGCTGGTACCACGCCCGGCTCGGCGAGTACGGCCGCGCGCTGGAGTGCTGCCAGCTGGCTCTGGGCCTGCTGCAACTCGCCGAAGACGAATACGGCCAGGCGCACACCTGGGACAGCCTCGGCTACATCCACCGGCACCTCGGAGACCACCTGAACGCGGTCGCGTGCTATCGCAGGGCACTGCGGCTGTTCCGGCAGAGCGGCGACTACTACAGCGAAGCGACCGGTCTGACCTACCTCGGCGACGCCCACCACGCCGTCGGCGACTTCGCCGCGGCCGACGCGGCGTGGCGGCAGGCGCTGCGGACGCTCGATCGGCTGGGGCACCCGGACGCCGCGAACGTGCGGAACCGGCTGCGCAGCGGTGAGGTCGAGGCCGTGGCTTACTCGGCTTAGAGATTCCGGGTTTTCGGGTTCTCGGCTTGCGGGGTTCCGGGTCACCCGTTCGTCCACTGCCGAAGCTTCTCAGGGTTGCGCATCACCCAGATCCGCCTGATCCGGTCCTCCGTGACGTCGAAGGCGAACACCGTCACCGTGACGCCGTCGTGTTCGGCGACGAGGCCGGGCTGGCCGTTGACGGTGCGCTCCAGAATCGACATGCCGGCCTTGCGGTTCTTGGCGATCTCGATCCAGCCGCGCGCGATCTGCTCGGCGCCCTCGAGCGGCTCGGCGAACGCGATGGCCAGACCCCCGGTGTCGGCCACGGCGGTGGCCTCCGGATCGAGCAGACCGACGAGGGCTTCGATGTCCTTGGCCTCCCAGGCCGCCTTGAACGCCTTGACCACTCGGGCCCGGCGCGCGGCGGGCGTCGTGGGGGACTGCGCGGCGCGGATGCGGCGGCGGGCCGAGGAAGCCAGCTGGCGGCAGGCGGCGGGACTGCGGCCGGTCACTTCGGCGACGTCGGTGAAGGGATAACGGAAGACGTCGTGGAGGATGAAGGCGACACGCTCGGCCGGGGTCATGGCGTCCAGCACGACGAGGAAGGCCATGCCGATGGACTCGTCGAGGGTGATGCGGTCGGCGGGGTCGGCCGCGGCCGCGCCCTGCCCGGCGCCGGCCCACTCGGCGGGCTCGGGCAGCGGCTCGGGGATCCACTCGCCGACGTAGGACTCGCGGCGCGCGCGGGCCGAGCCCAGCAGGTTGAAGCAGACGCGGCTGGCGACCGTGGTGAGCCAGGCGCCGGGGGATTCGATGGCGGCGCGCTGCTCGGCGGACATCCCGTACCAGCGCGCATAGGTCTCCTGGACCGCGTCCTCAGCCTCGGAGAGGGAGCCCAGGAGGCGGTAGGCGAGGTTGATCAGCTGGCGGCGTTCGCCCATGACCGAGGCGAGGTCTGGATCGGGCTGGTCGGTCATGGGGTGCCTGGCTCCTTCGGTCGGGGATTGCCGCTACCACTACCGACAAGACAGAGCGTCCGAATGTGAGGCTGCGGCCGCCTCACATTCCGCGGGGCTGCGTTGTCGGTTCTGGTGAAACGATCACACCACTTGGAGACATCATGACGACACCGCAGTTCACCGGCCCCGCGTCCGCCGAGCGTCTGGAGCGGACGGCTGCCGCACTGACGCAGCACGGCTTCACCGTCGAGATCCTCGACGACGCCGCGTCCGCGAGGAAGAGGATCGAGGAGCTGATCCCGGAAGGCGCCGTGGTGTTCACCGGTGCGAGCGAAACCCTCCGCCTGTCCGGAATCGACGACGACATCAACGCCGGCGGCCGGTACGACTCCGTCAAGGCGCGGTCGCTGCACATGGACCGGGCCACGCAGCGTGACGAGATCTGGCGGTCGCTGTCCGTCCCCGACGTCATCGTGGGCAGCGTCGCCGCCGTCACCGAGACCGGCTCCCTGGTGATCGGCTCGGCCAGCGGCAGCCAGCTGCCCGGCTACGCCGGCGCCGCCGCCCGCGCGATCTGGGTGGTCGGCGCCCAGAAAGTGGTCCCGGACGTGGCCGCCGGACTGCGCCGGGTGGAGGAGCACTGCCTCCCGCTGGAGACCGAGCGCGCGCTGAAGGTCTACGGCGTGCCCAGCTCCCTCAACCGCGTCCTCATCCTCAACGCCGAACCCGAGCCCGGCCGGGGCACCGTCCTGCTGCTCAGGGAGCCGATCGGCTTCTGACGGCGTCCGGGCGGCCCGCATCACCTGAATGCAGTACCAGCGGTCGCCGGAACGGCAGCCCGGGGCGAGACTGGCCGCGTGGTCCGCCCCGGCGCACCGTTGAGGCGGTGAAGGCTCCTGATGAAGGGGGACCCACGATGACACGCAAAGTGGCCGACTGCCGGCAATGGCCCAGCGAGGTCGGCTGCACGCTGACGATCGCCGGCGAAGAGCAGGAAGTCCTGGACGCCGCGGTGATGCACGCCGTCGCGGTCCACGGCGAAACCGACACCCCGGAGTTCCGCGAGCAGCTGCGCGACGTCCTGGCGGACGAGAAGGAACCGGTCGCGCACTAGCCGCGGCCCCCACGCAGTTTGGGAGGACTCATGACAGGCCTCATGCACAGAAGCCTCGACATGCCCGAGGAAACCCGCCAATTCGAGGGCGACAAGGGCCACGTCGACCTCGTCGACCTCGACCACGGCGGCGTCGGCCGCGCGGTGTTCGAGCCCGGCTGGAAGTGGTCCGAGCACGTCAAGCCGATCGCCGGCACCGACACCTGCGAGGCCGCCCACACGGGCTACTGCGTCTCCGGCCATCTGCACATCGTCATGAACGACGGCGAGGAGGCGGACGTCGGCCCCGGCGAGTTCATGCAGGTCGCGCCCGGCCACGACGCCTGGGTGGTCGGGGACGAGCCCTGCGTGATGCTCGACTGGCAGGGCTTCGCCGACTACGCGATGAAGGGGTGAGCAGCCTGACAGGGTGAGGAGAATGGGAAGGACGGCCTTGCGGAGCGATCCGCGGGGCCGTTTCTCGTGTGCGGCGGCGACTTCGTGGCAGGACGCTTCGGTGACGGCCGGCCGGCAGCGGACGCTCCGGTGACCGTCGGCCGGCAGCGCAAGCTCCGGCAGCGGTCAGCCGGCGTCAGACATCGAACCGCCGCGCCGCCGCACTCAGCACCGCGGACCTCGTCGACACCTGCCACGTGGCGGTGACCGCGTCGGCCAGCGTCTTCATCAGAACCGGCACGTCTTCGGCCGCCGACCCGTGCAGAGCCTCGGCGACGATCAGCACCCGGGACGTGGACTCCCGCACCGCCGAGCGGCCGCTCTGCCGGTTCGACCACCGACGGGCATGAGCGCGGCGGGCCTCGTCGGCGAAGATCACCTCGCGGGGCTCGGGGTTCTCGCTGCTGTCGGCGAAGGTGAGGTAGTCCTCGTCGCCGTCGGCGTGGCGGACCTGCAGACCGCCGGCGATCTCGTCCAGATCGAAGACCCCGACCGGGATCGCGAAGGCGACCGAGACGGCGTTGCACAGGTCGATCAGCGGGTGGATGCGCGGCAGATCGCCCTCCTTGCGCAGGCGCCGGAGCAGCGCCTCGGAGGCGCAGCGGTACTGCGTGGGCTTCAGGCCCATCTTCGAGAAGGTCTGGCGCCAGGCCTTGATCTCCGGGAGGTCGGACTCGGTGCCGCCGGCCAGCCGGGACCGCGCCGTCGTGAGGAACTGCTCCACCTGCCCGCCGACGTCGGCGGTGGGGGTGATGCCGGTCGCGGTGATCGCGGTGGCGACCAGTTCGGGGTATTCGGACCAGATGGCCTCGGCGTGCTGGAAGTACATGCGCCCTAGCTTTACCGCACCGGCGGTGGCCAGGACAGGACCAATCAAGGACCGGAAACCAGGACCAACTGTTCACAATGCTTCACGTTTCTGCTACCTGGTACAAGGGCGCCGGACATCCGGCGGCTCGATATTCCCCGTGCGTCTGATCGCCCGCGCCCCCGACCAGTAGGAGGTCCCCCAGTGGCGCCTGTCTCTCGCCGCACCTTCCTCGGCTCCGCCGCCGCGCTCGGCGCGACCCTCGGCCTGGAGAGCCTGCCCGGCTCCCTGCCGCAGGCCGCGGCCGCCGCCACCGGCACGATCCGCGACGTCAAGCACGTCGTGGTGCTGATGCAGGAGAACCGCAGCTTCGACCACTACTTCGGCAGCTTGAAGGGCGTGCGGGGGTTCGCCGACCGGGCGACCGTGCAGCTTTCCGGCGGGTACTCGGTGTTCAACCAGCCGGACGGATCGGGGCGGCAGTACCCGTGGCAGCTGTCGAACACCAACACCTGGTGGTGGGGGACCACCAAGGAGGAACTGGCGCAATGCGACGGTTCGCTCGATCACAGTTGGTCGACGCAGCACGCGGCGTGGAACAGCGGCAAGATGGACGACTGGATCTCCGCCAAGAACTCCAACCGGACCATGGGCTACCTGAACCGGTCGGACATCCCGTTCCACTACGCACTCGCCGACGCCTACACGGTGTGCGACGCGTATCACTGCTCGATCCTGTCCGCGACCGGCCCGAACCGGACCTACCTGTGGTCCGGCATGATCGACCCGGGCGGGAGCGCCGGCGGCCCGGCCTATGACGGCGGCTCGGAGTCGGGCCTGACGTGGCAGACGTATGCCGAGGCTTTGCAGAGCGCCGGGGTGTCGTGGCGGGTGTATCAGAACGCTAACGACAACTACGGCGACAACGCGCTCGCGTACTTCAAGCAGTTCTCCGGGGCCGCCGGCTCCAGCCCGCTCTACCAGCGCGGCATGTCGTCGGTTCCGGCGGCGAGCGGCTCCACGCCCGACGACATCGCCGCGGCGATCAAGGCCGACGTGCTCGGCGGCACGCTGCCGCAGGTGTCGTGGGTGGTGGCCAACCAGGCGTTCTCCGAACACCCGGACGCTCCGCCGAACGACGGCGCGCACTTCGTGAACCTGATCATCCAGGCTCTCGCGGCCGACGCGAACACGTTCGACTCCACCGTGCTGTTCCTGAACTACGACGAGAACGACGGGTTCTTCGACCACGTCCCGCCGCCGGTCGCGCCGTCCGGGACGGCGGGGGAGAGTACGCAGGGGGCGCCGATCGGGCTGGGCTTCCGGGTGCCGATGGTGGTGGTGTCGCCGTGGACGCGGGGCGGATGGGTCGACTCGCGGGTCTACGATCACACGTCGGTGATCCGGTTCCTGGAGACGTGGACCGCGGCGCTGGGGACCCCGGCCACGTGCCCGAACATCAGCGCCTGGCGGCGGCAGGTGTGCGGGGACCTGACGGGGGCGTTCGACTTCGCGAATCCGGTGCCGGGGCTGCCGACGCTGCCCGCGACCGGCGCGGTGATCGGGCAGTCGTTCTGCAACACGCAGGTCAACCCGGCTCCGGCGAGCAATGCGATGCCGACGCAGGAGAGCGGTACGAAGCCGGCGCGTGCGTTGCCGTATCAGCCGAACGCGTGGGTGGATCGCGTCGAGTACGACGCCAACGGGCAGATTCTGATCTGGTTGGAGATGGCGAATCAGGGGTCGCAGGCTACTGCCGCGGCGCATTTCGCGGCTTATGCGAATGCTTATCGCAGTGGTGGTCCGTGGCAGTACACCGTGGGGCCGTACAGCAACGGGACTGACGGCAGCGTCAAGGACTTCTTCAACATCGGAGCCAACTACGGGAACGGGCAGTACGACCTGACTGTTGTCGGGCCGAACCGCTTCCTGCGGCGTTTCGTCGGCAACGCGAACGGGAGTGGGGCCACGGCGGAGGCGAGTACGTACTACGCGCCCGCGCCGAACACCGGGAAGCAGGCGGTGTGGTTCAAGATGACGAACGGCGGGACGAGCGCGGTTACGTTCACGATCACGTCGACGAACTACCGGACCGACGGGCCGTGGACGTATCAGGTGGCGGCGGGGGCTACTGTCGCAGACTACTTCAACGCGGTTGCTTATAACGGCGGGTGGTATGACTTCACCGTCACGGTGAGCAGCGATGCTGCGTGGAGTCGGCGGGCCACCGGCCACATTGAGACTGGCGTCGCGAGTGTCACCGGGTGAGGGGCAGACCGGTCTGGACGGCCTGATCTAAGCTGAGCGATGGCTGTGCCGCCGGAAGCGAGGGGAAGCGGGTGTCCGAGGTCGTCGCGGGTCGCTACGTCCTGATCGACCGCATCGGCGCCGGCGGTGCGGGCGAGGTGTGGCGGGCCTTCGACCGCCGCACCCGCGGCTACTGCGCGGCCAAGGTGATCCGCCATCCGGAGGCCGCGACGCTGGTCCGCGCGGTGTTCGAGCAGGGCGTGCGGCTGGACCACCCCCATGTCGTGACGCCCTACGCCTGGGCCGCTGACGATGAGCAGGTGCTGCTGGCGATGCCGCTGGTCCGCGGCGGCTCGCTGGCCGTGCTGCTGCGAGATCACGGCAGCCTGCCGCCTCGCTACGGAGCCGAGATCCTGAGGCAGTTGCTGGTGGCCCTGCACCACGTCCACACCGCCGGACTGGTGCACCGCGACGTCAAACCGGCGAACGTCCTGCTGGAACCGACCGGCACCGGTGCGCCCCATGCCCGCCTGGCGGACTTCGGGCTGGTGCTGACGCCTGATCGTCCACGCGTCACGGGCACGTTCATGGTGGTCGGCACCCGAGCTTATATGGCCCCTGAGTCGCTGAAACGCGGCGACCAGGGCGTGGCTCAGGACCTCTACGCCGCCGGCCTGGTCGGCACCGAGATGATCGGCAGCACGGCCGGGCCGCTGTCTTCGCTGCTCACCACTCTTACCGCCTCCGATCCGGCGTACCGGCCACGCTCCGCCGGTCAGGCGCTACAGCATCTCGACGATTTGCTGACCGGCTGGCCGCTGCAAACGCCGGCGATGATCCCGGATGCTGACGAGCCGGTCGAGGTCTTCGAGCAGATCGGGCCGCTGCCGTCGGGGTGGGGGCCGACGGGGCCGGCTTCGCCGGCGGCTGAGACGGAGACGGTGACGTTGGCGGGGGTTGGTGCGGGGGACAGCGGGGCAGTCGGCGGTTCGGACGGCGGGGTGGACAGCGCGTCCGCCACGACGGTGCGGGTTGTGACCAGAAGCGAGCCGATCGGCCGGCCCGACATCACGAGCGCCGAATTCCGCGTTCCCTCGATCCCACCCGGCCTCGCCGCAGACGGCCTCCAACCGTCCACCGCCACTACCGCCGCGGGACCGCTCGACCACGTCCGCTCCCTGCCGGTGCCGACCGCCGCCGCCTCGCCAACCCCCGCGAACTCCCAACGCCGCTGGCTGTTGGCGGCCGCCCTCGCCGCCGCACTCGCGGCGGTGAGCGCGATCGGCGCCATCGTGTTGGTGCTGCGGTGACCGGCTGCTCGGTGCACAGACCTTTCGCCACCGCTCACCCCGCCCGCCGCGCCTTCCGAAGGAACACCCCCGCCGCGACCGACGCCGCGACCGCCACCGGCGCCAGGACGAACACCGCCCACGGTATGCCGCCGTCCGACTTCTTGGACGATGCCCCGCTCAGGCCCACGTTCACCGTCGGCGTCGTCGGGTGAGCGCCGGATCCGCTGGAGCCGGTCGCGCTCATGCTCGTGCTGGCGTCGTTGCTGGGAACCGTCGCGGCAGGAGTGCCGGCGCCGCCGAAGATCTGCACAGCGTTGCCGGTGCCGCCGCTTGAACCGGGGGCCGCCTGGGTGTCGTACTTCGGTCCCGGCTGTGCGGTGCCGGTCACCGACACGTCCAGCGTCACCGGGACGTTGCCGCCGCCCGGCTGGTCGCCGCCGCCGACTCCGTAGCCGAGCTTCACCGCCAGGTAGTACCAGCCGTCGATCGACTCGCCTTGCAGGGTGCCGTTGTTGCCGGCTTCGCGGTTCTGGTACTCGATCGGGTAGGTCGCGAAGGCGGCGTCGGGGTGGTTGCCGCCTTGGCCGGGGAGTTGGTTCGGGCTGCCCATGTAGGCGGTGGTGTCGGCGTCGACTTCCTGGCGTGCCGGGGTGAAGGTCTTCGCCTCGATGTTGACGGTCCGGTTGTCGGCGGGCTGGCCGTAGTTCACGCGCCAGGCCAGTGCCTGGCCCCAGCTCAGGTGGACGCGGTAGAAGACGTCCTCGCCGTATTGCAGCACGTCGCCGTAGTGGCCGGTGCCTGGCAGGGTGGCCGCTGTGCCGAAGGAGCCGCCGCCGGTCACCGGGTGGGTGGTGCCGGATGGCGGGGTGAAGGTGGTCTTGGTGGTCGCTGCCGCCGGGCCCGGGTCGGTGGCTTTCGGTTCCAGGCCGAAGAGGAGTTCGGCGGGGACGGGCGCGCCTGCTGAGCTGCCGTTGACCGGGTTCGCCATGGCCATGCCGATGACGTAGCGGCCGGGTTGGGCGCAGTCCTGGGGGGCCAGGGACGGCAGGTCGCCTGCGACACCGCGCCAGGTGATGCCCTTCGGGGACACGTCGTCGTGGCTGGCCAGGTCGCCGCCGAAGTCGGAGTGGCAGTCGTCGCCGTTCGGGCCGATCAGCTTGATGGTCGAGCCCAGGAAGGTGCCCAGGCTGTAGCCCGGGTAGGACGGGGTGCGGGAGAAGTACATCGTGTCGCCGGCCGGGATGGTGATGGCGTAGTACTTCAGCTTGCCGTCCAGCCGCAGGGTGTCGAGGTACTGGCCGGGAGTCACCGTGGGCGCCTGGTCCGGTGTGTCGGCGCCGAGGACGGGGGTGCCGGTCGGCTGGAAGTTGCGGATCGCCGATTGCGTCACCCGGTTCAGGGCCAGGTTCAGGGCGCCGGCGTCGGGGGCGTCGGTGTAGGTGCCGCCGGTGGCCTGGGCGATGCACGTCAGCTGGTTGCGGGTGGCGTCGTCGACGTTCAGGCCGATCGTGTAGGCGCGCAGGTCGGTGCCCTGTGTCTCCAGGTCGCGGGCCACCTGGCAGGGGTCCGGGGGTGCGCAGGTGTCGGCGCCGTCGGTGACGATGACGACGGAGCGCGGCCCGGCGGTCGGCAGTTGCTTAGCGGCGGTCTGCAGGGCCAGGCCGATGGGGGTCCAGCCGGAGGGGGTGATCGAGTCCACGGCGGCGTCCACCGCGTGGGCGTCGAGGGTCCCGGGCGGTCGCAGGACCGTGACGTCCTGGCAGCCGGTCGCCTTCGGCAGGTCGTGGGTGCCGTAGGTCTCCAGGCCGAGCCGGGTGTCGGCCGGCAGTCTGCCGACCAGGTCGTGCACCGCTTTGCGGGCCGCGTCGATCTTCGTGCCGCCGGACGGCAGCGGGTCCTTCATGGAGCCGGAGGCGTCCAGGACCATCATCACCGGTGCCAGCTGGGTGTCCGACGCCGTGGCCGGCGTCGAGGGCAGCGCCGTCACCAGCGCCGCCGTCACCACCGCCCCCAGCAGTATCGCGGTCAGCAGGGCCTTCAAGGCCTGGAAGCCGCTCATCACCGTCCCCCTAACGTTTGCAATCTTGCGTGTGCATGCGAGAATGGGTCGCAGGCAGATACCTGCTTTGCAGAGTTGCAAATGCAAATCTAGGCGCGTTCCGGCGGGCCGTCAAGAACCGGCGAGGAGTTCGTGGACAACGCATCGGTCACGCAGCGCAACCGCGCCCTGCAGACGGAGTGGTACGGCGAGCCGCTGGGCGAGCGGTTCCGCCGCCTGCTGGGCCGCCTCACTCTGTCCCAGGCCCAGCTGGCCGACGTCCTGGGTCTGTCGGCCCCGATGGTCTCGCAGCTGATGACCGGCGCCCGCGCCAAGATCAGCAATCCGGCGGTGCTGGCCCGGCTGGCCGTGCTCGACGAGCTGGCCGCCGACCCGGGCTTCCTGGCCCGCCCGCCGCAGGAGCGCGCGGCCGAGCTGGCCCGGCTGGCGGCCGAGCCGCTGAGCGCCACCGGGAGCGGGAGCGGGACCCTGGCGAATACGACCACTGCCACGCACGCTATCCGCTCCGATCAGGGTGCTGTGACACCGCGCGCCGACCCGGTCGCCGCCGTACAGGCCCTGCTGCGCGCCGTGGCGACCGCGGGGGAGTTGGAGGATGCCGCCCGCCTGCTCGACGCCGCTCACCCCGGGCTCGCCGAAGTGCTCAGGGTCTACGGAACCATGCGGACCTCCGACGCGCGGGCGCATTACGAGCGCAACGTCGGCCAGTGAGGCGGTGCCCGCGCCGGTGCCGACGCTGAGACGCGCCCTCCGGTTCAGCGACGCGCGGTCCGTCGTGTGTCATGCGCCGTCACATCAGACCCCTGTCACGACGGACCGCGAGTCCGGCGCGTCCCCGAAACCGAACAGCGTCACCAGCGTCGGATCGTGGAACGCGACCACGCGCGATACCCCCTCGGCGGTCGCGGCGAGGACGACGATGCCGTCGGCCCGCAGGACGCCGTCCGCTCCGCGCCGGTAGATCACGGCGGCGGGCTGGCCGTTGGCGGTGGTGGGGAGCAGCCGCCAGTCGCCCGGGCTGCCCAGGACGTACGCCTCGAGCAAGCCGATGCACCGCGTCCGCCCGGCCCGCCACTGCCGGAACGGCGTCGCCTCCAACGTGGCGTCGGCGCGCAGGACCCGCTCCAGCAGGCCGGCGTCGGAGTGTTCGAAGGCTGCGATGTAGGCGTCGAGGAGGGCCCGTGCGCGGTCGTCGGTCGGCGCGAGCAGGATCTCGCTGGCGGGATCCAGCTCGGACAGCCGGGCCCGGGCCCGTTGCAGCCCGCTCTTGACGGCCGCCACGGTGGTGCCCAGGATCTGCGCGGTCTCGGTCGCGGAGAACGCCAACACCTCGCGCAGTATGAGGATCGCGCGCTGGCGGGCCGGCAGGTGCTGCAAACTGGCGATGAGGGCGAGCCGCACCGATTCACGGGTCACGACCACCGCGGCCGGGTCGTCCCCGGCCGCGGTGATCCAGCCGTCCGGGAGCGGCTCGAGCCAGGACACTTCGCCGGGAGCCAGGGGACGTGCCGGCTGCTCGGGGCCTTCGTGAGGGCCGCCGAGCCCGGACGGCAGGACCCTGATCCGCTTCGACGCGAGCGCGGTCAGACAGACGTTCGTGGCGATCTTGTACAGCCAGGACCTGATAGCGGCACGTCCGTCGAACCCTGAATACGCGCGCCACGCTCGCAAATACGTCTCCTGCACCAGGTCCTCGGCGTCGTGCGCCGAGCCGACCATGCGGTAGCAGTGCGCCAGCAACTCGCGGCGGTACCGTTCGGTCTCAGCCGCGAACCGCGCTTGAGCCGCTTCCCGCTGCGCGAGCGCCGTCATGCCGTGCTCCCTCGGTCCGGTCCGGACAGCCGGTCAGGGCCGCAGGGCGAGCTTGCCCACGGTCTTGCGGCCTTCCAAGTCCGCGAGCGCCGTCGCGCCGTCGGACAGATCGTAGGCGGTGGGTTCGCCGGGGCCGAGGACGCCGGTCGCGATGAGGCGTGCCAGCTCGCGCATGAGCTCGCCGAAGACCTGCGGCGCGGCCTGGACGAGGACGCCGATGTTCAGCCCTATGAGCTGCACGTGGTGCCGGTAGACAAGATCCCAGTTGGTGACGGTGGCCTCGCCTCCGGCCAGGCCCGAGACGACGACGCGGCCGGTCACGCGCTTGGCCGCCGCGAGGCTGGCCGCGAACGCCGCGCCGCCCGCCGTTTCCAGGACCAGATCGGCGCCGGCCCCGCCGGTCAGGCTCAGGACCTCGGCCGCGATGTCGCCGGAGTGCGAGTCCAGGACGTGATCGGCTCCGAGTTCCCGTACCGTGGCGTGCTTCGCGGCCGAGGCCGCGCCGATGACGGTGGCACCGTAATGCTTGGCCATGACCACCGCGACCTGACCGGTCGCGCCGGCCGCCGCGTGGATCAGCACGGTCTCCCCGCAGGCGATCCGGCCCAGCGGCTTCAGCGCCGCCAGGGCGGTGGGCCAGTTCACGACCATGCCCAGGGCCTGCTCCGCGCTCCAGCCTTCCGGGATCGGCACCGCCGCCGAAGCGGGCAGCACCGCGTATTCGGCGAACGCCCCGTCGCAGACCCCGACGACGCCTACTCCGACCTCCGGCCCGTTCGTTCCCGCGCCGAGCGCGACGACCTCGCCGGCTGCCTCGAAACCCGCGACGTAGGGCGGCTGCGGCCCGTCGCGGAAGGCGCCCCGCGCTTTGGAGACGTCGGCGAAGTTCACCCCGGCGGCAGTGACGCGGATCAGCACCTGATCCAGTCCTGGCATCGGCACCGGTGCATCGCTGACCAGCCGCATGTCCTGCGGCCCTTTCAGCGAGGTCTGCTCCAGGGCGCGCATCGCGGTGGGAATGCTCACGGCAACCAACCTCTGTTCTCGGTCGTTCTCGGTCGTTTCGGGCTTCTTGGTCTGCTTGGTTCACCTGGTCTGCTCGGCCTGTCCGGCCACGAGCAGGTAGACCGCAGGCGGCGCCGAAAGGAATCGCCGTGCTGGTGGCGGCCGCGTGTCGCAATAAATCGATGGCGCCCCGCAGTGGATCTCCACTACCGTCGCGACGTCCGCCGGGTCTCGCCCTCTGGCGCCCCGGACCCTTCGTCCAGGATGGGCCGTTGTACACCAGCTGAGACGTTCATCGCGCCGGGTAGGCACGTCGCCCTCTGACGACCAGGCGGCCGGGTAGCGCACGCGCGCCGCCGGTCCGCTGGAACCGTGCCCTCGGCAGGTCATCGACATCCGGCCGCCCTCTTCCCGGCAGCCTCTGGTCGATCCGGCACCGTCGCCGCCCTCCGCGCGCCGCGGTGCCGACGTCGCAACGAAGATCTCTCAGCAGATCGGCCTTTCCTGGTGCACGAAAACAACCCCGTCGTGCGCGCCGCCTCGCAGTGGCGCGTGCGTCCGAACGCCCTCCCGGCCATCCGGCGCCGCTGCCGGGCGAGCTGCCCGTCCACGGAGTTCCGGACCCACGGCAAGTTCCGCGTCAACGCCAACCACAAGCTCCTGGACATCTGGCTGCTGGCACAGTGCGCCGACTGCGGCGACACGGTGAAGCTGACGGTGTTGGAACGGACCCACGTCCGCTCCATCGACCCGGACGCGCTGGAGGCGTTCCACGGCAACTCGGTCGCCCACGCCGCGCGGCTGCTGACCGATCCGCGCGTGGCGCAGCGGAACGGCATCACCCTCGACTGGGCCGACGCCTGGAGCGTGGACATGGAGCCCGCCGAGCTGCCGAAGGCCGACATCCTTGATGTCAGCGTCCACTTCACCCACCGCATCCCGCTCCGGACGACGACCGTCATCGCGACCGGCCTGGGCCTGACCCGCGGGGAAGTGATCCGGCACATCGAAGCCGGGCGGCTCACGTCGGAGCAGAAGCTGAGCGGGCGCGCAGCACGCGACTTCAGCTTCGTGCTCCGCTGGGAGTGAGCATGAGCGGCCTCGCAGGCGTCGCGAAGACGTCTGCGCGGCCGCTCGGCACCAGTCGGAACCGCACGGCTATGTCGGCCATGTCAGCCCTGTCGCTCTGCCGACTGAGTGGCGCTCGGCCCGGATCTCAGATGATCCGGTCGCTGCCTCCGTCGACCGGGATCTGGGCCCCGGTGGTCGCGCGGAACGAGGGACCGCAGACGTCTGCGACGACCGCGGCGACGGTGGCGCTCGTCACCTCCGTGCGCAGCAGGTTCCGCAGCCGGTACTGCTCGGCGGTGAGACCGTAGTTCGCGGCCCGGGTCTCGATGATCTCCGGGGTCCACAGACCGGTGTCGAAGACCGCGTCGGGGTGCACCACGTTGACCCGGATCCCGTCGCCGGCCCACTCCAGGGCGGCGACCCGGGCCAACTGCGTGGCAGCCGCCTTCGACGCCGAATACGCGGCGGCGCCCGGTCCCGGCGCGGGGGCGTTCTTCGAACCGATCAAGACGACGCGGCCATAACGCGGCGCACGCTTGAGCAGCCCGTGAGTCCTCGCCAGCAGTGTGGCGAAGGCGTCCGTGTTCACCGACAGCGTCCGCCGCCACAGCTCCGGATCGAACTCGCTCATCGCCCGGCTGGGCCCGAAGATCCCGGCCGACGCGATCACCATGTCGATGCCGCCGAACCGGGTGACCGCCGCCTCGATCGCCGCCGCGAGCGCGTCCGGTTCGGTGACGTCGGCGACGACGCCGAAGAACCCGGGGCCCCCGGCCACGCCGGTCACCACCCGCTCGTCGCGGTCCACCCCGACGACCGCCGCGCCCCGTTCGAGCAGCGCCAGCGCACATGCTTTGCCGATCCCCGACGCCGCCCCGGTCACCAGCGCCACTTCGCCCGCGAACTCCGGCGGAGACCCGGAGCGCCGCAGCTTCGCCTGCTCCAGCTCCCAGTACTCCATCGCGAACACGTCCGCGGGCGGCAGCGCCCGGTAGCCGCCGAGCTGTTCGGCCGGTTCGATGATGGCGATGGTGTGGCGGTAGACGTCGGCGGCGATGGCGGCGTCCTTCGGGGTGCGGCCGAAGGCGATCATGCCGAGTTCGGGGTCCAGGGCGATGCGCGGTGCGGGATCGAGCATTGTGAGGCCTGTGGCAGTGCTCGCGCCGCGCACAGGAGCGAGCGCGTCGAAGTAGGCGGCGTACTCCTTCGCGTACCCGTCCACGTCCCGGCCGAGCATCGGCACCCGCTTGGTGCGGATGACGTGATCCGGTGTCGCGGGGCCCTGCTGTGACACGCTCGCCAGGTCCGGACGCCGGCAGAACGCGGTACTCGCCGGATCCGCCGATCGGGTCGCGATCATCGGCGCCCCCGCGACCCGGGAGACGGCCTGCCGGAGTGCGGCCAGTTCGAGGATGCCGGGCGTCGGCATGTCGATGTCGATGTCGATGTCGATGCGCGGGGCGGCCTGCGTTTCGGCCTGCGTGCCGACGTGCTCGCCGATATAGCGCTCCGCGCGATCGACGACTTCGA
>JABFXP010000875.1 GCA_013361685.1 Catenulispora sp.
TCGGCCCGGCCCCACCCGCCCGCGATCGTGCGCCCCGATGCCCCGCCCCATCTCAGCCCCCTCATGACAGCTTTCGAATCAGCGCGTTCAGCGTACCAACCCCAGCTGATGTCAGAACCTTGAACCCCTACAACATCAGCTGATATGAAGCGCCCCGCGTCATCGGGCCAACTGGACCGGGTGGCCTTCGACGGCGCTGATGTCCGCGGCGGTGGTCTCGACCAGGCGCCGGCTCAGCTCCACGAGCGCGCGGGCGGCGGCGAGTTCGTCGCCGATCTCGGGAACGTCCCGGTCGGCGGGGTTGCGCTGGGCTTCGCCCCGGCCGTGAAGGACGTGACTGCCGGTGCTCAAGGTGGCCTCGGCGACGGTGTGGCCCTCCTCCTCGGTCAGCAGAACGCTCGCGTGCCACATCTTGCCGTGCCGACCTGCGACCTTCTCCGGTGCGTGGCCGGAGATCTGCGCGTCGGGCCCGGGGAACAGCAACGCGGTGCGGCCGTCCTCCGACCAGCGGACCAGGTAGGGCGGGCCGCCGTCCGGGCCGTGGACCTCGACGATCTCGCCGTCGCGCTGGGGCTCGTCCAGATGGCGGGACTGGACGATGATGCGGTCGCCGACCATCGCTTTCATGGTCATCACCTTCACTTCGCCGAACGTGGTCCGAGATGCCGTCAGCACCATTTCACCGCAGGTCGGACGTCGTCGCCTGGGGAGTCGCGCGAGCTCGCCCCGGGCGGGGCCTCGTGCGGGCGTTCCCGTTGGGAGCAGCCCGGAGTGCCCGGGGACGGCGCGGTGGTGAGGATTGGGGCGTGGCAGCAGGCGATCGCGTCGATGGATTGCGCACGGTGACCGGACGCCCCGGGCGCCCCGGCCGTGACGGATACGACGGAGGCGATCGACGCGTCGGGCAGCAACTGGCCGACGATCTGGCGCAGGCCGGCACCAAAACGGCCGATCCCCCCTCGGCCTGGGCCCCTGCCGTCGCCGAACATCTCGGCTTGCCGCATGCCGCAGCGCTGGGACCGGCGACCTACTTCGCGGATCTGGCCACCCCGCACGGCGAGCGCCACGTGCGCGTGTGCGGCGGCACGGCGTGCTTCGCCGCGTCCGGCGGTCGCAGCGTCGGCGACGTCGAGCGGGAGGTGGGCGTCGCCGCCGGCGCCGTGAGCACCGACCGGACCGTCTCCGTACAAGAGGTGCGGTGCCTGGGCTACTGCTATTCGGGCCCCGCAGCTCTCGTCGACGATTCCCCGTGCGCCGGCGCCGACCTGGCCGGCCAGGTGGCCGACCGTGCCGCGCGGCGCGATCCTCCGATCCCGATCGCCGACACGACCGGTGACCCGATCCTCTTGGAAGGATTGCTGACCGGTCAGCCCGGTTGGCAAGTGTGGCCGCGGGCTGTGGCGACGCTGTCGCCGGACGAGATCCGGACCGAGGTGGGCGTCTCCGGTCTTCGCGGGCGCGGCGGGGCCGCTTACGAAGCGGCGGCGAAGTGGGCGGCGGTCGCCGGGCACCCGGCGGCGGTGCTGGTGGCCAACGGCGACGAGGGCGACCCGGGGTCGTTCGCCGACCGGCTGCTGATGGAGCAGGCGCCGGACCTCGTTCTGGAAGGCGTGGCGCTCGCCGCCCTGGCCTGCGGCGCCCGCCAGGCGGTGGTGTTGGTCCGTTCGGAGTACCCGCGAGCCGCGACCCGGCTGCGCGAGGCGGTGCGACGCGCCCAGGCGGACGGGCACCTGGGCGAGCGGATACACGGCAGCACAGCCTCGCTCGACATACGGATCGCCACCGGCGCCGGCTCGTATGTCGGCGGCGAGGAGACCGCGCTCATCGCGGGTCTGGAAGGCGGCCGCGGCTGCTCGCACGCTCGTCCGCCCTACCCGACGTCCCGAGGGCTCTGGGGTGCGCCGACGGTGGTCAACA
The DNA here is from genome assembly GCA_013361685.1 of Catenulispora sp. Lineage (GTDB taxonomy): Bacteria > Actinomycetota > Actinomycetes > Streptomycetales > Catenulisporaceae > Catenulispora. The sequence goes on from JABFXP010000875.1 coordinate 1,918, forward strand.
ACGTCGAAACCCTCGCCGCGGTGCCGTGGATCGTGGCGCACGGCGGTGCCGCCTACGCCGCGCGCGGAGCGCCCGGGCAGACGGGGACGAAGCTGGTGTGCCTGTCCGAGCGGTTCGCCAACCCGGGCTGCTACGAGGTGGAGTTCGGAGCCGGGCTGCGGTGGGTGGCCGGCGACCTCGGCGGCGGCCTCCGCGACGGAGCCCGGCTGGCCGTGGTCCAGGTCGGCGGCCCGCTCGGCGGGTTCCTGGCGGAGGCCGATCTCGATGTGCCGATGACGGACCGCGATCTGGCGGCGCGCGGGGCCGCGCTCGGCCACGCCGGACTGGTCGCGTTCGACACCGGCATCGACCCGGCCGAGGTCCTCCGTTACCTGTGGCGCTTCGCCGACGCCGAGAGCTGCGGTGCTTGTTCGCCGTGCCGCGTCGGGTCCCGGAGGGGGCTGGACCTGGTGGCGGCAGGTCAGGGACCCGACGCGGATTACGCGCGATGGATGCGCGTGCTGGAGACGGCGAGCTTGTGTGCGTTCGGCCGCCGCATCCCACCGGCGGTGCGCAGTCTGGTCCGGGCCTACGGCGCGGCTCTGGCGGAGTGGGACCTGTGATGGGCGTCCGCGTCGACGGATTCCAGGTCGAGGTCCCGGCCGGGGCTTCGGTGCTGGACGCCGTCCGCGCCGCCGGAGTCGTCCTGCCGACGCTGTGCCATGACGATCGGCTCCCGCCGGCCGGTTCCTGCCGCACCTGCCTGGTCCGGGTCGACGGTGTGGTGGCAGCCTCCTGCGTCACGCCCGTGGACGGCCATGCCCACATCGAGTGTGACGCCGAGGACCTGCGCGACCTGCGGCGCGACGCGCTGGCCCTGCTCGTCTCGGACCTGCCGCCCCGGGCGGTGCGGGAGACCCACAGCGTGCTCGCAGGGTTCTGCGACGCGCTCGGGGTCGACCCCGGCACCGCCCGCGGCACCGAAGACACCGCGGCGGCTGCGGTGGACGACTCCCACCCCTACGTGCACTTCGACCAGGACCTGTGCATAGCCTGCGGCCGCTGTGTCCGTATGTGCGCCGACGTGCAGGGCACCTTCGCGCTCACCCTGGTCAACCGCGGCGCCGACACGGTCGCGGCCCCCGGGACCGGCGGCCCGTGGGCGGAGTCGGACTGCGTGAGCTGCGGCGGCTGCGTCGACACCTGCCCGACCGGAGCGATCTTCCAGCCCGGGCTGCCCGCCGGGGCGGCGGCCTCCAGATCGCTGCCCGCCGACGTCGCCGTCACGCGCACCACCTGCGGCTACTGCGGCGTCGGCTGCGCATTGGAAGTCGCGAGCGTCGAGGGCCGGATCACGGCTGTGCTGCCGGACCGCGACGGGCCGGTCAACCGCGGCCACGCCTGCGTCAAGGGCCGCTTCGCCCATGGCTTTCTGAGCGCGCCGGACCGGCTGACCGAGCCCTTGATACGCCGGGGCGGAGTTCTGGAGCCTGTCAGCTGGCGTGAAGCACTCCAGCACATCGCCGAGGGATTCGGAGCGGCCCTGCGCGACGGCGGCCCCGACAGCATCGCCGCGATCTGCTCCTCACGCGCCACCAACGAGGAGAACTACCTCGTCCAGAAGTTCATGCGCACGGTGATCGGCACCAACAACATCGACAACTGCTCCCGGCTGTGCCACGCACCGACGGCGGCCGGGCTGACCGCCTCGTTCGGGCTGGCCGGGGGCACCGACTCCTTCGACCGGATCGAGCAGGCCGACTGCCTGCTGGTGGTCGGCGCGAACCCGGTCGAGGCCCACCCGGTCGTCGGCGCCCGGCTGGTGAACCTGGCGCTGAGCGGCGCCAAGCTGCTGGTCGCCGATCCGCGGGCGGTCGGGCTGGCCGCGCACGCGGACCTGCACCTGCGACCCCGCCCGGGGACCAACGTCGCCCTGTGCCACGGCATCGCCCACGTCATGGTCGCGGAGGACCTCGTCGACCAGGAGTTCCTGCGCGACCGGGCGACCGGGCTGTCCGAACTGCTCGAGATGCTCGCGCAGTATCCGCCGGACGAGGCCGCCGCCATCACCGGAGTGCCGGCCGCGGACATCGTCGCCGCCGCCCGGATGTACGGGCGGGCCCGCCGGCCCGCGATCGTCTACGGCCTCGGCGTCACCGAGCACCTGCACGGCACCGACGGTGTCCGCGCCCTGGCGAACCTCGCCATCCTCCGCGGCGCCGTCGGCACCGACCGCGGCCTGGGCATCTTTCCCCTGCGCGGCCAGAACAACGTCCAAGGCGCCTCCGACATGGGCGCGTTGCCCGACGTGTTGCCCGGCTACAACAAAGTCACGGCGGCCGACGCCCGGGCCGCAGCCGAGCGGGTGTGGGGCACGGCAGTCCCCTCCCGCCCGGGGATGCGCATCCCCGAGATGTTCGCCGCGGCGCGCGCCGGCCGGCTGCGGGCACTGTGGATCATCGGCGAGGACGTGTGCCACACCGACCCCGACAGCAACCGGGTCCGCGCCGCCCTGGACGCCTGCCCGCTGGTCATCAGCCAGGACCTGTTCCTGTCCGAGACGTCGCGGCATGCCGACGTCGTGCTGCCGGCCGCCGCGTGGCCGGAGAAGGACGGCACCTTCGTCAACTTCGACCGCCGCTTCCAGCGCGTCCGCCCCGCCGCACAGCCGCCGGGCCAGGCGCGGACCGACTTCGCCATCGTCCACGCGATCGCCGGGGCGCTCGGCGCGGACCTGGGCTGCCCCACCCCGGCCGCCGCGCTCGACGAATGCGCCCGCACCAGTGCGCACTTCGCCGGCCTGTCCCACGCCCGGCTCGACCGGGAAGGCGCGATCCCCTGGCCCTGCCCCGATCCGGGCCGGCCCGGGCTCGCCACGCTCTACGCCGACGGGTTCGCGACCCTCGACGGCCGAGCCCACCTGGCCGCCGCGCCGTACCTGCCACCCGGCGAACAACCGGACGACACGTTCCCGCTGATCCTGATCACGGGGCGACGGCTGATGCACTACAACACCGGCAGCATGACCCGCCGCACCGGCAACCTCGACCTGGACCCGACCGACCGCCTCGACCTGCACCCGGACGACGCCGCCCGCCACCACGTGCGCGACGGCCGGCCGGTCGCCGTCGAGAGCCGCCACGGACGGGCCCGCCTGATCGCGCACGTCACCGAGCAGACGCCACCGGGCACCGTGTTCTGCGCCATCCACTTCCCCGGCAGCGGGGTCAACGCCCTCACCTCCGACCACGCCGACCCGGTGACCTCCTGCCCCGAATACAAGGTCACGGCCGTACGGCTGTCGACCGAGCCGGAGTACCCATGATCACCGGGTCCTCCGACCCTGCTCGCGGGATCGCGCCGGAGCCAGGATGGAAACGAAAGCCGCACGTCAAAGCGATGAGTCAGCAGCCCCACGGGCACGGCCGGCCGGGTAGGAAGCCATGAGCAGCACAGTCGTCGTCGGTTACGACCGATCCGCGTCCAGCGAGCACGCGCTGCTGGTGGCGGCCCAGGAGGCCCGAGCGCGGCAGGCCGGCCTGACCGTCGTGCACGCCTACCACTACGCGCGGCCGAGCACCCCGATGGTCTTCCCGCCGCCGGCCCTCCAGGAAGTCTTCGACAAGGCCGCCCTGGAGATCGCCGAAAAGGGAGCGGACCACGTCCGGTCCCGGTATCCCGACCTGGATGTGCGCGCCGGGGCCGGCGCCGGCCCGGCAGCTCAGGTGCTGCTCACCGCGGCGCGCGACGCCGAGCTGCTGGTGGTCGGCAGCCGGGGCCGCGGCGGCTTCGCCGGCCTGCTGCTCGGATCGGTGTCCATGCGGGTGCTCGACGGAGCCGCCTGCCCGGTGGTCGTCGCCCGCGGCGAGTCGGCCGGTGCCCGCGACCGGATCGTGGTGGCGGTCGACGTCGACGACCCCGGCTGCGCCGACGTCCTCGGCTTCGCCTTCGACGACGCGGCGCGCCGGCCGGCCGAACTGGTCGCGATCCACGTCTGGGACGATGAGCAGCGGTATGTCATGGAGCAGAATCTGGTGGCCGCCGGTCTCATGCACACCGCGCAGGAAGTCGCCGCCGATCTCCACGAGTGTCTGGGATCCCTGGTCGGCCAGGCCCGGTCCCGGCACCCGGAGGTGGAGAGCTCTTACCGGGTCGCGGCCGGAGCGGCTGGAAAAGTCCTGGTCGAGGAGTCCGAGCACGCCGATCTCGTGGTGGTCGGGGCTCATCGCCGCCACGGCGGACACGCCGGTGCGCGTGTCGGCCCGGTCGCCGGAACGCTGCTGCACCACGCTCACTGTCCGGTCGCGGTCGTTCCGCACGGCTGAGGGCTGACGGCTGACGGCGTTCGGCACGGCCGGCGGCGTTCGATCGAAGGGAAGGTGCGTCATGCGGTGGACGATCCCCGCGGTCGTCGGCGGAACCGTGCTCGGCTTCGCCGCGGCCGCGTATCCGGGGCTGTGGCGCGACCGCTGCCTGAACTGGGGCGCCCGGCCCGACGAGGCCGCGCGCGAGATGGCCGGCGACGACCTGCTGCCCGACGCTCCGGTCGTCTCGACCCGCGCGATCGGCATCGGCGCGCCGCCGTCGGCGATCTGGCCGTGGCTGGTGCAGATGGGCCCGCACCGGGGCGGCGCCTACACCTACGACTGGATCGAGAACCTCTTCAGGCTGGACATGCACAGCGCGGACGAGATCAACCCGCGGTGGCAGGACCTCGCCGTCGGGGACGAACTGCCGCTGGGCGCCGCACTCCGGATGCGCGTGGAGGTCCTGGACCCCGAGCGGGCGATGGTCTGGCGGTCCGACGACGGCGCCTGGGTCTGGTCGTTCGAACTCCACGCCGCCGACGACGGCGCGACCAGACTGGTCAGCCGCAACCGGATCCGGAACCCCAGGACCGGCCTGGCGACCCGGTTGCTGTCCATGTACGTGATGGAGCCCGGCAGCCTGATCATGGAGCGGAAGATGCTGCTCGGCATCAAGGAGCGGGCGGAGAAGCTCGTGTCCGCCGACGACCCGGCCGCGGGGGAGGCGAAGCGCGCGGGCAGCGCGGCGGGTCCGGTGGGCTGAACAGCCGCGCCGCGCCGCCGTTCAGCTGTGTGCGCCGCCGGTCAGGGGCGCCGCACCGCCGCTCACCCGTGGGGGACGACGGCGACCGGGCAGTCGGCGTGCCGCAGCAGCGTGTGGTCGACCGGACCGAGGCGGGCACCGCGCTCGCCGCGACGCCGGGCGCCGGCGACGACCAGGTCCGCGTGGGCACAGGCGGCGAGCAGAACCGTGGCGGGGTCCCCTTCGACGAGTTCGTGCTCGGCTTCCACATCCGGGTACTTGTCCCGCCACGGCTTGAGCAGCCTGGCCAGGGCGGCGTCAGCGCGCTCCCGAGCCAGGTCCACGGCACGGCGGAGTTCACCCCGGTCCCCGAAATACGCCGGGGGCCACAGGATCTCCCAGGCGCTGACCGCCTTCAGCTTCGCCGCCCGCCGTGCGGCCTCGGCGAACGCGAACTCCAGGACCTCCTCGGAGCCGCCGTCGGGGTCCATGACGTCCACCGCGGCCAGGACGGTGCCGCGCGGGTGCCGGCGGCCGCCGCGCACGACCAGGGTCGGGACGGTGGAGTGGGTGACGGCGCGCAGGGCGACCGAACCGAGACCGAGGCCGGGGAAGCCGCCGTGGCCCCGATGGCCGACGACGAGCAGGTCCGCCTCCGCCGCCGCTTCGGCCAGCTTGTGCGCGGGCGGGCCGTGCACAACCGTGGTGGTGATGGTCAGGCCGGGGTGGTCGGCCCGCATCCGGTCGGCGGCCGGTTCGGTGACGCGCGACGCCGCGTCGTGCTTGGAGTACCCGGGGATCGGCATCTCGAAGGGCGGCGGAGCGACCAGCGGGGACCGATAGGCGTGGACGACGGTCAGCGCGGCGGCGCGCTGCTCCGCCGCCGCGGCTGCCTCCTCCAGGGCGAGTTCGCTGTCCGGCGACTGGTCGTAGCCGACGACGACGGTGGGTTCCATGTCCTGCTGCCTTCCTGCTCAGCCGAGGTCTGACGGCCGGCTCGGCCGAGCCGGCGCCGCCGCGTCCCACCGCGACCGGACCGCCGAGTCGCGAATCAACTCAGAGCTCTGCCAGTCCGTCCGCCGGCCGTTCGGCGAGCCGTCCGGCGATCGCCGGACGACCGTCCGGTGCCCCTCGATCTCCTCGATGTCCAGCGCCGCCTGGTCGAGCAGCTCCTCGCCGAGGGCGAGCATGGCGCGCCCGACGGCCACCTCGTCGCCGATCTCCGGGACGTCGACGTCGCCGGCCAGGCGCTGGGCGCGCCCGTGCGCCTGCAGGTCCCGGGTGCCGGTGTGCACGACCACGTGGGCCTTGGTCTCGCCGCCGTCGTACTCGACGACGCTCACGGTGACCTGCCACTGCTTGCCGCGTTCGGACCCGCGTCCCGGTCCGCCGGTCCGGCCGTGGCCGGCCGGCCGGATACGGGCGTCCGGCCCGGGGAACAGCACCGCGGTGTGCCCGGTGTCCCGCCAGCGGACGACATAAGGGGGATCGCCCTCAGCTCCCTGGACCTCGACGATCTCGCCTTCGCGGACGGTCTCGTCCAGGTGCCGGGACATGATGGCGATGACGTCTCCGACCGTTGCCTTCATGGTGCGCTCCTCAGTGTTCTGGGTGCCGGGTTCTCTGCGCGGGATTCTCAGTGCGGGGTTCTCAGTGCCGGGGGACGACGACGAGCGGACACGGCGAGTGGTGCAGCAGGTACCGGCTCACCGATCCCAGCTCCGTCACCGGCGGCGTCGTCCGGCCGCGGGCGCCGACGACCAGCAGCCCCGCGTCCTGACCGGCCTCCAGCAACGCCTGGCGCGGATGTCCGTGCACCAGCGACTGCCGGAAGTGCACACCGGGATACTTCTCGGCCCAGCCCACCGTCGTCTCGGACAGCAGCCGTTCGGCGCCGGCGCGGACGGAGTCGGCGTCCAGGTCCAGCGGCAGCACCGATCCCGGCGCGTGCGGCCCCGGCCGGCTCCAGGCGTGGACGACGAGCACGGCGCAGCCGCGCAGGTCCGCCTCCGCGGCGGCGAAGGCCAGCGCCGTCTGCGAGTCCGCCGATCCGTCGACGCCGACGACGACGGGACCGTCCGGTCCGTCCTCGGCGCGGGTCACCAGGACCGGGCAGTACGCGCCCAGCGTCACTTCACCGGCGACGGTGTCGTACAGCGCCCTGCCGACGGCGCCGAGCCCGCGGTCCCCGACGACGACCAGTTCGGCGGTCCGCGACGCGGCGATCAGCACCGACTGCGGGAATCCGCGCGCCACCTCGCCGGTGACGGCGAGGTGCGGCGCGGCGGCCCGCACCCGGGCCATCGCGTCGAGCACTCCGTACCCCGGCTCGTCCGGCAGCGTGCCGGCGTCCGACCGGGCCGTCTGCCCGAACGGGTCGGCATGGATGACGTGCAGCGGCCGGCCGCGCATCGCCGCTTCGGCGACGGCCGCGTCGACGGCGACGCGGCTCGGGGCGGAGTCGTCGACGCCGACGACGATGCGGTGTCTCGTCCTGGTCATGGCGGGTCCTCGCAGACGGTGAACGCCGTGTCGATATATCCAGGACATATCGGGCTCGCCGCGGGGAACAGGGCCGATGGTCCCGCCGTTTCGGCCGTCCGGCCCGGTGCCGGTGGCGTGGCGCAACCGGTGGCGGAGGCGGTCGCGGCGGCGGCGCTGGACCAATACCCGTCCTGACCGGTATTCGGTGTCCGTGATGACTCCTAAGATGAGGGTATGCCCGAAGAGGTCGCCAGGGATCGTCACCCGGTGCTGCCGCAGTTGCGTTTCGATGAGCTGATCGATGAGCTGGTCAGCCGGTTGGATCAGGTCAAGGCGGCGCGTGGCCGGGTTCAGC
>JABFXP010000319.1 GCA_013361685.1 Catenulispora sp.
ACGAACACTGGACTTCCGCGCGGCCGTTCGGGTCGGCGGATTAACGAAAGGGAACGTACGTGACGAACACAACCGACGGCCTGCAATGGCGCAAGGCCGCCGCGAGCAACGGAACCGGTGCCTGCGTGGAGTTCGCCGCCGCCCCGGCTACCGGTGCGATCTTGGTGCGGGACTCCAAGGACCCCCACGGCGCCGTGTTGACCTTCACCCGCAGGGAGATCGCCGCGTTCCTGGACGGGGCGAAGGCGGGCGAGTTCGACGATTTCGGGCACTGATTCCAGCCGAATAGCCGTGTGGGGAGTCGCCGAGCGATTCCCCACTTGTACGCACGGGTAGTAATTACTCCCGGTACGGCGTATCCACGGGAGGGAGCCGTCATGGAGTACAGCCTGACCACCGCTAAGTGGGTGAAGGCCCGCGCATCGACCGCCAATGGGGCGTGCGTGGAGGCCACCAGCGTTCGCGCCGACGAGATCTGCGTCCGCAACAGCCGCGATCCCGAGGGTCCGGTGCTTCGCTTCACGAAGCCCGAATGGGTCGCCTTCCTGGCCGGGGCGAAGGCCGGCGAGTTCGACGCGATCGTCTGAGGCGTCCGCGGTCCGTGGCGCCGACGCCGTCGCACGGCCCGCACGCTGAACCCTGAGACACCGCGTGGGTGCCCTGATTCCCACGATCCGGCTGTGCCGGTGACCTCACGCGCCCCGTCCGTGCCGCTTACGGCCATTCCGGCGCCGTGTGTCCCCCCGGCCCCGTAGCATCGACGCCGTGTCGTCCGATGAGCCGCCGGTCTCCGTCCCCGCTCCCGCCGCCGCGCGCGGTGTGCCCGCCGGGCACGCCTTCCAGGTGGATCTGCGCGGGATCGTCGATCTGCTGTCGCATCATCTGTATTCCAGCCCGCGGGTGTTCGTGCGGGAGCTGTTGCAGAACGCTGTGGACGCCGTCACCGCGCGGCGGGCGGTGGATCCCGGGGCGCCGAGCAGTGTGCGGATCTTCGCGACCGGGGCGCTCGTGCGGGTGCGGGACAGTGGGATCGGGCTGACCGAGCAGGAGGTGCACCGGTTCCTGGCCACCATCGGGCGCAGTTCGAAGCGGGCCGACGGGGGGCGGGACGGGTTCGGGGACGCCGAGCGGGTGCTCGAGCAGGGGCGGGGCGACTTCCTCGGCCGGTTCGGGATCGGGCTGCTGGCGTGTTTCGTGGTGGCCGACGAGATCACGGTCGTTACCAAGTCGGCGGTCGAGCCCCAGGCACCCGCCGTGGAGTGGCGCGGTGCCGCGGACGGCCGCTATGAGGTCCGGCTGCTCTCCGAGGCCGAGGCGCCTGCGGAGCCGGGCACCACCGTCACGCTGACCCCCGGTGCCGGCAAGGAGTTCTGGTTCCAGGCGCCGCGAGTTGTGGAGCTGGCGCGCGACTATGGCAGCCTGCTGCCGTACGAGACAGTGCTCGAAGACGAGGCCGGATACACCTACCGCATCACCGAGACCCCCGCCGTCTGGGACCGGGTCTATCCCTCGCCCGGCACCCGCCAGGAGGCGCTGGCCGCCTACTGTCAGGACGTCCTCGGGTTCGCGCCGCTGGACGTCGTCGAGCTCGACATCCCGCTGCTCGGGGTCAGAGGCGCCGCCTACATCCTGCCCACGGCCGGTCCCGCCGACCAGGGCGGGCACCGGGTGCACCTGAAGGGCATGCTGCTGTCCGACCAGGCCCGCGGGCTGTTGCCGGACTGGGCCTTCTTCGCCCGCTGCGTCATCGACACCGACGCGCTGCGCCCCACCGCCTCGCGGGAGGCCCTGTACGAGGACGACCGGCTGGCCGCCGTGCGGGAGGCGCTGGGGTTGCGGCTGCGGGACTGGCTCGCCGGTCTGGCCGCCGCCGATCCGGCGCGGCTGAACCGGGTGCTGGCCGTGCACTACCTCGGCGTCAAGGCCCTGGCCCGCTATGACGACGACCTGTTCGCGCTGACGCTGCCCTGGCTGCCGTTCGAGACCACGGCGGGCCGGGTGCCGCTCACCGAGTTCGCCGAGCGGCACAAGGTCGTGCACCTCACCGCCGGGGACGAGGAGTTCCAGCAGATCGCCCCGATCGCCGCGGCGGCCGGCCTCGGCGTGGTCAACGGCGGCTACACCTACGACGCGGACCTGGTGCGCAAGCTGCCGCGGGCGATGCCCGGGGTGGTGGTCGCCGACCTGGACCCGGACACCGTGGCCGCGCATCTGGACGCCGTCGAGCCGGCCGACGAACTGGCCGCCGGGCCGTTGCTGGCCGTGGCCCGCCGGGTCCTGGACCCGCTGGACTGCGACGTCGCGCTGCGCGCCTTCCACCCGCTGAACATCCCGGCGCTGCTGCTCGACGGCCGTGAGGCCCGGCATGAGCGGGCCCGCGCCGACGAGCAGGCCCGGGCCGCCGCGGACACCGACGAGCTGTGGGCCGACATCCTCGGCGCGCTGCGGACCGCCGGTCCCCGCGCCCGGCTCGTGCTGAACCACCGCAGCTCCCTGATCCAGGGTCTGATCGAGCTGGACGACGCGGACTTGGCCGGCACCGGCGTCGAGGCCGTCTACGGCCAGGCATTGCTGCT
>JABFXP010000065.1 GCA_013361685.1 Catenulispora sp.
CGCAACCACGGGATCGTGCACACCCCAACCGCCAGCCGACTCCCACACCCACACCCCCAAACCCCGAACCCGCCGCCACCTTTGGCGAAGCCCGTAAAAATGCCCTTCAACCACCACTAACCGCAACCCGCCCCACCAACAAACACCCGCCCAACCCACGCCCCACCAACAAAGCCACAACCACCCCGTTCGACCCCCGCACCCCTCCGGAACCGGTCTCGCCCCCCACCGGCCACCAACAGTGCCGAAGGACTCTGCCAGGCAAGCCTTGCCTAAATCTACACTGCCATCGCCCTGGACGACTCCCGAAAGCGGGTCGCCGTGTTCGCGCGAAAGGCGGTGCCCATGGCCGAGATCCTCGACCTGACGCCGACGGCTGACAACGCCGACGACCCACCCTCCCCGGCGGTGTTCGAGCGACGGCGCCCCCGCCCCCGCCCCCGCCGCCTCAGCCTCGCGCTCTTCGCAGCCTGGGGACCAGGTCTGGTAGTGATGCTCGCGGACACCGACGCCGGCTCGCTGATCACCGCCGGCCAGTCCGGCGCCCGCTGGGGTTACCGCATGCTCCTGCCCCAACTGCTGCTCATCCCCGTCCTGTATGTGGTCCAGGAGACCACCGTGCGGTTGGGCATCGTCACCGGGCAGGGCCACGGGTCGCTGATCCGGGAACGGTTCGGCCGGTGGTGGGCGCTGCTGTCGGCGGGCACGCTGTTCGTCTCGGCGATCGGCGCGCTGCTCACCGAGTTCGCCGGGGTCGCCGGGGTCGGCGAACTCTTCGGCGTCTCGCCGTGGGTCACCATCCCCGTCGCGACCGCCTTCCTGCTGGCGATCGCGCTGACCGGCAGCTACCGGCGGGTCGAGCGGATCGGCATCGCCGTGGGGCTGGCCGAGCTCGCGTTCATCGCCGCCATGTTCATGAGCCGGCCGGATCCGGGGTCGATGATCCACGGGCTGGGCTCGCTGCCGGTGGGTCAGGGCTCGTACCTGATGCTGGTCGCCGCGAACGTCGGCGCGGTGATCATGCCGTGGATGGTCTTCTACCAGCAGGGGGCCGTGATCGACAAGCGGCTGCCGGTCACCGCCATCCGCCGGGTGCGGGCGGACACCGCGGTCGGCGCGATCCTCACCCAGGTCATCATGATCGCGATGCTGGTGGCGGTCGCGGCCACGGTCGGCCGGCACCACCCGGGCGCCTCGCTGGACACCGTCGGCCAGATCTCCGGCGCGCTGACCCCCTACCTCGGCCGCTTCGGCGCCGCGGTGCTGTTCGGGCTCGGCATGCTCGGCGCGGCGCTGGTCGCCGCCCTGGTGTCGTCCCTGGCCGGCGCCTGGGGCCTGGCCGAGGTCTTCGGCTGGAAGCACACCCTCAACGAGCGGCCCAGCCGCCGGACCGCCAAGTTCTACATCACCTACACCCTGACCCACGTCATCGGTGCGGTCCTGGTCCTGGCGAGCGTGGACCTCGTCGGCCTGAGCGTGGACGTGGAGGTGATGAACGCGCTGCTGCTGCCCGTCGTGCTGGGCTTCCTGCTCGCCTTGGAGGCCAGGGCGCTGCCGGAACAGTGGCGGATGCGCGGCCCGCGCAAGTACCTGACCTGGTTCCTGTGCCTCGCGGTCATGGGCTTCGGCCTCTACATGATCCCCTCCGCGCTGGGCTGGGCGTGACCAGCCGTGGAACCGGGACCTTCGACCCTTCACTGATCTTGCCGTCGCCTGTGAGCCTGGAGGCGGGAAATCAGAGTCGGAACTCGGACCGGCGGCCAGTGCCGGACCACGATCAGTGACAGGAGGCGCGGATGTACCGTTCGCGTGGTGCCGGGCATACCGGCGGAGCGGCCCGCACAGATCAGGCCTCCCATGACTGAGCCCGTCGTGCCGACGATCATCCAGGGCGGCATGGGCGTCGGCGTGTCGCAGTGGCCGCTGGCCCGCGCGGTCGCCCGGACCGGCCAGCTCGGCGTGGTCTCCGGCGTCGCCCTGGACGGCCTGCTGGCCCGGCGCCTGCAACGCGGCGACCCCGGCGGCCATCTTCGTGAGGCCCTGGCCCACTTCCCGGCCCAGGACGTCGCCCGCCGGATCCTGGACCGCTACTTCGTCCCCGGCGGGATCGGCGCGGACCGCCCGTTCCGGCCGGTGCCGCGCCTGCGCCTGGGCACGAACCGCGGCGGTGCCGAGCTGATCGTCGCGGGCAACTTCGCCGAGGTGTTCCTCGCCAAGCAGGGGCACCGGGGGCCGGTCGGGATCAACTATCTGGAAAAGATCCAGATGGCGGCTCCGGCGGCCCTCTACGGCGCGATGCTCGCCGGCGTGGACTACGTGCTCGTGGGCGCCGGCATCCCCAGCGAGTACCCGCGCATGCTGGACGAGCTCAGCAAGCACGCCGCGGTCGAGCTGCCGGTGGTGGTCCCGGGTGCGGCTTCGGACGAGCGCCATGTGGTCGCGTTCGACCCCTCCTCGATCCTCCGGCCGGACGTTCCGTTGAACCGGCCGAAGCTGTTGGCCATCATCTCCTCCGCGATTCTGGCCATCCGGCTGGCCCGCGATCCGCTCACGCGGCCCGACGGCTTCGTCCTGGAGACCTCGATCGCCGGCGGCCACAGTGCGCCGCCGCGCGGCAAACCGGCGTTGTCGGACAGCGGGGAACCCGTTTACGGGCCGCGCGATGAGATCGAGGTGTCCAAGGTCGCGGCGCTCGGCCTGCCGTTCTGGCTGGCCGGCGGATTCGCCACGCCGGAAGGGCTGGCCGCCGCGCGCGCCTCGGGAGCCGCCGGTATCCAGGTCGGCAGCGCGTTCGCCTTGTGCGCCGAATCCGGTGTCGATCCCGGGCTCAAGCAGCAACTGCTCGAACGCGCCCAAGCGGGCACGCTCTCGGTGCGCAACGAGCCGTACGCGTCCCCGACCGGCTTCCCGTTCAAAGTCGCGCAGCTGCCCGACACCCTTGCGGAGGAAGAGGTATACGCGGCCCGGTCCCGGTTGTGCGACCTCGGATACCTGCGGACGCCCTACCTCACCGACCGAGGCCGGATCGGCTATCGCTGCCCGGCCGAGCCCGTCGAGGAATACGTTGCCAAAGGCGGCGCGGCGGAGGACACCGTCGGCCGCAGATGTCTGTGCAACAGCCTGATGGCCACCGTGGGTCTGGGCCAACAGCGCCGGGACGGCTACCGGGAACCGGCGTTGGCGACGCTCGGCCAGAGTCTGGACTTCCTGAGCGGCATGGTGCCGGGGGAGGTGGACACCTATAGCGCCGAGCACGTCATCGAGTACTTGCTGCGCGGCTGAGACTGCGCGACCGACTGACGCGGCTCATGCGTAGGGTTTCGTGCACCAGACGGCGAGCGGAGGATCCGGGGTGGCGACGGCGCAGGTTGACGGTGACGATGCGGCGGGCGGAGGGGGTGAGCCGGGGGATTCCGGTGCGCCGGCCCGGCCGCTGCCGCCGCGGCCCGGGATTGAGGCGGCCGGGACCGGGTCGCCGCCACCCGCGCTGCCACCCGCGCCGCCACCCGGACGCGCCGGTGTGACAGCCGAGGGTGTGCGTACTCTGCACCCCGGCTATTTCGCCCTGGTGATGGCCACCGGCATCGTCTCGATCGCGATGCGCAACCAGAAGGCGCTGCCGCTGTCGGTGACGCTGCTGTGGCTCGCCCTGATCGGGTACGCGGTGCTGGTGGCCCTGACCGGGTGGCGGCTGGCGCGGTTCGCCGCGGACATGGCAGCCGACCTGGCCGACCCCCGGCGCGCGTTCGGGCTGTTCACGTTCGTCGCGGGAACGAACGTGCTGGGCACCCGCCTGGTCGGCGACGGCCGGATCGGGGCGGGGCTGGCGTTGCTGTCCGTGGGCTGGGCGTCCTGGCTGGTGCTCGGATACGTGGTGCCCTGGACCGCCCTGCTCGGCCGGCTGCGGCGCCCCGTGCTCCAGGACGCCAACGGCACCTGGTTCATCTGGGTCGTGGCCAGCCAGTCGGTCGCGGTCCTGGCCGCGGCGCTGGAGCCCGCGGTGGCGACCGGCCGGCGCGAGCTGGCGCTGCTGGCGGTGCTGTCCTGGTCGGTGGGGGTGTTCCTGTACGCCGCCACCGCCGTGCTCGTCACCGCCCGCATGCTGCTCTACCGGTTCACGCCCGAGGACCTCACGCCGCCGTACTGGGTGGCCATGGGCGCGACGGCCATCACGGTCGTCGCCGGCGCCCGTATCGTGCAGATGGCCGACGCGCCGATGGTGGACGCGACCCGCGGCCTGGTGGCCGGCGTGTCCGTGGTCTTCTGGGCGTTCGGCACCTGGCTCGTCCCCCCGCTGATCTTCGCCGGCGTCTGGCGCCACGTGTTGCACCGCCTGCCGCTGCGGTACGAGCCGACGCTGTGGAGCATCGTCTTCCCGCTGGGCATGTACAGCGTCGCCGGCAGCTACCTGGGCAAGGCCGATCACCTGCCCATCGTGCGCAGCATCGGGGACGCCGAGAGCTGGATCGCGCTCGCCGCCTGGCTGGCCGTGTTCAGCGCCATGGTGCACCATCTCGGCCGCACCCGGTTCGGGGCCGGGGCGAGGGCTCGCAGCGTGGGGGAGCCGGTCGGTGCCGATCGCTGAACCGCCGTCCGGATCTCCGGCGGCCGACGACACGCAGGGCCTTTCGGCCCTGGGTGATCTCTGAGCGCGGGCTTACTGTTGCGTGACTCGACTGATCGCCGCCGAGCTGATCGCCGAAGTTCGCCGCTCGCCAAGAAAAACTGCCCAGCCATCCTCGGGAGACAGGACGTGCCACCCAGAGTTCCCAGCGCTGACGGCACCGTCGGCGCGGCGATGATCTCCTCGCCCAAGACCATGGCCGCGACGGCGACCGTCGCGCACGTGCGGGACGAGTTCCAGGACGACCATGTGCACTGCGTTCTGATCGTCGACGGTGACGTCCTGCTGGCCGTGGTCGAACGTCCCGACCTCACGGACGCGGGCCCGGAGGAACCGGCGGTGTCGCGGGGGCGGCTGCGCGGCCGGACCGTCGCGGCCGGCGAGGATCTGGAGCAGGTGCGGCTGGCCATGCTCGATCAGCGGCGACGGCGCCTTGCCGTCGTCGATGATCGTGAGGCGCTGATGGGGTTGCTGTGTTTGAAGCGGACGGGCCGCGGCTTCTGCTCCGATGCCGATGTCCGTGCTCGCGCCGCCGAGCGTGAAGGCCTGGCAAGGCTTTCGGATTCCTGGCTCTGCCGGGATCGGGATCTCGGCGCTCGTGCGACTGCTTTGACCGGCGCCGTTCAGGCATCGGGCGACGCCTGATTCGCGGTGTCCTTCACGGTGAGCCGCCGGGCCCCGTGCACCCGGCGGCTCACGCTGTGAGGAACCGAACTCTAAGAGCCGAACAAGCGCCGCTGTATCTCCCGCCGGTAGTCCTCCAGCGTCTTGTCGAGGTGCACGCCGCTCGCCTGGGCGGCGGCCTCCGCGTCGCCGTCGCGGATCGCCTCGTAGATCGCGGCGTGTTCGGCGATGGCCTCGGCGGCGTGGCCGCCGACCGTGCCGTGCATGCCGATGGTGCTGGACTGGCGTTGCAGGCGGCGGGCTTCGCGGACCGCGGCGAGCAGGAAGGGGTTGTGGGAGGCGGCGGCGATGCCCAGGTGGAAGTCGTCGTCGCCTTGGTCGAACAGGGAGACCTGTCCGGTCCGATGGCCTTGTTCGCACAGGAGCGCGGCGGTTTCGATGGCGCGCAGTTCCGCCGGCGTCGCGCGGGAGGCGGCCAGACGGCTGGCCGAGGTCTCCTGGACTCTGCGGAATTCGAAGAGCATGAACACGTGGTCCAGATCCGTCGGCATGAAGAAGCCGCCCCAGCGGGCCGAGCCCAGCATGCCCTCGTCGTCGGCCACGTAGAGGCCGCGGCCCTTCTGGGCCCGCACGCGGCCGATCGCCGCCAGGATCTTGATGGCTTCGCGGACCATGGTGCGGCTGGCGCCGACGTGCGAGGCCAGCTCGTTCTCGGTCGGCATCCGGTCGCCGGGTTGCAGGCGTGACTCGGCGATCAGCTCGAGGATCTTTTCGGCGACCAACTCATAGCCCGGGCGGTAGGCGTCGGTGCGGGGTTCGGTCCGCTGGTCCGCGGACAGGTCGTACTCCGTCAGTTCGGGCGCGCCGTCCATCGGACCACCTCCGTTGTCTTCTCGGCCACAGGAGAGTGGCTGATGGCTTGGTCGGCAAGGAACATACACCTGTCTGATCAGCTGGACCAGATGTGTGTTACCTATTGCCGCGGCGGGGTGTGGCGAAATGCTGACGAACACGGGGGAATCCGGCGCCTGAGATGACGGGCGTGTGAAAAAACTCTGAAGAGATGTGTCTTACCCCCTTGACTCGGATGCCTCGGTGCGGCTCTTATGTGTGCCGAAGGTTACGGCGTGAAGTGCGCAGGCGGGATCCATCAGCCCGTGCATACCGGGGCCGGCTCTGATCGAGCTCACCGGCCTGATGAGTACGACACATATCCCCGTTTCGGCCCGCCCCGGCCTCGGTCCGGCGGTCCCCAGAGCAGTGGAGTCGTAAATGAAGACGAAGTTCCGCGCCCTCGGCGCGCAGGGCACGAGCCGGCGGCGCGTCCGCACCCGGCTCCTGGCCATCGGAGCCGTCGGCGCCGTGCTCGCTCTCGGTACCGCCGCCTGCGGTTCGAGCTCCGGAAAGAGCAGCGCGAAGCCGGGGGCGCCGAGCAGCTTCAAGACCGCGGACCAGACCGGCGGCACCCTGACCGTGTGGGTGGACTCGACCCGGCTGGCCGCCGCGCAGCTGTACCAGAAGAACAACCCGTCGGTGAAGATGAACATCGTCACCTACGACGGCGACGCCAACGGCTCGAACTACCTGCAGACCAAGGTGAACCTGTTCAACCGCTCCGGCAACGGCTGGCCGGACGTCGTCTTCAGCACCCAGAACAACGAGACGACCTGGGCCGTGCAGGCCGGGTTCACCGCCCCGCTCAACAAGGGTCTGATACCGCAGGCCACCCTCGACGGCTGGGCGACCGGCGCCAACACCCCGTGCACCGTGGACGGGACGATCTACTGCCTGCGCAACGACCTGTCGCAGACGGTGCTGTGGTACAACGACAAGCTGATGAAGCAGTGGGGCTACCAGGTGCCGGCCACCTGGGAGGACTACCAGGCCCTGGGCCAGAAGGTCGCCACCGAGCACCCCGGCTACCTGGTCGGATCCGCGGGGGACAGCTTCGCTCCGGAGATCTACATGTGGGCCGGCAAGTGCGGCGCCAACGAGGTCACCGGGCCCAAGGCGGTCAAGGTGAACACCACCAGCGAGGCCTGCACGAAGATGGCGACGCTGCTGGACACGCTGACCGCGAACAAGACGATGTCCACCGCCAGCGTGTTCAGCACCGACTTCCAGAAGAACGCGGCCGACAAGGTCCTGATGATGCCCGGCCCGGCGTGGTTCGGCGGCGCGGTCTTCCAGAGCGGCTTGAAGACCCCGGCCGGACAGCTCGGCGTCGCCCCGATGCCGCAGTGGGCCGGCGACTCCAGCCCCTCGGTCGGCAACGTCGGCGGCGGCACCTGGCTGCTGTCCGCGCACAGCAAGAACCTCAAGGCCGCGACCGACTTCCTGACCTGGGTCACCACCTCCGACGACTACCAGGGCAAGCTCGCCCCCGGCTACCCGGCCTACGGCGCGGCGGCGAAGACCTGGCTGGCGGCGCAGTCCACCTCCGGCTACTACGCGAACGACCCGGCGCCGGCCCTGACGGCCGCGGCGAACCAGGTGTGGCCGGGCTGGGGCTACACCCAGTACAGCCAGGAGGCGATCTGGGCGGCCACCATCACCCCCGGCGTGACCGCCCACAAGACCATCGTCTCGCTGCTGCCGGCCTGGCAGAAGGCGATCGAGAACTACGCCAAGGCCGCCGGCTACCAGGTCGGCCAGTGACCGCCGGCACCCACCAGCAGGCCGGGCCGGAGCGTGCGCCGCGTCGCGCGCTCCGGCTCGGCCGGGCCGGCCACGGCTTCGTCGCCGCCTACGTCGTCCTGCTGATCGCCTTCGGCGTCATGCCGACGGTGTACGCGATCTACCTGGCCTTCACCAACGCCGGCGACAGCTTCTCCGGGCTGTCGAACTTCACGACCGCGGCCTCGGACTTCCGCTACCTGCCCGCCATCGGACACATCGCGCTCTACCTCGTGTTCTGGCTCGTGGCGCTCGTGGTGTTCGTCGTCGGGCTCGCGCTGATGCTGCACCGGCTGGCCTCGCGCGGGGTCAGTACCACCGTGCGGTTCCTGTTCTACATCCCCGGAGCGCTGGCCGGGGCGGCGAGCGTGATGGTGTGGCTGTTCATGCTGGACCCGACCGTCAGCCCGGTCTCGTTCCTGCTCCGGGGGCTGGGAATGCCCACCTTCGGCGACGTCGTGGCGCCCGGCCACCTGCCGGTCCTGTTCACGCTCATCGCCTTCTGGACCGGTGCGGGCGGCTGGATCGTGGTGATGTTCGGCGCGCTGAACAACATCTCCAGCGAGATCCTGGAGTCGGCGCGCCTGGACGGCGCCTCCGCCTGGCAGACCGCGCGGCGCATCCAGATCCCGATGCTGCGCAAGTGGATCGTCTACATGGTCATCCTCGCGTTCGCCGGCGGCACCCAGCTGTTCGTCGAGCCGACGCTGCTGTCTCAGGCCAGCGTCGGGGTGGCCGGCCGCGACTACTCGCCCAACCAGCTCTCCTACGACTTCGCCTTCCAGAACAACGACCTGAACACCGCCGCCGCCATCTCGGTGGAACTGCTCCTGGTGGGGCTCATCGTCGCCGCGGTGTTCGTCGCCCGATCGGGGTTCTTCGATGCCGACTGACACCCACCGCACCTTCGGGCCGGACCGCCCGATCACCGGACCGCGCCGCGCGGCCCCCGGGGCGAGCCGGCCCGGCCTGGCCCGCCTGCCCCGGAAGAACCCGCTGCCGGCCCTGGTCCTGGCGTTGTTCGTGGTCTTCTTCCTGCTGCCGGCCCTGTGGCTGGTGCTGGCCGCGACCAAGACCGACGACCAGCTCGTGCACGGCAACCCGCTGTCGTTCGGCTCCTGGGGCGCGCTGCGGGCCAACTGGGACGCGCTGACCTCGTATCAGGACGACGCGATCTTCATGTGGCTGCGCAACTCGGCGCTCTACTCGTTCTTCGCGCTCGTGCTCACGCTGGCCGTCGCCATCCCGGCCGGCTACGCCTTGGCGATGACCGAGTTCCGCGGTCGCCGGACGCTGCTGATCGCCACGCTCGTGGTGATGCTGATGCCGAACGCCACCCTGGTCGTGCCGCTGTTCCTGGAGATGAACGCGGTGCACCTGATCGGCTCGATGTGGTCGGTGATCCTGCCGTACGCGTTCTACCCGTTCGGGGTGTATCTGGCCTACATCTACTTCAGCACCGCCCTGCCCAGGGAACTGCTGGAGGCCGCACGGCTGGACGGCTGCAGCGAGTTCGGGGTGTTCCGCCGGGTGGCCCTGCCGCTGGCCGCGCCCATCGTGGCACTGGTCGGCTTCTTCAGCTTCGTGGCCAACTGGACCAACTACTTCCTGCCCTATGTGCTGCTGCCGCAGAGCGATCAGTTCCCGGTCCAGGTGGGCCTGGGCACGCTGCTCAACGACGTGCCGCAGTTCAACCCGACCGTCGGCACCCTGGCCGTGCAGCGCCCGGAACTGGCGCTGGCGACGCTGTTGGCGATCACCCCGGTGCTCGTCGTCTTCCTGTTCTCCCAGCGCTTCCTGGTGACCGGCATGCTCGCCGGCGCCGCGAAGGGCTGACC
>JABFXP010000320.1 GCA_013361685.1 Catenulispora sp.
CAGGCCGCGCCCGGCGCGGTCAGCGGCGCGGTCCCGGCCGGCGGCGCCGGCCGCGGCGTGTTCGTCTTCCCCGGCCAGGGGAGTCAATGGCCCGGCATGGGCCGGGCGCTGCTCGCCGACTCCCCGGCGTTCGCCGCCCGGTTCGCCGAGTGCGCCGACGCCCTGAGCCCCTACGTCGACTGGTCGCCGCAGGCCGTCCTGGAACAGGCCGAAGGCGCGCCGACCCTGGACGCCGCGGACATCGCCCAGCCGGTGATGTGGGCCGTCATGGTCTCCCTCGCCGCCGTCTGGCAGGCCGCCGGAGTCACCCCGGACGCGGTCCTGGGCCACAGCCAGGGCGAGATCGCCGCGGCCACCGTCGCCGGGATCCTGTCCCTGGACGACGCCGCCCGGGTCGTGGTGCTGCGGTCCAAGGCGCTGGCCGGCCTGGGCGTGCGCGGCGGCCTGCTGTCGGCGGTGATGCCGGAGTCCGCGGCGCACTCCCTGCTCCGCGACTTCCCCACGCTGTCGGTGGCGGCGGTCAACTCCCCGGCCGCGACGGTGATCTCCGGCCCGCCGGAGGAGCTGGACCGCTTCGAGGCGACCCTGTCCAAGCGCCGCATCCTGCGCTGGCGGGTCCCGGCCACCTCGGACTTCGTGGCCCACTCCCCGCGCGTGCGCCCGATCGAGGACCAGCTGCTCGACGGCCTGTCGGGCATCCGGCCGCAGTCCGGCCGCATCGCCTTCTACTCGACGGCCTACAACCGCTGGCTCGCCGGCCACGAACTCAACGCCGCCTACTGGTACGCGAACGTCCGCGAGCAGGTCCGCTTCGCCGAGGCGGTCACCGAGCTGTCCCGCGGCGGCTACCGCACCTTCATCGAGGTCTCGGCACAGCCGGTCCTCACCGGCGCCATCGCCGAATGCGCCGAGGAAGCAGGCGGTCCCGCCCCGGTCGTCACCGGCACCGTGACCCGCGAGGACCCGGGCGCCGCCGGGCTGCTGACCGCGCTGGCCCGCGTGCACGTCAACGGCACCGACGTCGACTGGGCCACGGTCCTGCGCGCCGGGAACCGCGTGGACCTGCCGACCTACGCCTTCCAGCGCCGCCGCTACTGGCTCGACACCCCCGCTGACGCAGCCCTCGAAGAAGGCCCCGCCAGCGCCGCCGAGGCCCGCTTCTGGGCCGCCGTCGAAGGCGGCGACCTCAGCGGCATCGAGGACACGCTCGCCATCGACCCGCGGCGTCCGCTGACCGAACTGCTGCCCGCGCTGGCCTCCTGGCGGCGCCGGGAACGCGAGGACTCGGCCGTCGCCGACTGGCGGTACCGGGTGACGTGGGCGCCGCTCGGCGAGCCCGGGGCGGCGGTGCTGGGCGGGACGTGGCTGGTCGTGACCTCCGCCGGCATCAGGGACCTGAGCGCCGAGGTGGAGCAGGCCCTGCGCGAGCGGGGCGCCGAAACGGTCGTTCTCGAGATCGGCACGACCGATCTGGACCGGTCGGCGCTCGCCGCCGCGGTGACCGCCGCCGGCGACTCCTTCGCCGGGATCGTGTCGCTGCTCGGGCTTGACGAGAGCCCGGCGGCCGAGGGCGTGGCGTTCGGCGTCGCCGGGACGCTGCTCCTCGTGCAGGCGCTCGGCGACGCCGCGATCGACGCTCCGCTGTGGGCGCTGACGCAGGGCGCTGTCTCGGTCGGCTCCGGCGACCCGCTGACCAACCCCGGCCAGGCCCAGATCTGGGGCCTGGGCCGCGTCGTCGCCCTGGAGCACCCCGAGCGCTGGGGCGGCCTGATCGACCTGCCCGCCGCCTGGGACGACCGGACGGCCTCCCGGTTCTGCGCGCTCATCAGCGACTACGAATCCGAGGACCAGGTCGCCGTCCGCCCCACCGGCATCCTCGGCCGCCGCCTGGAACACGCGGCCCCGTCCCCGTCGGCCGCCGCCTGGCAGCCGCGCGGCACCGTCCTGATCACCGGCGGCACCGGCGCCCTCGGCGGCCACGTCGGCCGCTGGCTCACCGGGCGCGGCGCCGAGCGGATCGTGCTCACCTCCCGCTCCGGGCCCGGGGCGCGCGCGGTCGCGGGGCTGGCCGCGGACCTGGCGACCGCCGGGACCACGGTGGAGGTCGCGGCGTGCGACACGTCGCAGCGTTCTGAAGTCAGCGCTCTGCTGGCGCGGATCGCCGCTTCCGGACCGGCGCTGAGCTCCGTCGTGCACACCGCAGGCGTCGGCCAGGCCACCATGCTGGCCGAGACGTCGCTCACCGAGCAGGCCACGGTGACCGCGGCCAAGACCGGGGGCGCCGCCGTGCTCGACGAGCTGACCGCCGACCTGGACCTGGACGCGTTCGTGATGTTCTCCTCGATCGCCGCGACGTGGGGCGGCGGCATGCAGCCCGGCTACGCGGCCGGCAACGCCTACCTGGACGCGCTCGCCGAGAACCGGCGCGCGCGGGGGCTGGCCGCCACGTCGGTGGCGTGGGGCCCGTGGGGCGGCGGCGGCATGACCGACGAGGACGGCGCCGAGCAGATGGCGCGGCGCGGGCTGCGGCTGATGGAGCCGCGGCTGGCGGTGCAGGCGCTGGCCGG
>JABFXP010000062.1 GCA_013361685.1 Catenulispora sp.
CGGGGTGCGGCCCGAGGGGCGCGACGGCGAGCGGGGGCGGCGGAAGTAGGTGAGGGCGCGGGCCGCGGAGTGCGCAGGTGGCGGCACCGCGGCCCCCGTGAGGACTGCGCAAGTAGCTCAGGCCCCGCGACCGCGAAGGCGGCGGGAGTAGCTCAGGGCCGCTCCCCGCGAACGGAGGCCGCACGCCCGCAGCGGCGTCCGGCCTCCGTCACCCTCAACAGTGCGGTCTGGCAGACGCCGAGAGCAAGAGACCGCCGGCCCGACCAGGAGTCGGACCGGCGGTTGAAGCTTCTCGATCGAGATTCAGAGGTTGCCGTCGTCGCGCCGACGCTGCCACCGCTCCTCGAAGCGCCGCATCGTCGGTGCCCGTCCGGCCTTCCCGGCCTTCCCGGCAGCCGCCCGGACCTTGCGCCGGGCCACCGGCACGATCTCACCCGGGGCGGGGATCCGGCGCCAGCTGGCGTAGGCCAGCCACGCACAGCCCAGCATCACCACGAAGCCGGCGACGCTCAGCGCGATCAGGGGGATGACCACCCCGGCCACCAGCATGGCGAGCCCGACCACGAATCCGGCCACGGCCAGCACGGCGCGGCGGCGGAACAGGGCGCGCAGGTCTGCTCCCTGCAGCGCGGAGGCGAACTTGGGGTCCTCCGCGTGTAGCGCGCGCTCCATCTGCTCCAGCAGGCGCTGCTCGTGTTCAGACAGCGGCACTTGGCCAATCCTCCCGGCGTCCACAGCCACACTCGGCGGTGACTGTCTTAAGAATAGGCAGACCCGGGGGTCTATGAAAGCTCCCGCGGGACCGATCCGAAGACCCCTTCATCCGAACGATGCCCGCGTATGCGCTGGGCTACGCATGCGCTGACCTCCGCCCGAAGGTCCCTCACCTACAAGAACGTCACACAGCCCGGAAAGGTTCGCCCCGGCGGCGCGAACGGCCTTACCAAATACTTACCCGACGTCCCCTCCGGCTGCATTCCCGGGGGGCAGGCGCACACGTCGGGGCCTCGGCGGCAAGCTGCCTCCAGGCTCCACAGACTCACCGGTACGGGTGGTCCCAGCCGCTCCAGCCGCCTGCGCCGCGGTCCGGGCCGGTTCGACCAGAGGTCCGGGAGGGTTCGACCGGGTTCCGACCGCCGGTCCGGCCCGGCTCAGCCCGGCCCGGCCTATCCCGCCTCAGTCCGGCAACTCAGATCTTCCGCGCCAGCACATGCAGCCGCCCCGCCACCGCCCGGAACTCGGGCCGGTCCGCCACCGCCGCCTCCAGCGCCGCCAGGTCGGCCGGCCCGTGCGGCTCCGCCTCCACCAGCGCGCCGGGCACCAGGTCGGTGAACACCCGCACCCCGTGCACCGACTCCACCGTCAGCCCGGCGCCGCCGACCAGGCGCGTGAGCTCGTCCTCGGAGAACCGGGCGGCCAGCGGGTCCTGGGCGCCGAACCGGCCGGAGGGGTCGGACAGCGCGCGGCGGGCCTCGGCGAAGTGGCCGCCCAGGGCCCGGGCCACCACGGCGGCAGCGCGGTTGGCGGCCAGCACGCTGGCCACGCCGCCGGGGCGCAGCACGTCGGCGATCGCGGCCAGGCCCACCGCCGGGTCGTCGGCCATCTCCAGCACGCCGTGGCACAGCACCAGGTCCACGCTGCCCGGCTCGACCTGCTCCAGCAGCCCGCCGAGGTCGCCCTGTATGGCCCGCAGCGCCTCGCGCGGCACGCCGGCCTCCGCGGCGCGGCGCTCCAGCGCGGCGAGGGCGTCGGGGCTGGGGTCCACCACGGTCACCCGGTGACCCAGCTCGGCGATCGGCACGGCGAAGCCCCCGGTCCCGCCGCCGACGTCGAGCACGTCACGGGGACCGTCGGCGTCGAGCACGGTGCGCAGCGCCGCCCACAGGACCGCGGTCCGGGCCTGCGCGCGCCGGGTGGCGGGGCTGGGGACGGTGGCGCTGGCGGCGCTGTCGGCCATGGGCGGTGCACTCCTGCGGGTCGGGTCGGCTGGTCGGGCGGTCGGACACTCCCACTGCGCAGCCAGCGTAGTGGACCGGCCTCGCCAGGGCCGGTCCGTCTCGCCGGACGCGGCGGGGCGAGCGCGGCGGGGCAGGCGCGGCGAACAACAGCACGAACCATGTCAGCAGGTGTCAGTGTCTGCGTGCACCATGGAACCCGTGCGCAGCGTGCCCTCCATCCTCCACGTCGACCTGGACGCGTTCTACGCGTCGGTGGAGCAGCTGCACAAGCCGAGCCTGCGCGGCAAGCCGGTGATCGTCGGCGGGGTCGGCACGCGCGGCGTGGTGTCGACCGCGTCCTACGAGGCGCGGGCCTTCGGCGTGCACTCGGCGCTGGCCACCGGCATCGCGCGCCGCCGGGCCCCGAACGCGGCGTACCTGATCCCCCGGTTCGGGGCGTACCAGGCGTACAGCGAGGTCGTCATGGGCCTGATGCACGACCTGTCGCCGCTGGTGGAGCCGTTGAGCCTCGATGAGGCCTTCCTCGACGTGTCGCACCTGTTCGAGCCGGGCGACGGCGCGACCCCGGAGGCCGGGGCGCACCGGGCGCGGGAGATCGCGACCGGGCTGCGGGACCGGATCAAGGCCGAGACCGGCCTGACCGCCTCGATCGGCGCCGCGGCCTCCAAGCTGGTCGCCAAGATCGCCTCCGACGCCGAGAAGCCCGACGGCCTGGTCGTGATCCGGCCCGGCGCGGAGCAGGAGTGGCTGGACCCGCTGTCGGTCCGGGCGCTGTGGGGGGTGGGCCCGGCGACCGCGGAGCGGCTGCGCAAGATCGGCGCGACCACGGTGGCCGAGCTGCGGACGCTGAGCCGGCAGGAGCTGGTGGCGGTACTGGGCGCGGCGTACGGCGCCTCGCTGTACGCCATCGCGCGCGGGCAGGACGACCGCGACGTCTCCCCGGACCGGGAGCTGAAGTCGGTCAGCGTCGAGGACACCTTCGCCGAGGACCTGGTGGACCCGGGCAGCGTCGCGAAGGAGATGGACCGGCTGGTCAGCCGGCTGGGCGGGCGGCTGCGCAAGGCCGGGCGGTCCGGGCGGACGATCAGCATCAAGGTGCGGGGGCACGACTTCACCACCGTGTCCCGCTCGGAGACCACGGCCGGGCCGACCGACGATCCGGCGGTGATCCGGGCCGCGGCGCACCGGATGCTGCCGGGGGCGGTGGCCGCCGCCACGCAGGCGACGCCGGGCGTGCGGCTGCTGGGGGTGGGGGTGAGCTCGCTGGCGGAGTGGGCGCAGCTGGACTTGTTCACGGCGGCCGAGGCGGAGGCTGAGGAGGAGCTGTTGGACGAGGACGATCTCGAGGACTATCTCGGCGAGAGTATGAAGGACAGCCGCAAGGACGGTCTCGAGGACGGACCCGAGAACGGCCCCGGGGACAGCCTCGAGGATCCGAACGACATAGCCACCCCCGTCCCCACGATCGAAGGCGAACGCTCCCCGCGCCAGTTCGGCCCGCTCCCGGCGGGCACCCGCGGCGCCGTCGAGGCGGCCCGCGCCGAGCGCCGTTTCCTGCCCGGCCAGGACGTCGACCACGACGAGTTCGGCCCCGGCTGGGTGCAGGGCAGCGGTCTGGGCCGGGTCACGGTGCGGTTCGAGGCGCCGTGGTCCGAGGCGGGCCGGATCAAGACCCTGCGCGCCGACGACGAGGCGCTGCGCCTGGTCGACTCCGCGGCGGTGGCGCGGGAGGCGCTGGAACGGGTGGCCGCCGCCCGTCGGGCACAGGGCTGAGCCCGGCACTACGATCGGCCGTATGACTGAAGATCCGACGAAGACGGAAGTCGTCGACAACGAGCTCGAGGACCGCTTCGAGATCTGGCACGGCGGCCGGCTCGCGGGCTTCGCCGCCTACCGCCGGCGGGCCGGCGCGACGATCTTCGTGCACACCGAGATCGGGGACGAGTTCGGCGGCAAGGGCCTGGGCTCGACCCTGGCGCACCGGGCCCTGGAGGAGACCGTGGCCCGCGGCGAGACGATCGTCCCGGTCTGCCCGTTCATCACGGCCTACCTGCGCAAGCACCCCGAATACGACGAGCACGTCCGCTGGCCGGACGTGGAGTCCGCCGACCCGGCCGAGCCGGCCGGCCGCTGAAAGACCCGCCGCCGATGAGCAACCTCGACGCCAGCCCCGCCGAGCAGGACTGCCGCGCCAAGCACGACCCGGGCCCCGTGGCCGAGCTGTACCAGGCCCGCGACGTGCCGCTGGGCGGCGTCCGCGGCGTGCACGTGCTGCGCACCCTGCCGCAGCGGGTGCTGCCCACGGTCGGCGCCTGGTGCTTCCTGGACCACTTCGGCCCGCACAGCGCCGCGATGAACGTGAACCCGCACCCGCACATCGGCCTGCAGACCGTCACCTGGCCGTTCGAGGGCGAGATCCGCCACCGCGACACCCTCGGCTCCGACGTGGTGGTCCGCCCCCGCCAGCTGAACCTGATGACCGCCGGCCGCGGCATCGCCCACTCGGAGTTCGCCGTCCCCGGCGCCCCGGCCGGCCACGGCCTGCAACTGTGGACGGCCCTGCCCGCCGGCCACCGCACCACCGACCCCCACTTCGAGCAGCACAAGACCCTGCCGGTCTACGAGCACCCGGGCCTGCGCGCCATCGTCTTCCTCGGCACCCTGGACACCGTCACCTCCCCGGCCACGACCTACTCCCCGATCCTCGGCGCGGACCTGACGGTCAACCCCGGCGCGGAGGTCACCATCCCCCTGACCCACTACCACGAGCACGCCCTGCTGCTCATCGACGGCGACCTCACCGCGGCGGACACCGACCTCCAGCCCGGCCCCCTGCTCTACCTCGGCACCCACCGCAGCGACCTGACCCTGTCCAGCCGCACCGGCGCCCACGCGATCCTCCTGGGCGGCGAACCGTTCCACGAGGACATCGTCATGTGGTGGAACTTCGTCGGCCGCACCCACGAAGAGATCGAACAGGCCCGCACCGACTGGGAGAAGCACGACCAGGAGCGCTTCCCCGACATCGCCGGCCACACGGTGCAGGAGCGGATCCCCGCGCCGCCGCTGCCGGGGGTGCGGCTGAAGCCGCGGGGGCGTGGGCACTGACTCGGTGGCCATAGTGGTCACGGTGAAGGGGCGCGAGTACTCGTTCGGCCTGGGCCCGGCGCCGAGAGACCGCGACTTCGAACAATGAACGCCGAAGGGGCGCCCCACCACTCGGGGCGCCCCTTCACCGTCTGTCTACGTCTACGCCTACCGTCACGCCCAGCCCGGCATCGGGTACTGCGTCATCAGCTCCCGCACCTCGCCGGCGATCCGCGCGTACTGCTCGGTCTCGCCCTTCGCGGCGGCCTGGACCGTCTCGTCCATCCAGGCCGCGATCTGGGCCATGTTCTCCGGGAGCAGGCCGCGGGTGGTGACGGCGGCGGCGCCCAGGCGGATGCCGGAGGGGTCGAAGGGCTTGCGGGGGTCGAACGGGACCGAGTTGTAGTTCAGCTCGATGCCGGCGGCGTCCAGGGCCTTGGCGGCGACCTTGCCGGTGACGCCCTTGGGGGTCAGGTCGGCCAGGATCAGGTGGTTGTCGGTGCCGCCGGAGACCAGGTCCCAGCCGCGCTCGGTGAGGCCGGCGGCCAGGGCCTTGGCGTTGGCGACGACGTTCGCGGCGTAGGTGCGGAACTCCGGCTGCGCCGCCTCCTTCAGCGCCACCGCGATGCCGGCGGTGGTGTGGTTGTGCGGGCCGCCCTGCAGGCCGGGGAAGACCGCCTTGTCGATGGCGGTGGCGTACTGCTCGGTGGTCATGATCATCGCGCCGCGCGGGCCGCGCAGGGTCTTGTGCGTGGTGGTGGTGATCACGTCCGCGTGGCCGACCGGGGTGGGGTGCGCGCCGCCGGCGATCAGGCCCGCGATGTGCGCGATGTCGGCCACCAGGACGGCGCCGATCTCCCGGGCGATCTCGGCGAAGGCCGGGAAGTCGATGGTGCGCGGGATCGCGGTGCCGCCGCAGAAGATGACCTTCGGGCGCTCCTTGCGCGCCAGGTCCCGCACCTCGTCCATGTCCACGATGCCGGTCTCGCGGGACACGCCGTAGGCGACCGGGGTGAACCACTTGCCGGTCACCGACACCGGGGAGCCGTGGGTCAGGTGCCCGCCGGCGGCCAGGCCGGCGCCCATGAAGGTGTCGCCGGGCTGCAGGAAGGCCAGGTAGACGGCCAGGTTCGCCGGGGAGCCGGAGTACGGCTGCACGTTGGCGTGGTCCACGCCGAACAGCGACTTGGCGCGGGCGATCGCGATGGTCTCGATCGGGTCGATGAACTGCTGGCCCTCGTAGTAGCGGCGGCCGGCGTAGCCCTCGGAGTACTTGTTCGTCAGGACCGTGCCGGAAGCCTCCAGGACCGCGCTGGAGACGTAGTTCTCCGAGGCGATCATCCGGATCTTCTCGTACTGGCGGCGGGCCTCGTCCTCGACGAGACCGGCGATCTCCGGGTCTTCCTTCGCGAGTTCGGGAATGGCGGGCGAGTGCATGTGATGCCTCCTCGGGCGTCATCGTCCGGAAGGACACCCAGGCGCACGGTGCCCGCTCTGTTCTCGCTTCCCGGTGGTCGCTTCCACCTCGACGCGCTCCGCGGAGCACGCGTTCTGCGCCAGTCGCGATGAATAGATGCTATCGCTGCGCGGGTTCCAGCAGCGCCACGCACTCCACATGCCGGGTCATCGGGAACAGATCGAACGCGCGCAGGTCGGTGAGCTCGTACCCGGCCTCGGCGAAGTACGCCACGTCCCGCGCCAGCGAAGCCGGGTCGCAGGCCACGTACGCCACCGCGCGCGGCGCCAGCCCGGCGATCCGTCCGCACACGTCCCGTCCGGCCCCGGCCCGCGGCGGGTCCAGGACCACGACGTCGGCCCGGTCCGGCAGGTACGCGTCGTCGGTCAGCACCTCGTCGACGGAGCCCTCCACCAGGTCCACCCACGGGAACTCCGCGCTCTCCTCCGCGTCCTCCTCGAACCCGAGGTTGTGCGCGGCGTCCCGCACCGCCTGCCGGTCCAGCTCCACGGCCAGCACCGACCCGTCCTCGCCGACCGCTTCGGCCAACGGCACGGCGAACAAGCCGACCCCGCAGTAGAGGTCCAGCGCGACCTCCCCGGCAACCGGCTGGACGAAGTCCAGAACGGCCTCGGTCAGCACATCCGGCGCCGCCGGGTGCACCTGCCAGAACCCGCTGCCGCTGACCCGCCACGTGCGGCCCTCGGCGACCTCGCGTACATAAGGCCGCCCGTGAATACGCTGCACCCCGGAGATGTGCGTGTTCCTGGAGACGCCCCTGAGGACCGACACCTTTACGTCCGCGTCCACATAGGGCATCTGCTCACCGCGCTGCGGCGTCACCACAAGTGCCCGGTCCGCAGAACCGGTCGCGGCGATCACCTCGACGGACTCCATCCCGGGCCAGTCCCGCTGGAGCGCCCCGACTTCATCCACCCCGGAGGACGCGATGGCGCATTCCTCTACAGGGATCACGTCATGCGACCGGTGCTTGCGGAACCCCAAGCTGCCCTCGGAGTCCACCGCGAACTGCACCCGCGTCCGCCACCCGAACGGCGATCCGACCTCCTCGACCACCACTTCGCGGTCCAGCTTCGCCAGCCGGCGCAGTTGCTCTTCCACCACCTGCCCCTTGAGCCGCAGCTGCGCCTCGTACGCCACGTGCTGCCAGTCACACCCGCCGCACTTGCCCGGCCCGGCGTACTCGCACGGCGGTTCCACCCGGTCCTCGGAAGCCTCAAGGACCTCTACAGCGTCGGCGCGCCAGAACGAGTCCTTCGCGCCGCCCTCGGTCACCACCGCGACCACGCGCTCCCCGGGCAGCGCGTGCCGCACGAACACCGCGCGGCCCTCGTGGCGGGCCACGCAGAAACCGCCGTGGCCGGGCGGGCCGACCTCGACCTCGATCCGGGTGCCGACGGCGTCGCCGGGACGCTCCTGGGGGCGCTCCTGACGGCCTTGCCGACCCGGCCGGTCCGAACGTCCCGGGCGCTCCCGGGAGCCGTTCTCAGCGGCGTTCTGGCGGGCCGGACGGGGCTCGGACGGGCGGCGGCGCGGTGCGGGTCGGTTCACACGCCCCAGCCTAGGGCGCCCACCCCCACGCCTGCGAACGGGCTTTCACAGCCCGTAGTACCGTCGAGGTACGAACATCGAAAGTCTCATCGTCGGAAGTCTTCCGAGAGGGCGGAACGTGCACGTCGTCATCATGGGGTGTGGCCGAGTGGGGTCCACCCTGGCGCACAGCCTGGAGGACCTCGGCCACACGGTCGCGGTCATCGATCAGGACCCGGGGGCCTTCCGCAGGCTGAGCCCGCACTTCGCGGGCCGCCGGGTGACCGGCACCGGATTCGACCGCGACACCCTGGCCGAGGCGGGGATCGCCGAGGCCGGCGCGTTCGCGGCGGTGTCCAGCGGCGACAACTCGAACATCATCGCCGCGCGGGTCGCGCGGGAGAACTTCGGTGTGGAGAACGTCTGCGCGCGCATCTACGACCCGCGCCGCGCGGAGATATACCAGCGGCTGGGCATCCCCACCGTGGCCACCGTGCGCTGGACCGCCGACCAGATGCTGCGCCGGCTGCTGCCGGCCGGCTCCAGCGAGCTGTGGCGCGACCCCAGCGGCCAGGTGGCGCTGGTCGAGGTGCACGTGGACCCGGGCTGGATGGGGCACCGGGTGGCCCGGGTGGAGGAGGCCGCGGGCGTGCGCGTGGCGTTCCTGACCCGGCTCGGCGAGGGCGTGCTGCCGACCGCCGACACCGTGCTGCAGGACGGTGACCTGGTGCAGATCATGGTGGCCCCCGACGACGTCGCGCGGGCCGAGGAAGCATTCGCGAAGGGACCGGGCGCCTGATGCGTGTCGCAATCGCCGGGGCGGGCAACGTCGGCAGCTCCATCGCCAAGGAGCTGCTGGAGAACGGCCACGAGGTGCTGCTGATCGACCGCGACCCGTCGCGGATCGCGGTGGAGGGCCTGCCGACCGCCGAGTGGCTGCTCGCCGACGCCTGCGAGATCTCCTCGCTGGACGAGGCGGCGCTGCAGCGCTGCAACGTGGTGGTGGCCGCGACCGGCGACGACAAGGCCAACCTGGTCGTGTCGCTGCTGGCCAAGACCGAGTACGGGGTGCCGCGGGTGGTGTCCCGGATCAACCACCCGAAGAACGAGTGGATGTTCGACGAGAAGTGGGGCGTGGACGTCGCGGTGTCCACCCCGCGGCTGCTGTCGGCGCTGGTGGAGGAGGCGGTCTCGGTCGGCGACCTGGTCCGGCTGCTGCGCTTCAGCCAGGGCGACGCCAACCTGGTGGAGCTGACCCTGCCGAAGGACACCGCGCTGGTCGGCGTCACGGTCGGGGAGGTGGCCTGGCCGGAGGACACCGCGCTGGTGACCATCATCCGCGGCGGCCGGGTGCTGATCCCCTCGCCGCAGGAGCCGCTCGCGGCGCTGGACGAGCTGCTGTTCGTGGCGCACGTGGACCGCGAGGAGGAGCTCGAGGAGCTGCTGTCGCCGGCCGCCGACCTGGCCGACGAGGGCGAGTAGGCCGAGCCGGCCGGCGGTCGAGCCTGAGATCAGACGGTGCGACAGGCCCGCGGGAGATCCCGCGGGCCTGTCGCCGTCACTTCGTGTGCTGCTTGATGAAGGCGAACACGTCCGGCCGGACCTCGGGCCAGAGCTGGACCCCGTGGTCGGAGCTGTCGGCGACGATCTTCAACGCCTTGTCCTTCTCGGTGGTGGCGTCGAACATCGTCTGCGCGTCGGTGGCGAACTCGGTGTCCTTGCCCGCGGCGAAGTAGGAGACCGGCACCTGGAAGGTCTTCACCGCCGCCAGCGCGTCGGCGGGGCCGTAGTCGGAGGGTCCGGACAGCGACACCACGCCCTGCACCGGCGGGCTGATCTCGCCGGCCGCCGCCAGCACCGCGGTGCCGCCCATCGAGGCGCCGACCAGCACGATCTTCTTCAGGCCGCGGGCGCGCAACTGCTCCACGGCCTTGGCGACGTCGGTGTCGATGCCGCCGCCCATGGTGATCGACATGACCGTGTAGTCGGCGGCCGGGAAGTCCTTCCACGCCGGCTGCCACTGGCACAGGTCGCCCCCGACCTGGTGCGCCAGCACGATGCCCACCGGCCCCTCACCCGTGGTGTAGGCCTCGACCGTGTGGTCGTTCCCGCCGGGGAAATGGGTGACCTGCTTGTCGGAGCCGGCAATGTAGCGCAGGCAGAACGCGTCGACCGACGGAGAGCTGTCCGGGGTGTCCGGGGCGTCCGGGGAGGACGCCGTGTCACCCGGGGTCGAGGCCCCCGGAGAGCCCGAGGACGCCGGAGAGCCCGAGGATCCCTGAGAACCGGCCGCGGAGGGCTTGGCGGCTCCCGAGGAGCAGCCGGACACCGTCAGGGCGGTCACCGCCGCCAGAGCGGCCAAGGCGTTGAGGACGTGTCGTCGCATGCCCCTGTGACGCGTCGGCGGGCGCCCCGCGTTGCGGCCCGAGTCCCGACGACGCGGCCTTATGCGGGATCGTTACCCTCGATCGCCACGCCGCCGCCCCGTTCGGTCTCGGCCCCGTCCGCCGGCTCCGGCATCACCGGCGGCGGCGCGTTCTTGATCATCTGCCAGGCGAAGTACAGGCAGGCCAGGTACGGCGGGTAGCCCAGCACCAGCCGCATCACGCCGAGCGCGGTGGTGTGGTGCGTCAGATACAGCGGAACCTGCACCGCGAGCTTCACCGCGAACAGCCCGGCCAGCAGCCAGGTGGCGTTGGTGAACGCCCGCAGCCGCCCCGGCACCTGCTTCCAGGTGGTCATCTCCCCGGTGATCGGCCCGATCATCAGCCCGGCGATCGGCCAGCGGGCCAGCGCGGACCCGGCGAACAGCACGAACGACCCGAGGTTGATCAGGATGCCGGGCAGGTAGTAGTTCTGCGCGTGCCCGGAGAACTTGGCGAACGCCGCGCACACCAGGACGCCGAACAGCCCGGACAGCGCGTGCTGGAGCGTCTCCCGGCGCAGCAGCCGGATGGCGAACATCGCCACGCCCACCGCGACCGAGCCGATGACGGCCGGGTTCAGGCTGTTGGTGGCCGTGTAGACGATCAGGAAGACGATGGCCGGCAGGCCCGCGTCGGCCATGCCCATCTTGCCGCCGAAGGCCTTCTTGACCGCGTCCTCGTAGGCCTTGGCCTCGGCTTCCTTGGCCGCGGCCAGGGCCTGGGCCTGCGCCTCCTCGGCCGCCGCGCGGGACAGGTCGTCGGCGGCGCCGTCCAGAGCCGACTGCATGACCCCGTCGAAGGCGGCCTGACGGTCTGGGCTCATGGGTTCGGCACGCTGGCCGCTTTCCAAGGACATATAGCGAACTGTAGCGGGCCGAGCCGCCCTAAACAGGACTGCTCGACCCGCTCGCTACGTCCGGTGTGCACCCGTCACCGGCTCGGGGCGCCGCCGAGCACCCGCTCAGCGGCGTTCGGCGAGCTCAGTCAGCGCCGCTCAGTGATCTCCGGACCGCGCTGGAACGGGTTCAGGTCGCCCTGCTGGTACTGGTTGCCGTCCTCGCCCGGCTCGCCCTGGCTCTGCTGCATGGCCTGCTGCGCCTCGGCCGGCATCCGCAGCGGGATCGGGTCGCGCGGCGCCATCGGCGAGTTGCCGCGGCTGACGACCGTGTCGCGGAAGACGTGCTCTATGTCCCGGGCCTCCTGCGGCTGCACCGCGCCCTGGCCGGAGACCACGCCGCGCAGGAACCAGCGCGGACCGTCCACCCCGATGAAGCGGACCAGCTGGATGCCGCGGCTGCCGTCCGGCGCCTGCACCGGCACCTGGGCCCGCAGCTCCACGCCGAAGGGCCCCTCGCGCTCGTCCACGGTGCCGCCCTGCTTGGAGATCTCCAGGGCGATCTCGGCGCGCACCTCGGCCCAGATGCCCTCGCTGCGCGGCGCGGCGAACGCCTGCAGCTGCACCGCCGACTGCCGGGCCACGACGGTGGCGGCGATCACCTGGTCGGCGTCGGCCATCTCCAGCCGCAGCTCCATGCCCTCGACCGCCGGCACCAGCAGGGCGCCGAGGTCGACACGTCCGGCCTTGGGGTCCTCGACCTCGTTGAAGTCCCAGGGACCCGCGGCCCGCGAGACGTCGGCGAGGGAGATCTTGCGCTCCTCTTCCTTGGCCTCGCTCAGGTCGCCGTAGGCGTCGGCCTCGCTCACCCGGTCGCGCCGGCCGGATTCGGCCTTCTGTCCGCGTCGGAAAACCACGGCTTCCCACTCTCTCTATCTCTGCGTCCCACTGACGCAGCGCTCTGCTCCAAGGGGCGCCGTCCTGCGGCGGCCCGGCCCTGCGCGAGCCCGGCGCCGCCGGCGGTGCCGACGGACACGGTCGTACCCACGCGGCGCGGTGCCATCCGCCCGCGGCGTCCGGTTCTTTCCACCGGCGCCGCTCCAGCCCCGGTGAGAGTACCGTCACAACGGCTCTCTGAGGGAAACGCGCGGGATCTAGGCGGGTGTTCCCGCCGCCGTGCCCGTCGAACCGAAACCGCCGTCGCCGCGGTGCGAGCCCGGGAGCTCGGCGACCTCGTGGAAGACCGCCCTGTCGACTCTTTGTACTACAAGCTGCGCCACCCGGTCGCCCCGCTTGAGCACCACCGGCTCCACCGGGTCCAGATTCACCAGGATGATCTTGATCTCGCCGCGATACCCGGCGTCGACCGTGCCCGGAGCGTTGACGATCGCCACGCCGCACCGGGCGGCCAGGCCCGAGCGCGGGTGCACGAAGGCGGCGTAGCCGTCCGGCAGGGCGATGGCGACGCCGGTGGGCAGCACCGCCCGCTCCCCCGGCGCCAGCGTCGCGTCGACCGTGGTGAGCAGATCCGCCCCGGCATCCCCCGGATGGGCGTACGAGGGCAGCGGCAGGGTGGGGTCGAGCCGCTGGATGAGGACGTCGACCGGGGCCACTACGGGTTGACCTCGAAGGCGCGCGCGGCGCGCAGCTGCTCCGGGTCGTGCATGGCCTCCTGCACGTCCTCCAGGCGGCCGTTGGACAGGAAGTGGTCGACGCCCACCTGGATGAAGATCGCGGTGGCGCGCACCGCCGCCGGCCCGTCGGGGCCGTCGAGCCGGCCCACCGCGGAGGTGTAGATCTTCCGGCCGTCGATGCCGTCGCACTGCGCGGTGATGTGCAGCGTGGTGCCCACCGGCACCGGCAGCAGGTAGTCGGTCTCCAGCCGCCCGGTGACGGCGATCGCGCCGATCAGCCAGTTCACCGCGCCCAGCGCCTCGTCGAAGGCCAGGGCCAGCAGGCCGCCGTGGGCCAGCCCGGGGGCGCCCTGGTGGTTCTCGGTGACGGTGAACTCGGTGGTGACGCTCAGCCCCTCACCGACCGTGGAGGACACCCGCAACCCGCCCAGCGCGTCATCCCCGCAGCCGAAGCAGCGCGAATAGTGCGAACCGAGCTTGGTCCCCGGCGCGGGGGCGTTGGGGTGCTTCTCCGGCATGACGGCGTCCGGCGGCGGCGTGGTCGAGGCAGGTCTCACGAGGAGGAATCTACCGTCAAGCGGGACCGGCGACCGATGGGGCGTGGCAACCCTCACACCCGATCGGGTAACCGCCGTCCACTCTCCGTATCCGCTTGGTATCACTTCCATTGATATCCGTGCCCGCCGCCCGGCCTACGTTCCTCGGTATGAAGTCCATGAAGACCCCTGAAACGGACGGGCGTCCCGAGGTCGGGACGCTGGTGCGGGACGCGGACGGGCGGATCGGCCGTCTGATGGCATACACGCGCGCGCGTGCGTGGCTGCGGCCGCCGGGCGGCGGGCGCGAGTGGGACGTGGAACCGGACAGCATCAAGCCGGTGCCGGGATGGGACGCCACCGATGCGGGGCGCGACGGGGAAGGCGGAGAGGGGGCTTAGAGGGCCACCGCCGACCGGCCCGCACAGCACCGTGTGGGAGATTGTCGGCATGGCAGGTGAGAAGGACAGCAGCGCTCGCGGCCCGCAAGACGGTCGCGGCTATGAGGAGCACCTGACGGCACCGACCGGCTGGTGGGCCGTCACGGTCCTGGCCGGGGCGATGGCCGGGCTGGTCTTCCTGCGCGCGAGTGTGCCGGCGGCGGTGGTCGCGGCGATCGTGGCGGCGCTCCTGGGCGCGGCACTGGTCGTGGCATACGGGCGCGTGGGAGTACGGATACACGACGGATACCTGGAGGCGGGCACGGCGCGCCTCCCCTTGACGGCGCTCGGGGCAGCCACCGCCCTGGACGCCGAGGCCGCACGGCGGCTCCGGACGACGGAGGCCGACGCGCGCGCGTTCATGCTCTTGCGGGGCTATGTGCGGACCGCGGTCCGGGTGGAGGTCGTGGATCCGGCGGATCCGACCCCCTACCTCTACCTGTCGACCCGGCGGCCCGAGGCGCTGGCCGGGGCCCTGACCGGGCACGGGCGCTGAGCGCCGAGGACCAAAAAGGCAAAGGCCCCGCCAAAGCGGGGCCCAGGGGGCACAGAGACTACCTCCGCGGCTGCACTCAGGCGCAGTCCTTGCAAATCATCTCGTTGCCCTTCTCGCGCGCCAGCTGGCTCCGGTGATGCACCAGGAAGCAGCTCGTGCAGGTGAATTCATCGGCCTGGCGCGGCAGCACGCGGACCGACAGTTCCTCGTTCGACAGGTCCGCGCCGGGAAGCTCGAGGGACTCGTTGTCGCCCTCGTCCAGGTCTGCCAGACCCGCGGCCTTGTCGGTGCGGCGGGCCTTCAGTTCCTCCAGGCTGTCCTCGTTGAGGTCGTCGTCGGTCTTGCGCGGTGTGTCGTAGTCGGTAGCCATTCTTGTTCCCTCTCCCCTGACGGCTGTTCGTCGTCGTGTTGGTGCTGTTCTGTGCGGTGGCGGCGGGACGCCTCCGGCGGCCGGCACAAGCGGTGCGCTACCGTCTGCGCGCGGACGCTGTCGGCGTAAGGCCGTCAGCGCAGTAACGCGGAAAGGAGCGCGATTGTGCCCGCTGAAGCGCAGATTGTGCCGTACTTCAAGACCCGTTACGCAATCGACACCCCGGAACAGACCCGAACAGGTGATCCCGGGGCCTGACCAGGTGTCGCCTCCCGTCCGTCGCGTCCCCCTTCGTTCCGGACAACACACCAGTACCACCCAGGAAGGATGACCAACCATGGCCGTCTACGCAATCGGCGACGCAGTGCCGGAAATCCACCCCGAGGCCTACATCCACCCGGACGCGACGGTGATCGGGCAGGTCAGCATCGGTGCGGGTAGCACAGTATGGCCTGGGGCGGTGCTTCGTGGCGACTACGGAATGATTACAATCGGCGACCGTACGTCGATCCAGGACGGAACTGTGGTGCACGCCACTGAGACGTTGCCCACAGTGATCGGTTCGAACTGTGTCGTTGGTCACATCGCGCATCTCGAGGGGTGCGTGGTGGAGGACGGATGTCTGATCGGATCGGGATCGGTGGTGCTGCACAAGGCGGTGGTGCGCTCCGGGGCGCTTGTGGGTGCCGGGGCGGTCGTCGGCAACAACGTGGAGGTGCCCGCCCGGGCGATGGCGCTGGGGGTGCCGGCGCGGATCCGGCCGGACGCGGTCGCCGCCGGCGCGTTCGACGACGCGGTCGCCCGCTACGTCGCCAACGGCAAGCGCTACCGCGCCCAGCTGCGGCGCGTCGACTGAACCCGGCTCCGGCGCGGCTCAATTGATGTGCATCCGCCCGGCGATCCGCCGCAGCCGCTCGCGCTGGCTGCGCCGCTCGTGGCTCAGCAGGGAGCGCACCGCCGCCTTGGCCAGCGGGTTGTTGCGGACCAGCAGCGGCGCGATCCGCTCGGCCCGTTCGATCTCGTTCAGGGCCTGCTCGTACCCGCCGTAGTAGATCCAGCCCCGGGCGGCGTCCAGATGGAAGCGGCCGCGGCGGGAGGCCGGGAAGGTCGCCGGCATCCGCACCTGGGAGGCCAGCTGGACGGCGCGCGCGCCGTCGCGCACCTCCACCGCCACCGCCACGCCATGGATGGCGACGTTCGCCGGGCCGAAGCACAGCTTGTACGGATCACAGCGGTCACCGAGCCGGTCGGCGGTCTCGGCGGCCAGCCCGATCCGCTGCCAGGCCTCCTGTTCGTCGGAGGACAGCGCGGCGGTGATCGCCGCCCGCAGTTGCAGCGACCCCCACACCGACGCCCGCGCGTCGACGCCGCTGGGGTCGCCCACCGCGGAGATCGCGCCGTCGATCACGCCCAGGGCGTCCGGCCACAGGTCCGCCGCCCACAGGTCGCGGACCCGCAGGTAGTCGAAGACCACGGACAGGCACGGGTCGCCGGCCCGGTCCGCCGCGGCCCGGAAGCGCTCGGTGGTGAGCGTGGACAGGTCGTCGTAGCCGAGTTCGTGGGCGACGGTGTCGGCCTCGCGGTAGGCGCGCGCCAGCAGGCCGTGCAGCCGCTCGGACTCCCGGCCCGGGCGGGCCAGGTAGGCGGCGGCGTGCAGCTCGCGGATCAGGCCCGGCGCGGCCTCCCCGAGGTCGGCGTAGCGGGCGGCCATGCGCAGCGCCGTCAGCTGCGCCACGGCCGATTCCAGCTCCCGCACCGACCGCGGGTCCACCGGCCAGTCCGGCGGCAGGTCGTGCCGGGAGACGACGCGGCGGATGGCCGGGATGGCCCGGTGGCCGCGGTCCTCGGCCGGGGTGCCGGGGTCGTAGGGGCGGCCGGTGATTTCGTTGGGATAGACCTTCAGCACGCTCGCGGCGCGTACGATCAGGGTCACCGAATCCAGCTCGATGTCACCGCTCTCGATGCCCGACACCCAGCCCTGGGAACGGCCCAGGAGCTGTCCGAACTCGGCCTGGGTGAGGCCGGCCCGCTTGCGGAGGCGGCGGATGCGCCCGCCGTCGGTCTCCGGCTCGTAGACAGCCACGCTGGGCCTCCCAATTGAGGAACGTCCTGAATTCAAGTCTCATCATGCCCTCCAGAGCGGGGGAATGAGGGACGGAACGCCAGAATGTCCCCGACGAGCCGGGAGGACCGACTGTGCCAGTGCTCTACCTCATCGCGTGCGGCGCGCCGCCGGCCGCGGAACTGCTGACGCACCCCGAGGCGGTGCCCGGGCTGCAAGCCGACGGCTGGACCGTCTGCGTGCTCTGCACCCCCGCCGGGGAACGCTTCCTGGACCCCGCGGCGGTCTCCATCGCCACCGGCTACCCGGTGCGCGTCGCACAGCGGCTGCCCGGCGAGCCGGACGTGCTGCCACCTCCGGACGCCGTGCTGGCCGCCCCGCTGACGTTCAACACGGTCAACAAGTGGGCGCTGGGCATCGCGGACACGCTGGCCCTGGGAATCCTCAGCGAGACCCTCGGCGCGGGGCTCCCGATCGCGGCCACGGTGTGGGCCAAGCCGGAGCTTCAGAGGCATCCGGCGTTCGACGGGCACGCGCAGTCGCTCTTCGAGGCGGGAGTCCGGTTCATCCAGCCCGAGGAAGGCGATCCGCGCTTCCCGTGGGGACAGTTGCGCGCAGCCCTGGCGGAGCTGCTGACGGCATGAGAAGGCGCGGCCCGCGGGCGTCCAGCGGGCCGCGCCACTAACGGCAGTGGGCGAAGGGCGGTCAGCGATCAGCCCTCGGCGAGCCGCGCCTCCACCGCCTCGACCTTCGCCGTGAGCCCGTCGGTGACCCCGGCGCGGATGTCCGCCTTGAGCACCACGCTGACCCGCGGCGCCTTGGCGGCCACCGCGTCGACGGCGGCCTTCACCACCGCCATCACCTCGTCCCACTCCCCCTCGACGCTCGTGAACATCGCGTCGGTGGAGTTCGGCAGGCCGCTGTCACGCACCACCCGCACCGCGTCCGCCACGTACTCGCTCACGCTCTCGCCGACGCCGAGCGGGGTCACTGAGAAGGCGACAATCATGGTTCGATCTTAGAGCGCTCATAGCGCCCAACCGTTCAGGCCCGCACCGGCAGCCACACCCGCACGATCAGCCCGCCCCCGGGCC
The DNA here is from genome assembly GCA_013361685.1 of Catenulispora sp. Classification (GTDB taxonomy): domain Bacteria; phylum Actinomycetota; class Actinomycetes; order Streptomycetales; family Catenulisporaceae; genus Catenulispora. The sequence continues at coordinate 17,946 of JABFXP010000062.1, forward strand.
GCGGCTCGGCGGCCACCCGGCCGCCGTGCGCCCGCACCACGGACCGCACGATCGACAGGCCGAGCCCGACGCCCTTGTCCTTCGGGTCGCGCTTGGCGGCGGCCCCGCCGTGCTGCGTGCCGCGCTTGAACGGCTCGAACAGCGACTCCACCGCGTACGGCGGCACCTCCGGGCCGGTGTTGGCGACCACGAGCAGGCCGTGGCCCGGCAGGTCCTGTGAGCGGTCGTAGGTGAGCACGTCGACCCAGCCGCCGGCCCCGACGTTGTGCCGCAGCGCGTTCTGGATCAGGTTCATCGCGATGCGCTCGATGAGGATGCCGTCGCCGGAGACGAAGGCCGGCTGCAACGAGGTGCGGATCGCGACGTTCCGCTCGGCCGCCTCCAGCTCGCACTGCGTCGCCGAGCGATAGGCCACCTCTGCCAGGTCGATGTCCTCGCGGTTGGTCGGCTCGTTGTCCGCCTTCGCCAGCAGCAGCAGGCCCTCGATCATCCGCTCGCTGCGCTCGTTGGTGGCCAGCAGCGTCTGGCACAGCTGCCGGGTCTGCTCGGAGGCCTCCGGGTCCATCAGGGTCACCTCGAGCAGCGTGCGGTTGATCGCCAGCGGCGTGCGCAGCTCGTGCGAGGCGTTGCCGACGAACCGGCGCTGTCCCTCGAAGGCGTGGTCCAGCCGGTCCAGCATGCCGTCGAAGGTCTGCGCCAGCTCGACCAGCTCGTCGTGCGGGCCCTCCATGTCGATGCGGGCGTGCAGCGCGCGGTCCGGGCGGCTGGCCACGCGGCGCGCGGTGCTCGTGATCCGGTGCAGCGGCCGCAGGAAGCGTCCGGCCAGCAGGTAGCCCACGAGCACGGCCACCACGGCCGACACCAGCAGGACGATGATCAGCGGTTTCTCGATCTGGCTGAGGATCTGCCGGTTGACGACCGCCTGGCAGTAGTCGTAGCGGAGCTTGTCGGCCTTGGTCACCGCCGCGCAGCCCTGCGGCCTGGTGACGTCGGCCTGCATGTGGTTCAGCCGCCACCGGAAAAGCAGGTACGCCGTGTAGATGAGCACCGCTCCGGTGAGGAAGACCGCCGCGCCGTAGGCGATGGTCATCCGCAGCCGAACCGTGAGCCCGGGCCGGGGCCGCGGGCGCGGCGCGGGCGGCGCGCCGACCTCGCCGCCGTAGGTGCTGTCGACCTGTCCGGAACCACCCGGTCCGCCCGCTGTCAGGCCCGGCATGCCTTGAACGTCCTGCATCAGGGGATCCGATATCCGGCGCCGGGCACCGTGAGCACGACCGCAGGCTCACCGAGCTTGCGCCGCAGTGTCATCACCGTCACCCGCACCACGTTGGTGAACGGGTCGGCGTTCTCGTCCCAGGCCTTCTCCAGCAGCTGCTCGGAACTCACGGCGGCTCCGTCGGCCCGCATCAGCACCTCCAGCACCGCGAACTCCTTGGGCGACAACAACACCGGCCGACCCTCCCGCACCACCTCCCGGCGGCTCGGGTCGACCCGCAGCCCGGAGCGCTCCAGCACCGGCGGCAGCGCCGGCACCGCGCGGCGCCCGAGCGCGCGGATCCGCGCGATCAGCTCCGGGAACGCGAAGGGCTTGGCCAGGTAGTCGTCCGCGCCCAGGGTCAGGCCCGCCACCCGGTCGGCCACGTCGCCGGCCGCCGTGAGCATCAGCACCCGGGTCGCCAGACCGCTGTTCACCACGTGCCGGCACACGTCGTCACCGTGCACCAGCGGCAGGTCCCGGTCCAGCACCACGACGTCGTAATCGTTGACGGCTATGCGCTCCAGCGCGGCGTCGCCGTCGTAGACGACGTCGACCGCCATGGACTCGCGGCGCAGGCCGGTCGCCACCGCGTCGGCCAACACCTGCTCGTCCTCCACGACCAGCACCCGCACGGCGCGCTCTCCCTCACAGCTCACTTTCCCGATGAGGATCCATCATGCCTGGTCACGAGGTAAACACCGGGTAAGTGACAAACGTCTCACGATCACAGGGTTTTCTCAGGTGATCGAAAGTTTCCCCTCATGGGATGGCGGGCAGGAGGCACGAAGCCCCCTAGCGTCACCCCCGCAGGAGAGACACCATGCTCGAATTTGTTTCCGGCCTGACCCAGCGCATCCGCGAGACCAAGGCCCGCCTGCAAGGTGCGATGATCGCCGAGGACGCCTACGCGATCCAGGTGGAGCAGGCCGAGTTGGACAACCTGCTCCGGATCGCCCGCAACCACCACGTGGAGGTCCGCGACGACCTCCTCCCCCGGGCCGCCTGACCGCCTCACCCGGCGGGAACCCGCCGGGGTCTCCCCACCCTCAGGAGTCCCGGTCGGCGCTGCGTTCCTCAAGAAACTCGCACAAGGCCTCGAACAGTCCACCAGCGGCCGCCACCGTCATCTCGACGGAGGCGGCCGCTCCGCGCAGCCCGCCGATCCGGCCGCCGGCCTCGGTCACGATCAGGCCCCCGGCCGCGATGTCCCAGGGATTGGTCCCGCGCTCGTAGTAGCCGTCCACGCGCCCGCACGCCACCGAGCACAGGTCGATGGCCGCCGAGCCGGCCCGGCGGATGTCCCGCACCAGCGGCAGCAGCTCCGCGGCGATCCGGCCCTGCACCGCCCGCCGCTGCGCCGCGTAGCCGAAACCGGTGGCCACCAGCGCGCGCTCCAGCGGCACCGGCTGCCCGCCGGACTGCGCGCTGTGGGCGCTGATCGGCTCGCCGTTGAGCCAGGCGCCGTGGCCGCGCAGCGCGGTGAACGTCTCCCGCAGCATCGGGACCTCGACCACCCCGGCCACCGTCTCACCGTCGATCTGCACGCCTATGGAGACGCACCACATCGGGATCTCGTAGAGGTAGTTGACCGTGCCGTCGATCGGGTCCACGACCCAGCGCACCCCGGAGGTGCCCGCGCGGCTGCCGCCCTCCTCGCCCAGGATCCCGTCGTCGGGCCGCTCGGCGAGGATGCCCTCGATGATCAGCTTCTCCGAACGCTGATCCATCACGGTCACGATGTCCGTGGGACTGGACTTCGTCGAGGCCACGCCCAGGTCGCGCGGCCGGTCCCGGACCAGGGCCCGGCCGGCCTCGGCGGCCAGCCGCGTGGCCAGTTCCAGCAGTTCCTTCGGGTCGGCGCTCACAGTCATCGAGGCACGGCCTACTTTCTCGGTTCGTCGGTTCAGTCCTCGCCCGCGACCGCCGGCAGCGGCGCGCGCGGGTTCGGGCAGCAGTTCGGGGGACACACGTCGGGGAACGGCCGCAGCCGTCCGACCACGCCGGACAGCGATCCGCTCTCGGCGTCGCCGCGCGCGACGGCGGCGCGCTCGACCACCAGCCGCCGCAGCCCGGCGACGAACCGCGGATCGGTGCCGACGGTCGCCGCGCGCGCCATCGGCAGGCCGAGCTCCCGCGCGGTCTCGGCGGCCTGGACGTCCAGGTCGTACCCGACCTCCATGTGGTCGGAGACGAAGCCGATCGGGGCCAGCACCACGCCGCTGGCGCCCTGCGCCTTGACCTCGCGCAGGTGGTCGTTGACGTCCGGCTCCAGCCACGGCACCTGCGGCGGGCCGCTGCGCGAGCAGAAGACGAGTTCGTGCGGCAGGACCAGGCCGGTGCGGCGGCTGACGCCCTCGGCCACCAGGCGCGCCACCTCCAGGTGCTGCGCCACGTAGGCGCCGCCGAGCGGACCGGAGGTCTCGGCGTAGCCGCGCGGCAGCGAGTGGGTCACGAACACCAGGCGCGGCGCGACCCGGGCCGGCTCGGAGAGCCCGGCGACGGCGTCGGCGACGGCGTCGGCCATCGGCTCGACGAACCCCGGGTCGTTGAAGTACGGCCGGACCTTGTCGAACCGGATCTTCGTGCCGGACTTCGCCAGCGCGGCCGCCAGGTCCTCGCGGTACTGCCGGCATCCCGAGTAGGAGGAGTAGGCGCTCGTGAAGACCGCGAGCGCGCGCCGCACGCCGTCGGCCTCCATCTCGGCCAGGGTGTCGGCGAGGAACGGGTTCCAGTTGCGGTTGCCCCAGTAGATCGGGAGCTTCACGCCGGTGTCGGCGAAGTCCTGGCGCAGCGCGGCGATCAGGTCGCGGCACTGCGCGTTGATCGGGCTGACGCCGCCGAACTGGAAGTAGTGCGCGCCGACTTCTTTGAGGCGTTCGGGCGGGATGCCGCGGCCCCGGGTGACGTTCTCCAGGAACGGGACGACGTCGTCGGGGCCCTCCGGGCCGCCGAAGGAGACCAGGAGCAGCGCGTCGTACGGGGCGGTGTCGGACATCTCAGGCGTCCTCGGGGGCGGTGAGGTCGAACAGGAGCTCGGCGGGTCCGGTCATCTCCAGCCGGCCGTCGGCGCGCTCGACGAAGCGCAGCCGGCCGCCGGGCACGTCCACGGTGTAGCCGGTGCCGGGCGCCGCGCCGTCGCGCCGGGCGGCGGCGATCATCACGGCGCAGGCACCGGTGCCGCAGGAGCGGGTCTCGCCGACGCCGCGTTCGTAGACGCGCATGGCGAGGTGCCGGGGGGCGACGTCGGCGGCGAATTCGACGTTGACGCCGTCGGGGTAGCTGCCGGGCGGCGCGATGCCGGGCTGCTCGTACAGCGGCCCGGCGTCGTCGGTGGAGTCCACGAAGACGACGGCGTGCGGGTTGCCCATGTCGACGTCGACGGCGGGCTTGTGCTCGCCCTTCACCTCGACGGTGAGGTCGCCGCGCGAGGTGGGGAACACCGGGACGCCCATGTCGACGGTGACGTCGGCGGTCAGCGCGCCGGTGGTGGTGAAGGTCACGTACTTCACCCCGCCGCGGGTGGCGACGCCGAACCGGGCGGCGTCCTCGACGTAGCCGCGGGCCTTCAGGTAGAGCGCGAAGACCCGGACGCCGTTGCCGCACATCTCCGCCACGCTGCCGTCGGCGTTGCGGTAGTCCATGAAGAACTCGGCCTCACCGGCCTGGTCTTCGTAGCCGGGCATCTTGGCGGTGCGCACGACGCGCAGCAGGCCGTCGGCGCCGATCCCGGCGCGGCGGTCGCACAGCCCCGCGACCCGGCCGGCGGTGATCTCCAGCGCCCCGTCCGGGTCCGGGACGATCACGAAGTCGTTCTCGGTGCCGTGGCCCTTGGTCAGCGTCGGCAGGCCGTCGAGGATCATGCCCCGATCCTATCGAGCGCGGCCTCGACGAGGTCGGGACGATCGAATCGCAGCCAGTGCACGCGCGGGTCGCGGCGGAACCACGAGTCCTGCCGCCGCGCGAACCGCTTGGTGGCGCGCACGGTCTCCTCCTTCGCTTGCTCCTCGGTCCACTCGCCGGCCAGGAACCGCAACACCTGCGCGTAGCCGAGGGCCAGGCCGGCGGTGCGGCCGTCGCGCAGCCCCTCCGGCACGAGGTCCTTCACCTCCTGGACGAAACCGGCCTCCCACATGCGCTCCACCCGCAGCGCGATGCGCTCGTCGAGGGCGGGCCGGTCGATGTCCAGGCCGAGGTGCACGGTGCGCGGGTAGTGGTCGGTGTGCTCGGGCAGGGTGGCGGTGTAGAGGCCGCCGGTCAGCTCGATCACCTCCAGCGCGCGCACGATGCGGCGCCCGTTGGACGGCAGGATCGACGCGGCCGCCTGGGGATCATGGGCTGCCAGCCGCCGGTGCAGCTCGTACGACCCGACCTCGGCGAGTTCGGCCTCCAGGCGTTCGCGCAGCACCCCGTCGGTCCCGGGGAACTCGAACTCGTCGAGCGCGCCGCGCAGATACAGGCCGGAGCCGCCGACGAACACCGGCGGCTTCCCCCGGGCGAGCAGCCGGTCCGCCTCGACCCGCGCCAGGGTCTGGTACTCGGCGACGTTGGCCGTGCGCGTCACGCGCCAGATGTCGAGCAAGTGGTGCGGCACACCGCGCCGCTCGGCGACGGTCAGTTTGGCGGTCCCGATGTCCATGCCCGCGTAGAGCTGCATCGAGTCGGCGTTGACCACCTCGCCGTGCAGCGCCGTGGCGAGGGCGACGCCGAGGTCGGACTTGCCGGAGGCGGTGGGGCCGACGACGGCGACGACCGGGACGGTGCTCACCGGGGCTGTGTTCATGCTGCGCTCACGCCGCCGATTCTCCCATGTCACCCAGGGTGACAATCCCGGTTCGACAGGTGACGGGACTCGTGATCCACTTGGGGGAAGCTCCCCTTCACGGAAGGAATCGCTGGCGACATGGGCATCTTCGATGTTTTCAAGACCAAGGTGAGCGAGGCCGCCGACAAGGCTTCGGACCTGTTGGACAAGAAGAAGGACGCGCCCCAGCCGCAGTCCCAGCCCCCGGACGCCGAGGGCGAGGCGGCGAACATGGTGTCCGAAGGCGCCCCGGTCTCGCACGTCGGCGAGGCGGCGCCGGGCGCCGGGGACGACGCGACGGCGGAGGGCGGCTCCGGCGACTCCGGCGGGATGACCCAGTCGATCAAGGACAACGTGGCCGGCGGCGTGGAGAAGGCCGGCGAGATGGCCAAGAACAAGACCGGCGGCAAGTACGACGACAAGATCGACAGCGGAGTGCGCAAGGCCAAGGACATGCTCCGCTGATCAGGAGCCCGGTGCCGGCTCAGCGGATGCGCACCGGGACGGGGGATGGAACACGGCTGCGGCCACCGGGATCGGTGACCGCAGCCGTTCTTTTCGGCTTTTTCAGCACGCGGCCGGGTTTGACGGGCGCCGTGCTTTCAGCGCTTTCAGCGCGAACCGGACCGGCTGGGGCCGCAACCGCTCTCAGCGCGAGCCGACCTCGTCGCCCGCAGCCGTTCTCTTCAGCCTTTTCAGCGCGCGATCCAACTCGCGACGAAGTAGCCGACGCCGTACGGCGCATCGTCATAAAGAAGCTCGGCGTCGTATTCGACATCTGACGCATCGGCGGCAGCGGCGAGCGCCTGCCAGGCCGGCAGCCCGGCGACGTGCAGCTGACGGGACAGTTCGGGGTCGAGCGCGGCGAGCGCCTTGGTGTCGGCGGTCGCGAGTGCTTCGGCGACGACGCGGTCGTACTCCTCGGCGCGTTCGTCGAAGTGGCCCGGCGCTTGCGGGCTGCGGGAGGCGGAGCCGTCGCCGAGCACCAGCATGGCCCGGCGTCCGCCTGTCGCCGTCTCCGGCGCGGTGCCGTCCGCGCCGAGCATGACCGGGCGCCGGACCGGCGTGTCGGGGTGGTCGCGCAGCAGCCAGGCGCCGATCAGAAACGGCAGCGTCATTTTCTCGGCCCCGGCCTCAGGCTCCGGCCAGCGTCCTTCCACCGTGAGATCGAGCCCGTATTCGCGCAGGCTGCCGATGCCGGCGACGTGCGTGCTCGGCCGGGATCCGGCGCCGACGACCAGGATCTCGTCGGGGTGCACGGCGTAGAGGCGGTCGATCGCGATGGCGCAGGCCGCGCGCAGCGGGTCCAGGTCCGGGGCGAATCCCTGCGCGATCTCGGGCACCAGGACCGGAGGGTGCGGGACGACGGCCGCGGCGATCACCATCAGACCAGGGTAGGGCACATGGTCGCGGCTTCCGGCCGGTCCTGACAGACTGGGCTGCGTAAAGTCGGACGGGAGGGGCCAGCGGTGGCTGGAGAAGAGGACAACGGGCGGGACAGCCACGGTGCGGAGGGAGTCGTCATAGCCGGGCGTTACCGGCTGATCGAACGGCTCGGCGCAGGGGGCATGGGACGGGTCTGGCGGGCCTACGACGACGCGCTGGACTGCGAGGTGGCGCTCAAAGAAGTGTGGCTGCCGCCGATGCTGTCGGACGCCGAGCGCGCCGACCGGCTGGCGCGGGCGCAGCGCGAGGCGCGCAACGCCGCCCGGCTGCGCGGGCACCCGCACATCGTCTCGGTGCACGACATGGTGTCGCACCAGGAGATGCCGTGGATCGTCATGGACCTGATCCCCTCGCGGAACCTGGCGCAGGTGGTGGAGGAACACGGTCCGCTGCCGGCCGAGCAGGTGGCCAAGGTCGGGCTCGGGGTGCTGGACGCGCTCAGCGCCAGCCACGCCGCCGGGATCCTGCACCGGGACGTGAAACCGCCGAACGTGCTGCTGACCACCGACGGCCGGGTGATGCTGACCGACTTCGGGATCGCGGTGCAGGAGGCGGACCTGACGATGACCGCCTCGGGCGTGCTGGTCGGGTCGCCGGAGTTCGTGGCGCCCGAGCGGGCGCGCGGCGAGGCCTCGCGCGGCGCCTCGGACCTGTTCTCGCTGGGCGCGACGCTGTACTACGCGTGTGAGGGGCGCTCGCCGTTCTCGCGGGACACCGCTGTCGGAGTGCTGACTGCGATCCTGTTCGAGGAGACGGCGCCGGTGACGCGGCAGCCTGCGCTGGCGCCGGTGATCAGCGGACTGCTGATCAAGGACCCGGCGGCGCGGTGGGACGCGGCACGGACGCGGACGGAGCTGGAACGGCTGGCCGGCGGAACGCCGGGGTCCGGGACGCGGACCGACGGGATCGAGGCCGCGACGATCCTGGTGCCGCCGAAGTCTTCGGGCCCTGGCACCGGTGCCGGCTCGGGGTACGGCTCCGGTTACAGCTCGGGTCCGGGCACCGGCGGCGGGACCGGCCCGGGAACTGGTCCCGGAACGGGCCCTGGGACTGGATCTGGTTCTGGTTCCGGTTCTGGTTCCGGGCAAGGGTTCAACCCCTTCTTGACTCCGTCGCCGGCCGCGGCGGCTTCAAGCTCGGGCCCGTCGTCCCAGGCGCCGCCGACCATGGCGGCCGGCGCCGTCGGGCCCGGAGGCGGCACGCCGTATCCGGCGAACCCCTCGACCCCTTATCCGCCCACGCCGTATCCGCCGCAGGCCCACCAGGCGACCACGCCCTACGGCCCCGGTCCCATATCCGGCCCCGGCTACTACAACGTCCCGTCCGCGCCGAAGAAGAACAACACCGGACGCAACGTCGGCATCGGCGTCGGCACGGCGGTGGTGGTGGCCGGCGGGATCGTGGCGGCGATCGCGCTGTCCGGCGGCAAGAAGGACAACCACGACGTGGTGGGCCCGGTCAACAAGAGCAGCAGCATCAGCACCTCGCCGCAGCCGCCGACGACCGCCCCGACCAGCAGCTCGTCGAACCCCACGACGCCGTCCAGCTCGTCGCCGTCACCGTCCGACAGCTCGACCTCCACGACCGCTCCGCCGAACACGGTGGACCCGGCGACGTGGGACAAGGCAGACACCGACAAGACGCAGTTCACGCCGAGCCAGCTGCTGCCGGTGACGTTCACCGACTCGCACAACGTGGTGTACACCGCGACCAACCAGTGGACCGCCAAGTGCGTGAACACATATGAGAGCGCGCAGCTCAAGGCACTGCTGACCAAGTACAAGTGCGACCAGCAGGCGATCTCCACCTACGTCGACAAAGACAACAAGATCATGGTGGACATCGTGGTGCTGCCGCTGTCGGACGCCGACACGGCGAACAACGCGTTCAAGGACATGCAGGCCAAGAGCACCTTCAACGCCGACGACTGGGGCGTGTGGTGTCCCAGCACCGGGCCCGGCTCGGACATCTGCTCCGGCAGCAAGGACACCACCAACGCGCAGCAGTACGGCTACATCCAGCCGAACCACCGGTACCTGGTCCACGCGGTCGCGATGTACGTCAACCTGACGTCGGACGCCGCCGCCCAGGACTGGGTGAAGGCCGCCGCCACCAGCGCCGCCAAACAAGGCGGCCCGCAGGTGTCGGTGCAGTAAACTAACCATCAGGGACCTGATTTTCAAAGGGGAGGGCGGACGGTGTCCGTGCAGCGTGGGGATCTGGTCGCCGGCCGGTACCGGCTCGGCGACCCGCTGGGGCCGGCGTGGCGGGCGCACGACGAGCCGGAAGACGCCGAGGTGGTGCTGGTCCCGGCCCCGGACGGCAACCCCGACGCCGCGCCGTGGCGGGACCGCAAGGCGATCCTGCCGCTGCGCCCGTCGGAGCCGACCGCCACCGGCGACGACGGCGCCTGGCTGGTCGCCGCCCCGGTGGCGGCCCGCACCCTGGCCGACGCGGTCGCCCAGTGGGGCACCCTCCCGGCCGAGCAGGTGCTGATGATCGCCGCGGGCGCGGTGACCGCCCTGTCCGGCGTGGGCCCGCACCCGAACATGACCCCGGACAGCATCCTGCTCACCGACGAGGGCAAGGTCCTGCTGCTGCCGCTGCCGACCCCGCAGGACGCCCTGTTCGACCTGGGCGCGTCGCTGTTCCTGGCCGCCGAGGGCCGCTCCCCGTTCGAGCCCGCGACCGGCGACCCCCGGCAGCCGAACCTGGCGGCGCTGATCAGGGGCCTGATGCAGAAGGACCCGGACCACGCCGCCGCCCTGGACCGCGTGTACGCCGAGCTGTCGCGGCTGGGAGCGCCGCTGGAGGCCGAGCACGGGGCCGACACGCTGATGGAGGCGCAGGTCGCCAGCGCTGCGGCGGCTGAGGAGGAGCCGGCTGCGGACGACGTGGCGGCGGAGGCCGAGCCGACGGTCGAGGCCGTCGACGAGCCGACGCATGTGGCGGCTGTCCACGACATCCCGACGCAGCCGATGAGCATCGAAGAGGCGCTGGCCGAGACGGGTGAGGCGGACGCGGTCGAGGACGCGGACACGGATGTCGAAGTGCCGACTCAGTCGATGAGCACTGAGGAACTGCTCGCAGACTCCAGCGACGCGCTTCAGGCAGCTGACATGCCGGACGGCGCCGACGAAGCCGACTCCGACGACGAGCCAACGCAAGTCGCGCCAACAGTTGCCGCCAGCGACACGAGCGAGCCCGACTCCG
>JABFXP010000215.1 GCA_013361685.1 Catenulispora sp.
AGCGTCGGTCTCGGTCTCGGTCTCGGTCTCGGTCTCGGTCTCGGCGGTGCCGCTGTCCAGCGCGGTGTCGGGACGGCTCATATCAGGGTCCTGGGCCGCACGGCGTTGGCCTGGTCCACCAGCTCCACCCGGCGGGCGCGGTCGGTGGCCAGCCGGGCCAGCGCCCGGTACGCGTGCTCCATGCCGGCCCGCAACGCGCGGTCGTCGACGTCGCGGCCGATGAGCTGCTGGCCGGGGTGGATGTCGGCGGGGCGCTGCACGGCCAGCCGGCGGCCGGCGGTCTCGAAGACCTCCAGCGCCAGCCGGTGCGCGTGCTCGGGGTCCAGGCGCTCGGCCAGCCAGGAGTAGCGCATGTCGATGTCGGCCAGTTCCTGGCCGGTCAGGTCGTTGTCGCGGTCCACCAGCAGCGCGCGCAGCGCCGCCTCGGCCGCGGCGGTGTGGTGGGTGGAGGTCAGCGGCACCGAGCCGAACACCGACACCGCGGCGTCCCGCTGGCCGCCCCGCAGCAGGGCGCGGGCCAGGCCGAAGGCGGCGCTGACGTAGCTGTGGTCGGTGCGCCAGACGGTGCCGTAGAAGCCGGCCGCGCTCTGCGCGTCGCCTTCCAGCTCGGCGCACGCGGCCAGCGCCAGCTTCGGCGCGGCCTCGCCGGGCAGCGCGTCGTAGACCGCGCCGAACAGGCCGCGGGCCCGGGTCAGCAGCCCGCCGCCCAGGCAGATCAGGCCGCGGTACCAGAAGGTGCGCCAGTCGCCGCCGTTGGCGTTCTCGAACTCGTCCAGGCGGCGGTCGGCCTCGGCGAAGTCGCCGCCGGCGGTGGCGGCCAGGATCAGCCGCAGCTGCATCTCCGGGGACTTGGCCACGGCCTCGGCCGGCTGCGCCCCCAGCGCGTGGCGCTGTTCGGCCAGCTCCACCGCGCCCAGCCCGCCCAGGAACTGCGCGCCCGGGTCGTTGCGGTCCACCTGCGGCACCGGCAGCGCGCGCACCACCGCGCGCGGGTCCGGCGCCAGCGCGGTGGTGCTGGGCACCCGCACCTCCGGGCCGAACATCGCCGAGGCGCCCGGGTGCGGCTCGCCCTTCTCCAGCGACAGCACCTCGCGCAGCACCGCGGTCAGCTGCTGCGCCATCTGCTCGGCGGAGTCGAAGCGCAGCTCCGGGTTCGGGTGGGTGGCACGCAGCAGCAGCTTGTAGAAGGACTCGTGCCGGGCGAACAGCGGCGCCTCGGCCTGGGTCGGCAGGCTGTTGAGATAGGTGGTGGTGTAGCCCTTGAAGTCCAGGGTCAGCACCGCGAGCGTGCGGCCCACGGTGTACAGGTCGGACTCCACCGACGGCCCCTCGTCGGCGATCTCCGGCGCCTGGAAGCCCTTGGTGCCGTAGATGGCCGAGTCCATGTCGTCCATGTGGATCACGCCACCCATGTCGATGAGCTTGAGCTGCTCCTCGGACTGGATGATGTTGTCCGGCTTGAAGTCGTTGTAGACCAGGTTCAGGCTGTGCAGGTAGCCGAACGCCGGCAGGATCTCCACCGCGTAGGCGATGGCCTGCTCCACCGGCAGCGGCGCGGTCTGCCCGGCCTGGCGGTACTCGGCGCGGATCTGCTTCAGCGAGCTGCCGCCGACGTACTCCATCACGATGTAGCCCACCGGGGCCCCGGTCTTGGGGTCCGGGTGCTGCACGAAGTTCAGGATCTGCACGATGGAGGGGTGGCTGACCTCGGCCAGGAACTTGCGCTCGGCCGCCGCGGCGGCCATCGCGTCGGCGTCGCCGGAGTCCAGCAGGCCCTTGAGGACCACCCAGCGGTCGGAGACGTTCTTGTCCTTGGCCAGGTAGATCCAGCCCAGACCGCCGTGCGCGATGCAGCCCAGCACCTCGTACTGGCCGACGCGGTCGCCGTTCTTGAGCTTGGGCTCGAAGGAGAACGCGGTGCGGCACTTGCGGCAGAAGCCCTCGGTGCGGCCCGGGACGCCGTCGCGGCCCCGGCCCACCGGCTCGGAGCAGTTCGAGCAGAACCGCTTGTTCTCCGGCACCTGCGGGTTGAGCATGATGGCCGACATCGGGTCCTTGTACGGGACCGACGGCACCTCGATCAGCCCGGCGCCCAGGTTGCCGCGGCGCGAACGGCCGGTGCTGCCGCCCCGGGAGCCGCGGGTGCGGCTGGACACCGAGGAGGAGTTCCGGCTGGACGCCGACGTGGACGAGGACCGTGTGGTCCCGGTCCGGGTGGAGTGCGAGGTCCGCACCGACGCGGCGCCGGCCCCGCGGCGCGGCGGCGGCACGGACAGGCCGGGCGCGGCGCCGGCCGGAGCCGCGGTACCGCAGGTGTCGCAGTAGCCGTCGGCGTCGATGGTCCCGTCACAACCTGGCTCAAGACAGGCGGTCACTTGTTTCCCTCTCCCCTGTGATCCCTCGTGGAACCATGTAAATGAGTCCTAAGACATACTCGGCAGCGCCGCACCGACAGCCGCCTGATAGGTGCGCACCGCGTACTCGGCCCCGGCCAGATCGCACGGCGCGGACCAGAGCAGGTCGCGGGCGGCCCGGTGCGCGGCCACCAGCCGCGGGCTCTCGGCGACGCCGTGCCGCGCGGCCCGGGCCCGGTAGGCGTCCAGCAGCCCCCGCAGCTCGTCGCGCCGGTCCAGCGGAGAGCGCACCTGCGCGACCCGCTTCTGGGCGTTCTCCAGGATCACGCGGCTGTTCTTCTCCAAGGCCGACAGGTTCCGGCCCAGCAACGACCAGGACTGTCCTGATCGTTCCCGCCGCAGGTCGGCGACCTTGGTGCGCAGGTGCGCCGCGGCCGCCGAGGCCGGCGGCAGCCGGGGGGCGGCGATCTTGGCCAGCACCTCGGCGCGGACCGTCTCGGCCTCGGCCTCGGCGCGCGCGATCAGCACGATGACCTCCTCGACGGCGGCCAGCCGCTGGTCGAACTCGGCGCGGGCGCTGAGCGCCTGCTCCAGTTCGGTCCGCACAGTGGCCAGCTCCGAGTGCAGCCGCGCCAGCCGGGCCGGGGTGCCGGCCCCGCCGCCGGCCACCAGGCCCAGCGGGTCCGACAGCGCGCGGCGCCGCAGATCAGCGGTCTGCGCCTCGATGTTCGCCAGCCGGCCGAAGACCGGGTCGGTGCCGGTGCCGATGGCGTCGGCGGTGGCGCGGGCCGCCTGCACCTGCTGCTTGAGGTCGTCCAGCGGCTCCAGGAGCCGGTTCCAGGCGTCCTCGGCGTCGACCGCGACCTTCTTGACCACCTCGTAGGTGCGGGTCATGGACTGCACGGCCTCGTCCAGGGTCAGGAAGTCCTGGGTGGAGGCCGGGTCCAGCAGCCCGCGCCGTTCGAACGGCACCGCCTGCCGGGGCAGCGCCACCGAGCGCCCGGTGAGCAGGTCGGCCAGCGCCGCCAGCTCCCGGTCGCCCAGGCGGGTCTTCGGGCCGCCGCGCATCGTGGCGACCCGGTCCAGGACCAGTTGGTAGGCCTCGAACACGGTCCACAGCGCGGCGAGCTCGGCCGAGGCCCGGCCCCACGCCTCGGCGGTGACCCCGCTGAGCTTGGCGCCGTCCAGCAGCCGGCGGCCGGGGTGGTCGTCCAGTTCCAGCAAGCCGGCCGACACCCCGGAGCGCTCCTGGGCGCGGCGGTCGATCGCGGCGTCGATCGCCTGCCGGGTCCATATGGTCGTCACGGTCGTGCTCGTGCTCCCCCCATGCCTTGCGGCCCTGCGGCCCGATCCTTCAGTCCGCTACCCCAGAGGGTACTGGTCCGGGATCTGGGGGAGACCGTTCGGAGGCGTTTGCAAATCGTGTGCATACAGGTTCTTCCAGCCGTCGGGCCCGTTGTCGGCGATCAGGTTCGCCAAGGCGGTGTTGACGAACGGGGTGAGATCGTTGGGCTTGTCCGGGCTCACGTAGTTCGTCACGATGCCGTAGGGCTGGATCTGGACCGGCGGCGCGGTGGTGCGGGCGACGTGCGGGTCCTGAGCCTCCATGCCGCGCAGCAGCGCGTCGTCGGTGAACACCGCGTCCACCTTGCCCTGTTGCAGCAGCGCCAGGCAGTCCAGGGCGTAGGGGGCCTGGTAGACCGCGTCCTCGCCGGCTTGCTTCTTGATGGTGTCGACGGCGGTGGAGTTCAGGGTGGCGCAGACCTTCTTGCCGGTGCCCTTCAGATCCGCCAGGCCGAACTTCTGCGGTTTGCCGTCGTCGCCCAACGGCATCAGGAGCTTCTGCTCGGTGATGTAGTAGGGGTTGGAGAAGCTCATGTGCTGGTCGCCCTGCATGCGCGCGCAGGTGATGGTGGTGGTGTGGACCGCCATGTCGATGTTCCCGTTGTGCAGCTGCGCGTATTCGCCGGTGGTCGGGTCGGCCAGGGTCACCATGCGGAACTGGATGTGGCCGTCCTCGCCGAAGATGGCGCGCGCCATGGCCTTGGCGATGTCGACGTCGAAGCCCTGCGGCTCGTTGGTGTGGTGCGGGTCGTAGCTGAACAGGTAGGTGTTCAGGTCGATGCCGGCGATCAGGAAGGTGCGTTTGCGGATCTTGTCCAGGGTGCCGCCGGCCGGGACGGGGTCCTTCGGGCCGGGCAGGGTGCCGCCGGGCCAGGTCGCCTCGGTCGCCTCGCGGCCGCAGGGAGTGGGGGACTTGGCGGTCGGGGCGGTGGGCAGGCCGTTGTTGTTGATGCCCTGGCCGGTGAGCGGTTGGGCGGCGCCTTTGTCCTGGGCGGCGCTGCACGCCGCGGTGAGGGCGACCGCCGCGATCAGGGTGGTGGCGCTCCAGGTGCGGATGTGGGTGCGTGCTTTGGTGTTCGTGGTCTTCGTCGCGGTGTGGGTCTTGGTGTTCGTCGCGGTGTTCGTGTTCGTCACAGTCATCACTGCCCCCTCAGTGGTATTCGGCCAGCCGCCGGCCCAGGCCCACGACCACCGCGGCGGCCATCGCCACGGCGAGCACGCCGAGCCCGATCTGCAGCCCGGTCAGCGCGTCCGCGGCGGCCTTCGCCTCGGTCGTGAACGTGTCCTCGGCGTGGTCGATCGCGTCCTTCAGATTCGTCTGCAGGGCGTTGAAATCGGCGTTGGCGCTTTCTTTCGGCGCGGCGAAGTCGTGCTCGCCCAGGGCCGAGTCGACGGCCTTCTGATACGCGTTCTGCGCATCGAAGGTGCGCAGCTGCGTGTGCTGGGTGTGCCATGCGTTCTCGTTCGCGAGCGCCTTGGCGATCAGGTCACGGCCCCGGCTGTCGGTCGCCAGCCCGGACGCGGTGTTCAACGCGTCCTTCAGGCGCCCCTCGGTGCTCGGGACGCGGGCGCCGGAGCTGTCGGTGCCGCCGGTGTAGTCCAGCTCCCGGTCGTCCGCGGTGCCCCGGCCGACCAGGGTCAGCATCTCGTCGGTGCGGGCCTGCAACGACAGGATGCGCGCCGAGGCCAGGACGCTGACCTGGGCCGAGCCGCGCTTCTTGGCGTTGTGGATGTGGCTGTCCTGGAGCGCGGCCGCGGCCACGGCCCACAGCAGCGACACGACCAGGGCGGCGGTCGCACCGAGCAGGCCGAGGCTGAACAGCCGGTTGGTGCGGCGGGACTCGCGGACCTGGATCACGATCAGCGCGGCCAGCATGAGCGCCCCGGCGCCGGCCATCAGCCACGGGACCTGGGTGGCCGTGTCCTCGGCGGCGGCCAGGTTCGCCGCCTCGGCGTCGGTCAGCTTCTGCACGAGTTGCAGGATGCCGGGCTGCGCCGGGGTGCTGCCCTGCGCCGGCACCCCGGTCTGCATCAGGGTCGAGGCCTGCGTCAGGTAGCGGATGCCGACCGGGTAGCCGACGAGGTTGTTCGCCGCGGCGGTGGCGTTGAGCTTGACGTAGGTCGGGAGCTGCTGGGCGATCTGGGTCAGCAGGTCCTTCGCGTTGGTGTCGTCGCCGGCCCCGTTGGTGGCGGCGAGCAGGAGGTCCTGGGCGTCCTTCAAGTCCGTGTCGTATTGGGCGGCCAGGGCCTTGGGCGCCTCGCCGACGTGCAGGTAGATCGTCGCCGCGGTGGCGTCGGCGTCGGAGAGGCTGTGGTAGAGCTCCTCGGCCTGCTTGAGCAGGACGCCGCTGTGCGCTCTGACGTCGTCGGCGCCGTCGGCGCGGATCTGCGTGCTGGTGATGCCCGCGGCGCCGAACAGCAGGGCGCCGACGGCCAGCACCGCGCGGGTGCGGCTCAGGCGGCGGTCGGTGCGCGGGGCGCGGGGTGGTGTCGCGCGGCCTTGCTGTGCGACGGCTCCGGACCCGGCGGCTCCCACGGGCCCCGTGGGGGCCGGAGCCGCCGAGGTCGACGGATTTCCGGTGGCAAGCGTCATCCAAGGCCCCCTGTCTTTCCATTCCCTCGGCAGTTGGCATTCTGCCTCGCCTCTGGTTAAGGAAAACCTAACGGTTCGACAGCACGCTGCGGGGCATCGGTATCAGCCAGTTATAAGATCGAGCACAGGAGGCGATTATGCGCAGACTGCACAAGCTCGCCGTCTTGATGGCCGCCGTGACGCTGGCCGCCGGGTGCGGCGGGGGCGGGAGCGGCTCTAAATCTCCGCTCTCCGCGGCCGGGAGCCAGAGTCCGGGTTCGGCGTCGTCGAGCTCCGGTGGGGCGTCCTCCGCTGCTTCGAGTGCCGCGCAGAGCACGTCGTCCTCCGCGAACGCCGCTGTGGTCGTCATCAAGCCGGCGGCCAACACCGCGAACGCGGATCCCGCCTCGCAGATCCAGGTGAGCGTCGCCAACGGGAAGCTGACGTCGGTCACCGCGCAGTTGTCGGGCGGGGGCGCCGTGGACGGGACGCTGGATCCGGGGGGCGATTCGTGGACGTCGGCGAATCCGGTGGGGGTGGGCCACACCTACCTGGTGACGGCGGTGGCGACCGGTGCGGACGGCAAGCAGCAGACGGTCACGTCACAGTTCTCGACGGCCAAGCCCAGCGGGGTGTTCGCGGGTACGTACAGTCCGGACAACGGCACCACGTTCGGCATCGCGCAGCCGGTGTCGATCACGTTCGACAAGCCGATCGCGGACAAGGCCACGGTGGAGAAGCAGCTGACGGTGACGGCCGATCCGCCGGTGGCTGGGAGTTGGCACTGGTTCGGGGCGCAGCGGGTGGACTGGCGGCCGCAGGCTTACTGGGCCGCGGGGACGAAGGTGACGCTGCATATGCGGTTGGACGGGGTGAAGAGCGGCAGTTTGTATGGGAAGCAGAATCGGGATGTCACGTTCACGATCGGGCGCGCGCTGGTCGCGACGATGGATGCGAACGCGAAGAAGATGACGGTCACGACCGGTGGGAAGACCACGACGCTGCTGACCAGTTCGGGTAAGCCCGGGTTCGAGACGTGGAACGGCACCATGGTGGTGTTGGAGAAGCAGCAGGACATCCGGATGGACTCCACGACGGTGCAGATCTTCGGGGTCAACGCCTACGACATCCCGCATGTGTACTGGGATGTGCGGCTGACGCCGTCTGGGACGTTCGTGCACGGTGCGCCGTGGAACGCGGGCAAGTTCGGGAAGGTCAACGGCAGCCATGGCTGTATCGGCTTGGCGTCGAACGATGCGGAGTGGTTCTTCAACCAGGTCATCCCGGGTGATCCGGTCACTGTGGTGAACTCCAAGGACACGGTCAAGGCAGACAACGGATATGGGGACTGGAATCTGAACTGGGCTGACTGGACTGCCGGGAGTGCGCTGCACTGACCTTGCACTGGCTTGCACCGACTTGCGCTGACTTGCGCTGACTTGAAGCGACCTTGCGCTGGCTGGCGTCGTGGCGACTGTAGGGTCTGCGCATGACTTCCCACGCCTATCCCGCGATCGGTGATCATGCGCTGCTCGGTGATCTGCGGACGTGTGCTCTGGTGGCTGGTGACGGGACTGTGGATTGGTTCTGCCCGGGGCGGTTCGATGCCCCGTCCGTGTTCGGTGCGCTGGTGGATGCTGAGCACGGCGGGGCTTTCCGGGTGTGGGCCAACGGGGCGGTGTCGTCCGCTCAGGCGTACATTCCGGATACGGCGGTGGTGGTGACCCGTTTCACGTCGCCGGACGGGGCGGTGGGCGAGGTCGTGGATTTTCTGGTGCCGGACGAGTCCGGGGCGGATGAGGGTCAGACGCGTCTGTTCCGCATTGTGCGGGGTGTTGAGGGCACGATGCGGTTCTCTGTGTTCTGCCGTCCGCAGTTCGAGTACGGGCTGCCGCAGGCTGCTGCCGTTCTGGAGCTCGAGCAGCGTGGTGCGGAGTACGGTGCGGTGTTCCGGAGCCGGCAGTCGGCGCTGACGCTCTTCAGCACTGTGCCGCTGATCGCCGATGACGACGCGGTGGTTACGCGGATCGACTTGGCGGCTGGCGAGGCTGCGGTGTTCCTTGTGGCTGCGTGTGCAGGGCCTACTCCCAGCGAGTGGATCCAGCATCTGGGGCACGAAGCCGAACGCTCGCTGGCTGAGACCCTGGCGTTCTGGCTGAGCTGGGTTGCCAGGAGTGGGTACCGAGGCCGTTGGCCGGAGGCTGTGCATCGTTCGGCGATCACGCTCAAGCTGCTTACCCATGCGCCGACCGGTGCGATTGTCGCGGGTGCGAGTGCGTCCACGAATACGTCTCTGTCAGAGGAGATCGACGGCCACCGTGATTGGGACTGCCGTCGCAGCTGGATCCGCGATGGTTCCTTCAGCGCCAGGGCCCTGCTCGACCTCGGCTACCGCGACGAGGCTGAGGCGTTCGCCCGTTGGGTCACCGGCCGCTTGGCTGAGGGGCCGGCTGCGGGCGGGGAGCCGATGTGCAGCGTGTATGGGGTCGATGGGAGTTCGAGCGGGCAGGCGCAGCTCGATGTGTACGGTGCGTTCCTCTACTCGCTCAGCAGCACAGAGCACCTTCGCAGCCCCGAGGGACAGGCCGCTGTGGGGAAGATGCTGGACTGGCTGGTTGAGAACTGGCGGCGGCCGGACGAGGGCTTCTGGAAGACGCGCGGCGAGCGGCGGGACTTCATCTACAGCAGGCTGATGTGCTGGGCCGCTTTCGAGTACGGGCTGCGCCTCGCTCCGACTCATGAGAACGCGGGCATGTGGGCGGTCATGGCGCATGCGGCCGCTGACGAGATTCGTGCGAAGGGGTGGGATGAGAAGCAGGGTGCATATGTGCGGAGCTTCGGTGACCAGGCGCTGGACGCGTCGCTGTTGATGATGCCGGTGGTCGGGTTTACCAGCTCGGAGGATCCGCGATGGCATTCGACGCTCAGGGCTATTGGGGTCGGTGGGGTCGGTGAGGCGGGCTTTGATTTTTGTAGCCTGCTGTTCCACATGGCGGTGGCGGGCAGTGGGGATGTGCAGCGCGCGCGGCAGTGGTTCAGCGAGTTTTTGGGGCGGGCCGGGTCTACGGGGTTGTTTGGTGGGGAGATGGCGAATGAGGGTGAGCAGCTGGGGGGCTTTCCGCAGGCGCTTACTCACCTTGGGGTGATCTGGGCGGCGATGGCGTTGGATGCGGAGTTGGATCGGGCGGGGAGTGGGGTGCGGGGTTAGGGGTTGGTCAGCTCTGGTCAGCTCTGGGCGGAGCTGGGCGGGGCTGGGCGGGGCTGCGTTCGGTGAGGGCCTTGTGGTTTGGCCTGCGGTTCGGGTTGTGACTATAAAGGCCTTTACGACCTTCGGCCATGGTTGGATGGCCCCGTTGGGGGTCGCAGTTCCGTTGCTGGCTTCGCGAGCGGTTGGGTTGGCGGCTGGCGGGGATAGATCCCGCCCACCCGCCCTGCGGGGTTGGCGACTGCGTCGCGTCTCGCGGG
>JABFXP010000304.1 GCA_013361685.1 Catenulispora sp.
TCGAAGTGGAACGCCGCCTCGGCCGGAGCTATCACGCGCACATCAGGGCTTTGCGGCACCGCCATGTTCGACCACCAGTACGCCGGCGTCGGAGTCGGCGCCGGATTGTGCAGCGAGACGTGCACCATCAGCGTCCGGGCCCCGCTCGGCAGCCACGCGTCGATCGTCACCACGACCCGCCGCAGCCGCTCGAACTCGTACATCCGCAGCACCGGCGTGCCGTCCGCGGCCTCCAGCCGGATCGCGTGCAGCGGCTCGCAGGTCAGCGGCCAGTGGCCGGTGGCGCCGAAGTTCCACTCCACCCCGCCGGCCAGCCACGCGTCGCGCAGCGCCAGGTTCGCCGGTTGCCGGATCGCGTTGCGGTGCAGCAGCTCACGGCCCGTCGGCCGGTGCCGGAGCGACCACAGCCGGCCGCCGTAGCCCGGGAGGAACGTCGCGGTCAGCGTCTCGTTCTCCAGCACCAGTGCCGGCAGTTCCCGCTCGGTCCGTTCTCGGGAGTACGAGTCCTGGTTCGTGTAGGGGAGCAGCGTCGTGGGCCGTCCGTACTCCAGGTTCCGCGCCATGTCCGGGTACGGTGCCGCCGCGGCGTCGAAGCCGGGGCGGGGGACGCCGGCCAGCACCGGCAGCACGCCGGCGCGCGGGTCGTCGGCGCCTTGGATACGCAGCACCTCGTGCCGCAGTTCGCTGCTCACTTTCCGATCCCTACGGTCATGCCCTGGATGATGCGGGTGCCGAGCCAGCTGAACAAGGCGATCATGGGGGCGAGGACGACGCATACTCCGGCGAACATCGCGCCCCAGTCCAGACCGTTCAGTTGGGCCTCGTTGACGAAGCTGGACAGCGCCACCGGCAGGGTCACCTTGTCCTGGCTGTGGGTCAGCACGATCGCGAACAGCGTCTCGTTCCACGCCGAGATGAACTGGAGCAGGAACGCGGTGATCAGGCCGCCGCGGGCCACCGGCAGGATCACCTTGGTGAAGGTGCGCACCATGCTGGCGCCGTCCAGGACCGCGGCCTCCTCCAACACGGCGGGGATGCCCGAGAAGAAGCCGGTCAGCAGGTAGACGGTGAACGGCATCGCCAGGCCCAGATACGCCAGGATCAGCCCGGGCTGGCTGTCGTCCAGGTCGGCGTGCGCCAGGCCGATGAACAGCGGGATCACCATCACCTGGCCCGGGACGCCGAGACCCATCGCGAACGTCATGCTCATGGCGCCGGAGACGCGGTTGCGGCGGCGGGCCAGGGCGTACGCGCACGGCGCGGCGATCACGACGGCCAGCACCGAGGACAGCACAGCGACGATCACGCTGTTCACGGCCGCGCGGCCGAAGCCGCCGTCGGCGAAGACCTTTCCGTAGTTGGCGCCCTTGGGATGGACGGGCACGCCGAACGGGTGCCGCAGGATGTCGCTGCCGTCGCGCAGCGAGGTGAGCAGGATCCAGCCGACCAGTGCGATGTCGGCGGCCACGACCACCCACACCGCGCCGGTCGCGATCCGCATCGGCAGGCTGGGGGCTTTACGCCTGGGCCTCATGGGCTCGTGTTCCTTTCCCGGCCGGCCGGATCAGTATTCGACGGGGTCGCGGCGCATGATGCGGCGCAGCACGACGGTGAAGAGGATGACCAGGAACAGACTCACCAGCGCGGCGGCTGTGGCCAGTCCCAGCTGTGGAGTGGAGGCCTGCGGGAACGCCTCCTCGTAGACGTACAGGGCGGTGTTCCAGGAGCCGGTGGGCGGCTGTGAGCCGCTGCTGCCGCCGTACATCAGGATCAGCTCGAAGATCTTCACCGAGCTCACCGTCCACAGCACCGCGCACACCGAGATCACGTCCCAGCACATCGGCAGGGTGACGTGGCGGAAGCGCTGGAAGGCGTTGGCGCCGTCGAGTTCCGCGGCCTCGTACAGGTAGTCGGGGATCTGGTCCACGGCGGCCATCAGGATCGCCGTGTAGTAGCCGGTGGCCGTCCAGACCAGCGTTCCCAGGATCATCGTCTGCAGGTGCTCGGTCGCCAGCCACTGCGGCGGACGGCTCCAGCCGAGCCATTTCAGCGCCTGGTTCACCGGGCCGTCCGGGGAGAACAGCACACCGGCCGCGATGCCGAACACCATCGCGTTGACCAGACACGGGAAGAACAGCACGGACCGGGCGAACAGCCGGCGGTTCATCTCCCGCAGGACGAGCATCAGGGCGAAGGAGATCACGAAGGTGATCAGGCCGCCCACGACCAGGGTCTGGAGGGTGTTGCCCAGGGAGGTCCGGAAGATCGGATCCTGCCACAGGGTCTTGTAGTTCCCCAGGCCCTTCCACTGCTTGTCGCTGATGCCGTCCCACTTGTAGAGGCTGGTCCAGGCGGCGTAGCCGACCGGCAGCAGGAACAGCACGGCGTAGACGATGACCGCCGGCGCGGTGAACGCCCAGAACATGCGGCGGCGCGAACGCTCCAGCGGGGCGGCGCCGACCGGGCCGCGCGCGGCGGACCCGCCCCGGACGCGGCGCGTCCGGGACGGGTCCTGGAAGGTGGCGGTGCTCATGGTCAGCTCTGGGTCTTCCAGAAGGAGACCTGCGCGGACTTCATCTTGGCGACGAAACCGGCCGCGTCGGTCTTGCCGTGCCAGAAGTCCAGGTAGTTCTGGGTCCAGACCTTGGTGTTCCAGTCACCGGCCACGCCGTCGAAGGTCAGGCGCAGCTTGTCGGCTCCGAGGGTCTTCTGCACGTCGGCCAGCTCGGCCGGGGCCGGGATGTCGGTGCGCGGCGTGATGTTGCCGGCTTCGGTGGAGATGCCGGACAGCGTCTTCTTCTGCAGGAAGTACGCCATGAACTTCTCGGCCTGGCTGACGTTCTTCGCGTTCTTCGTCAGCGCGAAGCCGAACGTCATCGAGTCCGGCTGGGTGGCGCCGGGCGGCAGCATGAAGCCGTACTTCCAGGTCGAGGGGATCTGCTTGGCGACCTCGGCGGTGACCCAGCTGCCGTTGATCAGGAAGCCGGCCTTGCCGCCGGCCCAGTTGGTCTGCTGCGCCGGGTACTTGGTCGCGGTGTAGGTCGGGATGATGTAGCCGCCCTTGACCAGTTGCTCGGTCTGCTGCGCCGCCTTGAGCACCGCCGGGTTGTCCCAGGTCGCGCCGCTCTTGTCGTTGGCCAGGTCGGCGAAGTTCACTCCGTTGGCATTGAGCAAGTAGTCGAACCAAAGTCCGTTGGTCCAGGAATCCTCGCCCTCGGAGGCCACGCACGGCTTGTTCTTGGCCTTGAGCGCGTCGCAGACCTTGATGAAGCTGTCCCAGTCGGTCGGGGCCGAGGACATCGCGGCCGAGACATCGGGGTCGGCGGCGTTGTAGAAGACGCCCGCGGTGCTGGCCTCGTAGGGGATCACCCAGTGCTGGCCGCCCTTGGGGTCCTTCGGCAGGGAGTCCCAGTACTTCGACGGGATCGCCGCCGAGACCTTCACGTTGTCGTTCGGGATGGTCATGTCCAGCACCGCGGACAGGTCCTGGGCGTTGCCGTTCTGCGCCGCCGTGCCGTAGATCGAGTCCGCGCCCTGGTCCCACATGTCCGGGGCCTTGTTCGCGGCCATCGCCGGGCCGATCTTCTTGGACACGTCGCGGCCGGTCCACTCGACGTCCACCTTGATGCCGGTGTCGGCGGTGAACTGGTCGATCGCGGCCTGGATGACCTTGGCCTGCGGTTCGTCCTTGCGCCACATCGACCAGTAGCTGAAGCTGCCGCCGGACTTGCCGGAGTCGCCGCCGGCCGCGCCGGCCTTGTCAGCGCTCTTGCCGCTGGAACACGCGCTCACGCCGACCGCCAGGACGGCCGCGGTGGCTATCGCCAGGAGCCGGGGGCCCCGGCCGGTGGTGCTGCCCATATCGATTTCCTCCGAAGGCTGATGCGCCAGGAACGGGATCACTCAGGGGTGTGCTGGGAGCCGACAGTAGGGCGTCGTTTACGTGATCTACAAGCATTCGGTGCAAGATTTTTTCTAGAGATGCGAAGTTGAGATCTGTACTTGCACTGAGCAGAAGTTAGTTGCAAAAGTTGCAAGATTCAGCGGTATAAGAAAGCTCCGGCCCTGTGACCAGGGACGGAGCTGACCGCTCAGACGAAGAAGGCTGCTACAGCTGCCGCACGCTGTAGTCGTAACTGCACGGCAGCGGGTGCTCTTCGCGCACGCGCTGTGAAACCGCCGGGCCCAGCCCGCCGGCCTGCCGCGCGTGGAACTCCCACCACAGATCCGAGAGCGGATCCTCACCCTCGCGGACGTCGTCGACCACCAAGCCGGTCTCCAGGATCCGCCGCGCCCGCACCAGATCCCCGGCGTCCAGCGCCGCCCGGCACTCCAGCATCAGCACCCTGCCGTGGAACCGGTCCGGCTCCTTGAGCCGGTCCACGATCTCCAGCGCCGCCTCCGCCCGCTCGGCCGCGATCAGCGCGCGCAGCGTCTCGATGGTCAGCGGACGCAGCCGCGGCGAGAGCTGGTGCGCCCGCAGCATCCGGTCGGCCGCCGCGTCGAGCCGGCCCTCGGTCTCGTCCAGCACTGCCAGGTTCCGGTGCGCCCACGCGGTCTCCGCCTGCGCCATCGACTGCTCCCAGGCCTCCCGCGCCCCCGCACGGTCCCCGGCGTGATACCGGTTCACCCCCAGATGCAGCCACGTGAACCAGGTCGCGTGCGCCGCGTCCGCCGTCGCCTTCTCCAGCAGCGCCCGCCATACCGGCCCGACCGCGTACGACGACGGCGGCAGCGCCGGGGCCGGGGTGGGCATCTGCCCCTTGCGGACCAGCGACAGCCACGACTGCTGGTCCCGGCCGATCGTCGCGTCCGGGAACGGGGTGCCCGGCAGGGTCAGCGCCCGGTTGCGGCCCAGCGCCCGCCGCTCCAGCGCGCCCCAGCCGGTGCCGGCGTGCAGCACTTCCTCCGGCGCCTTGTCGGCGAGCGCCGTCATCGTCGCGAGTTCGTCCTCGAGCAGGGCCGCCGGGACCAGCGCGTCGACCGCCGTCGCCGCGGCGCTGGAAGCCTCGGACCACTTCGCGCCGTGCACCGTGCCGGCGTCCAGCTCCAGCAGCCCGTACGCCTCCACCCACGACCACGCCTGCCGTCCCGGGAGCCGCAGGTGCTCCAGCTGGGTGCGGGCCAGACCGGCCTGGATCTCGAAGTACGCCCGGCCCGGTCCGGACAGCCAGTCCTGCCAGTTCCGGCCGCCGGATCCGGTGCCCCAGTGGAACAGCTTGCGGCCCCGCAGGCGGCCGGTCGAAGCCTGGACCAGGCCGGTTCCGGCGGCGTCGACCGCGGCGATCCAGTGCCGCTCGGTGTCGGGGATCTCGGCGAAGTAGTCGGCGCCGTAGTCGATGCGGCCCGGGTAGGACGCATCTGCGTCGCGCCACCGCGGGAACGGGATCCTGCGCATCTTGCCGGTGTAGGAGAAGTGATACGCCGAGCTCGCGGGCATCAGCGCGCGGCTGTCCGGCGTCTGCGGCACCGCCGCGCTGCTCCACCAGTAGACCGGCGCGTCCTCGGGGAACGGGTTGTGGATCCGGACGTGCACCAGCAGCACGGGCGAGCCGTCGGGCAGGTAGCAGTCCAGCTGGTAGACCAGGCGGCGCTGGCGTTCGTACTCGTACATGCGCAGCACCGGCGTGCCGTCGTCCCGGGTCAGCCGCACCGCGTGCAGCGGCGAGCAGGTCAGCGCGGTGTGGCCGAAGGTGCCGAGGTTCCATTCGACGCCGCCGGCGAACCAGGCGTTGCGCAGCGCCAGGTTGGCCAGCTGGAGCTTCGGCGGGAAGTGCAGCAGTTCCCGCTCCCGCCCGTCGCGGGCTTTGTGCCGCAGCGACATCAGCCGGCCGCCGTAGCCCAGCAGGAACTCCGCGCGCAGCACGTCGTTCTCCAGGACCGCCGTGGTCAGTTCCCGGTCCGGCGTCTCCCGGCCGTAGCCGTCCTGGAACGTGTAGGGCAGCAGCGACTCCACATGGCCGTAGGCCAGGTTCGCCACCATCTCGGCGTCGGCCTCGGACACGTCGAGTCCGCCGCGCGGATCGGGCAGCCGGCGCAGCGGCGGCAGCGGGTTCTCCGGCCCCAGCGCGGCGACCGGCATGACCACCGACGACAGGCGCAGGACGCTCAACCGACGGCCCCCTAGGATTTCGACGCTGGTACCTTGCAGGATCGCTTCAGTGTGCCAGAAAATCTTGCATACATGGTCACGATCCCGTCATGGATTGATCGAATCGGCCGTGGGCCCGGCGGACCCCGCCGGCTCCGCGCGCCAAGGAAGGGTCCACGCCTGTGAATCGCTACGAGCGCTGGAGCGTGCTGCTGGAGATGCTCGCCGAGAGCGGCAAGCTGGAGATCGAGGAGACCGCCGAGAAGCTCAACGTCTCGGCCGCCACCGTCCGCCGTGACTTCGACGAGCTGGCCGCGCAGCAGCTGCTGTCCCGCACCCGCGGCGGCGCCACCGCGCACAGCGTCTCCTACGACCTCCCGCTCCGCTTCAAGGTGGCCCGGCACGCGCCGGAGAAGCAGCGCATCGCCTCGGTCGCGGCCGGCATGGTCGCGGTCGGCTCCACCGTCGGCATCAACGGCGGCACCACCGCCACCGAGGTCGCCCGCGCCCTGGCCACCCGCGCCGACCTGGCCGGCGAACAGCGCGGCCCGGCGGTCACGGTGGTCACCAACGCGCTGAACATCGCCCAGGAACTGGTGGTGCGGCCCTATCTGCACGTGGTCACCACCGGCGGCGTCGGGTCCCCGAAGTCGTACGAGCTGGTCGGCCCGATCGCGGCGGCGATGCTGGAGAAGGTGGCGCTGGACCTGGCCGTCCTCGGCGTCGACGCGCTGGACGCCGAGCACGGCGCGAGCGCGCACAACGAGGCCGAGGCGACGGTGAACCAGATGCTGGCGTCCCGGGCCCGGCACGTGGTGGTGGTCGCCGACTCCTCCAAGCTGGGGCGCCGGGCCTTCGCCCGGATCTGCCCGATCGCGGAGGTGACGACCCTGGTGACCGACGGGGACGCGCCGGAGGAGATGGTGGCGCGGTTCAGCGAGTTGGGAGTACGGGTGGTGCGGGCGTAGCGCGGTCGCGTCGCGCTCAGCATGTGCGGGTTCTCGGAGCGGGATGCGTGACCGGCACCGGAGTCAGCCGCGCCGGATCCCGACGTGGCGATCGATGCTGGCGACGACAGCCTCCGCGAGGTCGGGATCGCCGGTGAGCTGCGTGACCCACCGCTGCACGGCGCCGAGGAAGCCGGTGAGATCGTCGCGCAGCGCGGCCAGCAACTGCGGCAGCTCACCGGCGGCGATGGACACGGCGGCCCGTTCCGGCTCGTCCTTGTCCTGATGCACGACGAGTCCGTCCACAGTCTGCTCGATCCAGGGCTCCGGGCTGTGCCCGAGCCACATGGCCGACCGGCGGTCCGCGTCGCCCCAGCCGTGCCAGTCGTTGATCTCGCAGCAGCAGCCCGGATCCACCCGCGTCTGACCGTCCAGCGCCTGAATCCCGCCGCCGATCACCAGATAGTCCGAAGCGGCGATCCAGCCGAGGGCTTCAGCCGGAGTCGGGAGGTGGTCCTCGTCCAGGTCTTCCGGCCGGCACCACTCGGCGGCCGCCGCCAGAACCGTCCCGATCACGGCCGGAGCCGTCCGGGCGTCCAACGTCTCCCACCGGTGGTCGCCGTCCTCTGCGACCGGCCACGGGGCCGGTCCATCCGCGATCGGCACGATCTCGACCACTGCCCGCAGACTCGCCATCGGACGATCATCCTGTCCGACGCCGCGCGGGTCCACCGGGAATCGAAACGAGGCGCAGGGAACGGAACGCGTCGACGGAACGAGAACGCGTCGACGGAGCCGGGACGCCTCACCGGGAACCGAAACGAGATCGGCCGCATCCAACCGCCATGAACATCAACCTCACCCTGACCCGGCGCACCGCCGTGCTCGGCGTCGCCACCGTGCTCGCCGTCGGCGGCGCGGTCGCCATCGGCCTGTCCGGGAACTCGGCGGCGCCCCAGGCCTCCGCCGGGACCGCCGGGTCGCAGGCGCTCACCCCGGCGCTCGCCGGCGAGACCACGCCGCTGGCGCCGGACGCCTTCCCCGGCGTCACCGTCCAGGGCGTCGGCAAGGTCACCGGCACCCCTGACACGCTGGTGCTGACGCTGTCGGTCACGAAGACCGCCGGGGACGTCAGCTCCGCGATGAACGGGATGTCCGACACCATGACCGCGGTGCAGAAGTCGCTGAAGGGCAACCACGTCGCCGACGCCGACCAGAAGACCTCCGGCCTCGGCGTCAGCCCGCAGTACGACTATTCCGGCAACAAGCGGACCCTCACCGGATACGAGGCCACGGAGAACCTGACGGTGACACTGCGCGACACCAAGACCGCCGGGGCCACCATCGCCGCCGCGGCCGGGGCCGGCGGCGACGCCACCCAGATCTCCGGATTGTCCACCGATCTGCAGAACAACTCCGGGGCGCTGAACCAGGCGCGCGACGTCGCGTTCAACGATGCCAAGGCCAAGGCGACGCAGTATGCGAAGTCTGCCGGGCGGGCTCTGGGTCCGGTGGTGCGCGTCGAGGAGAGCATCAGCACTCCGACGAACAATCAGGACAGCATGATGAAGATGCCCGCGGCGGCCGCCGGCGCCCCCAGCACAGCGGTGCCGATCCAGATGGGCAGCACCGAAGTCACGGTCCAGGTGACCGTGGTGTTCAGCTTCGGCTGAGAGCGACCGTGACGTTCGGCTTCGGCTGAGCACGGCTTCACTCTTCCGGCCGTGGCGACTCCATTCCGCCACGGCCGGAAGAGTGAAGGCCTATCTCCGTTCGGCAAGAACGCGGAGCAGCCCGACCAACGAGGCGGCGGTCGCGATCTGCCCGGAATCGATCAGCCCGAGTACCTCGTCCAGCGGTACCCAGGCGATTTTCTCGGCCTCGTTCTGCTCGGTCGGCTCGCCGACGTACTCCGCTCCGTGCGCCCGGAACACGCGGTACTGCGTCCGCAGCATGCCGCCGACCGGGTGAAAGGCGAGCAGGGGTGTGACCTCGCCCACACGCCAGCCGGTCTCTTCCTCGACCTCCCGGCGCGCGGTCTCCGCCGGATCCTCGCCCTCCTCGATCAACCCCGAGGGGATCTCCCACACCCACTTGTCGATCGCGAAGCGGTGCCGCCACAGCATCAGCACCTCTTCGCGGCCGTCCGCGACCCGGGTCACCACGCAGCTCGCGGCGTTCCGGGTGCGCACGACGTGGTGCTCGAACCGGGTCCCGTCACCCAGTTCCACGTCCGCCATCAGGACGTCCACCCACGGGTTCTCATAAACCGGACGTTCGGCGTGCACCGTCCAGTGACTGCGGCTGCGCTCGGGCGGCGTGCCGGTGTCGGCCGTCTGCTGAGACGGTCCCGGCTGAGGCTCTGACATGCGGTTGAGCGTAGTGGACGGGGCGTGCGACACCCGATGGGGAAACCCGATTTCGCACCGGGCCCAAGACCGTGTAACTTATTCCCTGCTCGCCCCAATAGCTCAGTCGGCAGAGCGTCTCCATGGTAAGGAGAAGGTCTACGGTTCGATTCCGTATTGGGGCTCAGATCACACCGGGGGTCCGGTGGACACAAAAGGGTGACTTTGGATACCCGGCCGTGTCTGCCGGACCATTCCGATCGTTGATCGAGTGGCGGTGTAGCTCAGCCTGGTAGAGCAAGCGGCTCATAATCGCTGTGTCGCCGGTTCAAGTCCGGCCACCGCTA
>JABFXP010000839.1 GCA_013361685.1 Catenulispora sp.
GGCGCCGGCGGTGCCGGCTTCGG
Organism: Catenulispora sp.; assembly: GCA_013361685.1. Classification (GTDB taxonomy): domain Bacteria; phylum Actinomycetota; class Actinomycetes; order Streptomycetales; family Catenulisporaceae; genus Catenulispora. Next base: position 24 of record JABFXP010000839.1, read on the forward strand.
CGCGCCCGCAGCGGCCCAGCCCGCCGATCCAGCCCACGCCGCCCGGCCCGGCCCGGTCCTGCTGGTCCTCGTCGACGGCGCGACACTGCTGGAAGGCCGGCCGTGCCCGCTGCGCGAGCTCCTGGCCGGCTCGTCCGGACGCGTCGGCGGCATCGTGGTCACCGACCGCCTGCCGGCGCTGTGCACCACCGTGCTGTCGGTCCGCGACGACGGCCTCGGCCGGCTCAAGCTGGTCGCCGGCGGCCAGGAGATCCACCACATCCTGGTCGGCGGCACCCCGGAACGCCTGGCCCGCAAGGTGGCCCGGGCCCTGGCCCGCTTCGAGGACCCCGAGCTGCGGGTGGACGGCGCCGGCCTGCCGGACCGGATCAACCTGGTGCCGCTGCTCGGCCTGCCCGAGATCTCCGGCCAGGCCCTGCTCTCCCGCTGGCACGACGGCGCCGCCGAGCTGAAGGTCAAAGCCACGCTCGGGGTGACCGAACGCGACCTGTTCACCGTCGACCTCGACGACGACGGACCGCACGGCCTGATCGCCGGCACCACCGGCTCCGGCAAGAGCGAGCTGCTCAGAACCCTGATAGCGAGCATGGCCGTCGGCACCGGACCGGAACACCTCACCTTCGCCCTCGTGGACTACAAGGGCGGCGGCGCGCTGGACGAGTGCGCCCGGCTGCCGCACGTCGTCGGCCTGGTCACCGACCTCGACGAGCAGCTCGGCGAGCGCGCCCTGCGCTGCCTGGAAGCCGAGCTCCGCCACCGCGAGCACGCGCTGCGCGACGTCGGCCTCGGCCACGTCCGCGAATACCAGCGGCTGCGCGACACCGAACGCCCCGACCTGGAACCGATGCCCCGCCTGGTCGTGGTCATCGACGAGTTCGCCACCCTCGTCAAAGCCCTGCCGGACTTCGTCGACTCGCTGGTCAGCATCGCCCAGCGCGGCCGCAGCCTGGGCATGCACCTGATCATGGCGACCCAGCGCCCGGCCGGCTCGGTGAACGACGCGATCAAGAACAACGTCAAACTCCGCATCGCCCTGCGCCTGGAGAGCACCAGCGACTCCGGCGACGTCATCGACAACCCGGCCGCCGCCGGCATCGGCTCCCGCCAGTGGGGCCGCGGCTACTACCGGCTCAGCGCCCGCGAAGTGCTGCCCGTGCAGACGGCGCTGTCGACCGGGGTGACGCCCCGGTCCGAAGCCCTCGCCGCCGTCTCGATCGCCCCCTTCCGGCTCCAAGGGCTGTCGGATACTGACGCTGCGCCGGACGTTCCGGACGGCCCGACCGACCTCCAGCGCCTCGTCGCCGCCGCACAGTCGGCCCGCGAGACCGGCGGGATCGCCGAACCACGCCGACCGTGGCCCGACCCGCTGCCGGACCTGGTGCCCGCCGCCGACCTCGGCCCGGCGGTCCGCGGACTGCAAACGGAGGCCCGCGGACTGTCGGCCCTCGCCCTCGCCGACGACCCCGACTCCCAGACGCAGTACCCGGTCGGCTGGGACCCGGACGCGGGCAACCTGCTGATCTACGGCGTCGTCGGCGCGGGCACCTCCACCACGCTGCTGGCGCTGGCCCTCGGCACCGCCGCCGCACAGCCCCCGGAACGCTGCCACCTCTACGCCCTGGACCTCGGCGCCGGCGAACTCGCCCCGCTGGCCGACCTGCCCCACACCGGCGCCTGCATCGGCGCGGCCGAACGCGAACGCCAGATCCGCCTGATCAGAACCCTGCGTCGCGAGCTCGACGCCCGCAAAGCCGGGGCCCCGCCGATCCCGACCCTGGTCCTGATCGACAACCTCGGCGCCCTGACGGCCGACTTCGACAAGGACGTCACCGGCATGAGCCTCATGGAGGACCTGGCCCGGGTCTACGCCGACGGCCCCGCCGTCGGGATCCGCTTCGCCGCCACCGCCGACCGCAGCGGCGCCGTCCCCCCGGCCTGGGCCGCCCTGACTCAGCAGAAACTCCTGCTGCGCCTCGCGGATCCGAACGAGTACTCGAACTTCGACGTGCCGCGTAAATCAGTACCCTCGTTCGTCCCCGGACGCGCGGTCATCGCGGCGACCCGGCAGATCGTCCAGATCGCCCACCCGGGAGAGGACCTCGCAGCGGCGGTAGCAGCGGTCGCGGACCGCTGGCCGCAGGCCACCCGCACCGCACCGCCGGTAGGCATACTGCCGACCGAGATCTCCCTCGCACAGCTGGCCACGTCACCCGACCTCACCACCGAACCGTGGCAGATCCCCCTCGGCATCGGCGAACGCACCCTCGCCCCGGTGGGCCTGGCGCTCTACGAACACGAACACGCCATCATCACCGGCCCGTCCCGATCCGGCCGGAGCCTGGCCCTGTGCGCCGTCGCGCAGAGCGTGCTGACCCACCCCGACCCGCCCGCCGTCCTGGCCTTCGCCCCCCGGCGCTCCCCGCTGCGAGACCTGCCCGACCCGGTCCGCGTCATCACCGACTACGCCGCCCTGGAACCGGCGTTGGCCGCCGAGACCGGCCGCCTGCTGGTCCTCGTCGACGACGCCGAGACCGTGGAGGACCCGCTGAGCGTGCTGGACGGCTGGCTGATGAAGGCCGGCACCGGCCGGCACCTGATCGCGGCCGGCCGCGCCGACGGCGTCCGCCGCAGCTACGGCGGCTGGACGCAGCGGATCCGCGACTGCCGCTGCGGCGTGCTGCTCGTGCCCGACCACGACCTGGACGGCGACCTGCTCGGCATCACCCTGCCGCGCCAGGACCGGATGGCGCCGCTGCCCGGCCGCGGCTATCTGGTCGCGAACGGCAGCGTCGACGGCGTCCAGCTGGCCCTGCCCGCCGCGCCGGTACGACGGCCCGAGACGCGGAGTACGTCAGAGGGTGGAGATCCGCCGCCGCGTACACCGCTCGTCCACGCCGAAGTTCCTCCGGCGACCTGACGACCGGCAAGACGCGCCCGCCTAGCTTTTTGTCCCAGGGAACCACGCCCGGAACGACATCCGAACCGCACGACATCCGACCAGCACGACACCCGACCAGGGAGCAGCCATGGCGACAGTGAAGGCGACCGACCTCGCGCACACCGAGGCCCAGAAGATGCTCGGCATCATCACCCAACAGTTCCCCGCCCTCATCAACCAGCTGTACAGCACCGGTCAGACGATGTCCGACCCGAACCAGTGGGACGGCCCGCTGGCCACGAAGTTCCGCGGCGAAGTCTGGCCGGCGGCCAAGAGCGACCTGGAGAAGATGCGGACCTCGCTGGAACACCTGCAGAACTCGGTGCAGCGGATCCTCACCTCCATCTCGCACGCGGGCGGCGCGTGAAATAGCGGCACGGCCCCGCCGCCGTGCGGGGGCCGAGCGCGTCCCGGCGGGGCGCGCCGGTCCTCCCGCCAGGCTTCCCGCCGTTCCCACCCCGTACTCGCACCACCCGCGACGAACGGAAAGTGACGCGACACCATGTCCGCCAGCCCCGCACCGTCCCCCGGCCGGCCCGCCGCGCCGGTCGAGGACGTCCCCGGCTACCGCGACCTGGTGCCGATCGGCCGCGGCGGCTTCAGCACCGTCTACCGGGCCCACCAGGAGGCGTTCGACCGCTCGGTGGCCCTGAAAGTCCTGACGATCGAGTTCGACGACACGGTCCACCGCCGCTTCCTGCGCGAGGTGCGCCTCACCGGCCGCCTGACCGGCCACCCGCACGTGGTGACCGCCCTCGACGCCGGGATGACCTGGTCCGGCCGGCCCTACCTGGCCACCGACCTGTACGAGCACGGCTCGCTGCGCGACCGCCTGAAGACCGCCGGGCCGCCGCCGCCCCGCGAGGTCGCGGCGATCGGCGCGAAGATCGCCGCCGCGCTGTCGGCGGCGCACGCCGTCGGCGTCATCCACCGCGACGTGAAGCCGAACAACATCCTGATATCGCGGTTCGGCGAGCCGGCGCTCGCCGACTTCGGGGTCGCGTGCTTGCTCGATTCGCTCGCCTCCGCGACGGTGCTCGACGTCTTCTCACCGCACCACGCCGCGCCGGAAGTGGTGGACCGGGGGACCAGCGGCGTCATCGGCGCCGCATCCGACATCTACGCGCTGGGCTCCACCCTGTACGAACTGCTGACCGGCGCGCCGCCGTTCGGCCGGAACGGCGAGGAGGTGCTGACGGTCCTGTGGCAGGTGGTCCACGATCCGCCGCCGCCGCTTCAGTGCCCTGAGTTGCCGGGGCTGGCCGAGGCGATCCAGACCGCGCTGGCCAAGAACCCGGTCGACCGGTTCGCCGACGCCGACGCGTTCGCCAATGCGCTGCGCGCGCTCGCGGCGGATGGGTCTGACGGGTCAGACGCTCTGAGCGGGTCAGCCGCGGCGTGCGCACCGGGGACTGAGACCGCTTCCGCATCCGGCTTCGCCGCCGCCGCTTCAACCGCCGCCCCCGCCCCGCCGTCCCAGCTCCATCCACTCGGGCCGGGAACCCCGGTATTCGAGCCCTTCAACGGCGCCGGGGACGCGACCCCGCGCGGCAAGACCCGGCCGACTCTCCCGGACGGCCGCGGCACCGGCGGCACCGTCCACCTGTCCGGCCCCGCCTACGCCACCGACACTTCGTCGATGACCGGCCGCCGCGACCACTCCGACACCAGGTTCCGTCCGGACCGCCTGGTCGAGGCCCCGGCCGAGCAACGGCACAAGAGCCGGGCCGGGCGGCTGTGGATCGCGTTCAGCGTGCTGGCCGCACTGGTCGCGGGCGGCGTGGCCGCGGCAGCCGTCAAGGAGTTCGGCGCGAAGCCGCATCAGGTCACGACGAAACCCCCGGTCCTCGCACCGTCGCCCAGCCCCGTCGACCCCTCGGTGCTGGCCGCGGCCCGGCCCGCCGACGTCACGGTCGCCGACGACCTCGGCGTCTCGGCCACCGTGCACTGGCACGTCGCCGCCGGCAACCACGACCAGATCATCGTGGAGATCGACTCCGCCAAGCCCGGCGTGCCGCGCCGCACCGACGTGGTGCCCGCCGGCGCGTCCTCGACGCCGGTCGCCGGACTCGACCCGCACGCCGGCTACTGCTTCGTGGTCGGCGCCGTCGTCGCCTGGGGCAACCCCTCGGTCGTGGCGCGCTCGGCACCCACCTGCATCCGCGGGGCGGTCGCCGGAACGCCGAGCCCGTCGCCCTCCGCCCCGAACCGCTAGCCGAAGGCTGTGATCCCATGTCCGCTAACCCGCCGGGGACGCCGAAGCGCCGTCTTCGCGGTCTCAGCACCCTGCGTGCCCTGCGGCCCGGACGCGACCGGGTCACCGGCGTCACGCTGTTCGGTATGGTCGGCGTCCTGATCGCCGGCGCCGTGGTGTTCGGCACCGGGGCCGGCGGCGCCGCGACCCGGCTGGCGGACATCGGCGCCTGGCTGGGCAGCAGCAACGGGACCGTCACCCATGTCAATGGTCTGACCGGCACGGTGGACGGCGTGGTGCCGGTCGAGGGCGCCGGCGGCCATCGGCTCGACGTCGCGCAGGACGGCGCCACGGTCGTCGTCACCGACGAGACCACCGGCCTGACCAGCCGTATCGATCCGGCCCAGCTCACCGTCGGCCAGGCGCAGGACTACGGCCAGACCGGGTTCGCGGTCATCGTCGGCGGACCGGCCACGGCCGGGACCACCGGGACCACCGGCGGCGCGGACGGCGCCAACGGCGCCGGCTCGGTCGCATACCTCGAGGACGCCCAGCACGGCACCGTCTCGCAGATCGATCCGGTGAGCCTGGCGGTCATCGGAACGCCGCTGACGCTGCCGGCGCCGCTCGGGGCGGCCGCGATCGACAGCGCCGGGACGCTGTGGGTGCCGGTGCCGACCCAGGGCACTGTCATCCCGGTGACGGCCGGCGCGGCCGGAACACCGGTGCGGGTCGGCGGCGAGGGCGACCCGCTCACCCTGACCATCGCCGCCGGCACGCCGGTGGTGACCGACGCCCGCACCGGCGCGGTGACGGTGGTGGCGACCACCGGGGGCCAGCAGTCGGTGAACCTCCCTCCGGCGGCGCAGGGCGGGACCGTGCTCACCCCGGCCACGACCGACGGGGCGACGGTCCCGGTGCTGGTCGCCGACAACGGCACGCTCGTCCTCGTCGACACCCAGACCGGCGCGGCCACCTCGCTCACGGTCGACGCCGGCGGCCACACGCTCGGCGCGCCGCAGACGCTCGGCGGCCGGATCTACATCCCGGACTTCACGAACGGGACGTTGATCGTCTACGACACCGCCGCCGGCCAGTTCCAGACCCGGATCACGGTGACTGGACACAGCGGCAAGCTCCAGGTGTTCGTCAAGGACGGCCTGCTGTGGGTCAACGACCAGGACGGCGCCACCGCGGCAGTGATCGGCCCCGACGGCAAGGTGAAACTGATCGGGAAGTACGACACGAAGGCGCCCGGCAGCGCGCCGCCGACCGCCCAGACCAGCAGCGCCGCCGCCCCGAGTGCGGCGGACTCCACCACCACCGCCCCGTCGACTTCGGCGTCGGCGACCGCGGCCGACTCGGCTCCGTCCGGACCGCCACCGGCACAGAACTCTGATCCGAACGGCCCGCCCGCGGACGCGCCCTCGCCGAGCGTCGGAGCTTCGGACACGGCACCGGCCCCGGCTCCGACCTCGTCGGCCGCCTCCAGTTCGGCGCCGGCGACGAGTCCGGCGTCCAGCCCGCCCGCAAGCCCGCCGTCCAGCACCGCATCCAGTTCCACACCCAGCCCCACGCCGACGAAGGCCCCGCCGCCCCAGGCTCCGGGCACCGTCACGGCCACCTCGGGCGCGGGGTCCATCACGATCTCGTTCGCCCCGGCGGGCGGCGGCGCCACGCCGACCGGCTACCAGTTGCTGAACATCCCGTCCGGGGCTTCGGTGACGCAGAACCCGTTGCCCGCGCGCGGAAAGCCCTTCCTGTTCACCGTCACAGGCGGATCGTGCAGCCGTACCTACAGCTTTACCGTCGCAGCCCTCTACGACGGCGGGAAACAGGTGAACTCGGCGCCTTCGGTCGCGGTGCGGCCGTGCGTGATGCCCGGCAAGCCGCAGAGTCTCAAGCAGGGTGCCCCGGTCGAGCACGGCGCGAACCTCTCATGGTCTGCTCCGGCCAACGCCGGCGGCACACCCCTGACCTACGAAGTCCATCTGGGCAGCAAGGCCCTGAAGACCGGGATCACCGGCACCTCGACGGCGGTCGGCGGCCTGACGAACTTCACCACGCCGACGATCAGCGTCGTGGCCGTCAACCCGGCCGGCCGCAGCAATCCCGCGGCGACTCTGAAACTCGACATCTCGCCGCCGAAGCCGCTGCACACCTACAAGACGCACCAGCGTAAGGACGTCGCGGGCGGCAACGGACCGCTCTACGTGCGCAGCGCGCCGAACACCGGATCCGGAACGCTGGTCGACACCATCAAGCCCACGGAGAACCCGACCGTCACGGTGATCTGCCAGGTCCACGGCGAGCACATCTCCGACAGCTACTACACCAAGATCGACAGCTATGTCTGGGACAAGGTCCAGTGGAACGGCGGCACCGCCTACATCGCAGACCCCTACCTCACCACGAAGAACTCGCTGAGCAACGACTACTCCGACCCGCCGCTTTGGCGCTGCACCTGACCAGGGAGAAGCATGACGACCGACGCCACCCAAGTGGTCCCGCGGCCGCGGCCGGTCCGGGTCGCCGAGACCTTCGACGCGCTGGCCGACAACATCGAACGGGTGGTCAAGGGCAAACGCCCGGTGATCGAACTCGCGCTGGTGTGCCTGCTCGCCGAGGGACACCTGCTGATCGAGGACGTGCCCGGGACCGGCAAGACCACCCTCGCCCGCTGCCTGGCGTCGTCGCTGCGCGCCACCTGGCACCGCGTGCAGTTCACGCCCGACCTGCTGCCCTCGGACATCACCGGTGTGCAGGTCTACCGGCAGAGCAGCGAGCAGTTCGAGTTCCGGCCCGGCCCGGTGTTCGCCAACATCGTGCTGGGCGACGAGATCAACCGGGCCTCGCCCAAGACCCAGTCGGCGATGCTGGAGGTGATGGAGGAACGGCGGATCACCGCCGACGGCACCGGATACGCGGTCCCGAGGCCGTTCATGGTCATCGCCACGCAGAACCCGGTCGACATGGGCGGCACCTACCCGCTGCCGGAGGCCCAGCTCGACAGGTTCCTGATGCGCATCGCCATCGGCTACCCGGACCACGCGGCCGAACACCAGGTGCTCTCCGGCGCCGCCGACGAACTGCAAGCCGAGGACCTGCCCCGGGTCGCCGCGCTGGAGACGGTCGCGGCGATGATCAGCGAGTCCCGCCGGGTCTACGCGGCGCCGCCGTTGTACGACTACGTCATCCACATCGTCGCCGCGACCCGCCAGTCGAAGGAGGTACGGCTCGGCGCCAGCCCGCGCGGCAGCGTCGCGCTGCTGCGCGCGGCCCGGGCGCGGGCCGCGGCGGCGGGCCGGCAGTACGCGATCCCCGACGACGTCAAAGCACTGGCGGTGCCGGTCCTGGCGCACCGCCTGATCCTCACCCCGGAGACCGAACTGTCCGGCCGGACCGCCGCGGACGTCGTCACCGACATCCTGCACACCGTCCCGGCACCGCGCTCCGCCGCGGAACTGTGAGCCGAGGGGCCACCGCCATGCTGCTCACCCGCACCGGAGCCGGCGTCGCGGCTGCCTCCGTCGCGCTGTACACGGCCGGCTGGCTCCTGCACTATCCGGAGCCCGCGATGCTCGGACTCGCCGGGCTGCTCGCCGTGGCAGTGGCGCTGGCCTGGGTGCTGCCGCATCCGGACCTGCGGGTCACCCGGGACGTGGTGCCGCGCAAAGTCACCCGCGGACTGCCCGCCGAAGGCGTCATGACGGTGGTGAACGCCGGCCGCAGACTGCGCACGGCGGTGCAGACCACTGACGCCTGCGCCGGCGTGGAGGTCCCGGTGAGGCTGCCGGCCCTGGCAGCGGGGGAGACCAGAGCGGTGCGGTACGCGCTCCCCACCATGCGCCGCGGCCTGGTCCCGGTCGGCCCGCTGCGGCTGGTCCGGGCCGACCCCTTCGCCTTCGCCCGCCGGATCATCGAGTTCGGCGAGCCGGAGACGCTGCTCGTCCGGCCGCGCGCCGTGGACCTGGGCACGTTCCCGGCCGGGCGGGCCCAGCACTTGGAGGGACCGACCACCGAGGCGTCGAACAGCGGCAGCGGCGCCTTCCACTCACTGCGGGAGTACGTCCTCGGCGACGACCTGCGACGCGTGCACTGGCCGTCCACGGCGCGGACCGGCACGATCATGATCCGGCAACTGGTCGACGTGACGATGCCGGTGACGACCGTGGTCCTGGATTCCCGGGCCGGCTCGTATCCCCGCCCGACCTCCACCCCGTCGACACCGGCCGCCGGCGAAGCGCTGGACTGGTTCGAACTCGCGGTGGACGTGGCGGCCTCGGTGGCGCTGTCGGCCGCCCGGCTCAACTTCCCGGTCCGCCTGCACACCGCCGCCGGCCCCCTGCTGGAGACCCGCGGCGGCCAGGACGACGCCGGGGAACTGCTGGACCGGCTCGCCCTGGTGTCCGCGACCCCCGCCGGATCGATGGCGGACGCGATCGAGGGGGTGTGGCGCTCGCGGGAGGAAGGGGTTCTCGTGGTGGTCACCGGCGCCGGGGCGAGCCCGTCCGACCTGGAGCAGGTCGCGGCGGTGGGCAGCCGCTTCGATGATGTGGCGGTGATCGAGGTGGGG
>JABFXP010000966.1 GCA_013361685.1 Catenulispora sp.
GGCGCGTCCGGGGCGGGCTGAGCGCCGCCGGCCCCGCCCTCGACGGGCGAACCGGCCGCTCCCATCGCGCCCGGCGCTCCGGCCGGCCAGCCGGAACCGGCTCCGGAACTCGAGCCGGACCACGGCACCGGTCCGTCGGACCCGGCGTGGTCCCCGGAGGCCTCGGCCATGACGCGCGCCGTCTCCTCGGCGACGTCCGGCGCCACTTCGATCGGGGTGGCCGGCGGCACCGGGGAGGTCACGTGGGTCACGGCGAGGCGGTCGTCGGCGCGGGGCTCGGCGACTTTGCCGAGGGTGACGGGCTGGGCCGGCTCGGCGGCCTGGTCGGCGTCGACGGGCTGGGCCGGCTCGGCGACGGTCACCGGGCTGGTCGGCTCCTCCGCGTTCTCGGAAGCGGCAGGGCTCGCGGAACCGGCAGCGCTCGCAGGCGCGGCAGCGCTCGCGGAATCAGCAGCATTCGCAGACGCAGCAGCGCTCGCAGACTCGGCAGGACTCGCAGACTCGGCAGCGCCGGCAGGGCGCTCAGGCTCATCGGCGTCGGCGTCGGCCGTCCCCGCCTTGTCGACCACCCGGGTCTGGGCGAGCGGGTCGACGGCCTCTGCGTCGCCGCCGGCCGCCGCGGCGGGTTTGTCCACCACCAGCGTCTGTTCGAGCGCGTCAGACGTTCCGGCCGAGCCGCCCGCTTCCGGCACGCGCTCAGTGCCTTCGGCACCGTCCGCGTCCACGGGCTCGCCGTCACGCAAGCCTTCCAGCTCCTCGCTCTTCGCGGACAACAGCCGCACCTTTCCTCGCCAAGTCAGACACGTGCCGATCCCCGTCAGCCGCCCCGAGAACGTGCGTACGTTCTAAGTCTTCCGACGCTTGTCGGGCATGACTGGTTGCTTGCAAAACCGATCTTCCCGGTTGTCCCACGAGTGGACGACCGGGGAACGCCTGTTAGGCCACAGGAGTGGACCGCGAACTAGCTGAGATGTCCGCCGATCAGGGTGCCGAGGCCGAAGGTCACCGCGGCCGCGACGGCGCCGAAACCGAGCTGCCGCAGACCGGAGAACCACCACGATCGGGAGGACACGCGCGAGACTATCGCTCCGCAGGCGAACAGTCCGCCGAACGCCAGCAGCATCGCCGCCCACAGCTGGTTCATGCCCAGCAGGTACGGCAGCAGCGGCAGCGCGGCGCCCAGGGCGAAGGCGGCGAAACTGGACACCGCGGCCAGCGCCGGGCTCGGCAGGTCGGTGGGGTCCACGCCGAGTTCTTCCTGCACGTGCACGATCAGCGCCTGGTCCGGGTCGCGGTGGATCTGCCGCGCGGCTTCCAGGGCCAGGTCGGGGTCCAGGCCGCGGTCGGCGAGGAACTCGGCGAGCTCCTTCATCTCCGCGGCCGGGCGGCGGGCCAGCTCCAGCCGCTCCATCTCGATCTCGGCCTGGGCGACCTCGGTCTGGCTGGCCACCGAGATGAACTCGCCGGCCGCCATCGAGCAGGCGCCGGCGACCAGGCCGGCCAGTCCGGTGAGCACGATGGTGTGGTGGGCCGCGTCGCCGCCGGCCATGCCGGCCAGCAGCGAGAAGTTGGAGACCAGCCCGTCGGTGACGCCGAAGACGGCCGGCCGCAGCCAGCCGCCGGTGACGTCGCGGTGGTGGTCCTTGGGGATCGACGGGCCCTGGTACGCCGCCGGGTCCGACGCGTCCCTGGCCGCGGGGATGCCCTGGTCTGCTGCGGTCACGGACGTGTCGGGGTGGTTCATCGGCTCGATTCTGGCAGGCGTTACGGTTTCGAGGACTCCTCGGCCTTCACCGTCGCGCCGCTGTCCTGGACCGGGACTTCGGCGACGTCGGTGTCGCCGGTGTCGCCGGTGCGTTCGGTTTCGACCTTGTCAAGATCGGTGCCGAGGGCGGGTTCGGAGTCCGCGTCCAGTTTTTCAGGTTCGGCGGCTTGTTCGCCAACCGTCTCGTCATCGGCGGTGTCGGAGGCTTCGGACCCCTCGGCGTTCTCGTCGACCTCGGCATCCGCGGCGTCCTCAGAGTCCGCGACTCCGTCGGCGCCTTCGGTTCCCTCAGCCACCGGCGCCGCTCCCCCTTCGCCGAGGTACGGCGACGCCTCCTGTCCCGGGTACTTCTTGCTGGACCACACGAAGTAGGCCACGGCGCCGAGGAACACCAGGATCGCGGTCCAGTCGTTGAGCCGCATCCCCAGGAAGTGGTGGGCCTCGTCGGTGCGCAGCGACTCGATCCAGAACCGGCCGACGGTGTAGGACGCGACGTAGAGCGCGAACACCCGGCCGTATCCGAGCTTGAACCGCCGGTCGGCCCAGATGCACAGCACCGCCACGCCCACGCACCAGATGGACTCGTACAGGAACGTGGGGTGGAACGGCCCGCCGGCGACCAGCTCCGGCTTGCCGTCCGGGCCGATGATCGCGCGCTGCGTGGCGGTGTCCATCACGTGGACCTTCAAGCCCCACGGCAGGTTGGTGTGCCCGCCGTAGAGCTCGTTGTTGAACCAGTTGCCCCAGCGGCCCAGCGCCTGCGCCAGCACGATCCCGGGCGCCACCGAGTCGGCGAAGGTGCGCAGCGAGGCCCCGCGGCGGCGGCAGCCGATGTAGGCGCCCAGGGCGCCGAGCGCGATCGCGCCCCAGATCCCCAGGCCGCCTTCCCAGACGTAGAACGCCTTGACCCAGTCCCCGTCCGCGCCGAAGTACGGCCCGGAGGTGGTGATGACGTGGTACAGCCGCCCGCCCACCAGGCCGAACGGCACCGCCCAGATGGCGATGTCGACGACCTCCTGCGGCTTGCCGCCGCGGGCGCGCCAGCGCTTGTCGCCGAGCCAGACGGCGACGAGGATGCCGGCCAGGATGCACATGGCGTACATCCGGATCGGGATCGGCCCCAGGTTGTAGCGGGCCTTGGTCGGGCTCGGGATGTCCGCCAGGTAGCTGGCGGCCGTCGAGGCGACCTGGTGGGCGGCTGTGAAGCTCATCGGAGGGCGAAGTCCTGTCGGGTCGGGCGGTGGCGGGTCAGGACTTCGACGAGCTCGGGGTGGTGGCCCCGGCCGAACTCGAGGACGACCCGGACGCCGGCGGCGCCGAGGAGCTCGACGAGGCCGCCGACGGCGCCGGGCTGCCGCTGCTGGAGGAAGAGCCGGACGCCGACGGGGCGCCGGAGGCCGAGGACTCCGCCGGGTTGGCCGGCAGCGTCACCTTGGTGCCGGCCGGCTTGCCGGCCTTGGTGAAGGCCGCGTCGAGCTGCTGCTTGAGGTAGGTCACCATGTCGGCCGGGCTCTGCGGGAAGTTCAGCTGCTGGCCGTCGACGAAGATCGAGGGGGTGCCGGTCAGGCCGATCTTGCTGAAGTTGTCGGCGTTCTTCTGCACCCAGCCGTCGTGGTCGCCCTTGTTCACGCAGTCGGTGAACGCGGTGCTGGCCTTCAGCGCCGGGATCTCGCCGGTGATCGACAGGATCTTCGTCTTGCTCGAGTACAGGTCCTGGTTCTCGTTCGGCTGGTTGGCGTAGAGCAGGTCGTGCACCGGCAGGAACTGGCCCTGGTCCTGGGCGCAGGCGGCGGCGTTGGCGCCGTTGAGCGAGCCGGTGCCGTTGTCGTGGGAGTCCAGGACCCGCGCCGGGTGGTAGATGACCTTGAGCTTGCCGTCCTCGACGTACTGCTTGTAGGTCGGCTCGGTCGCCTGCTCGACGGCCTGGCAGACCGGGCAGCGGAAGTCCTCGAACACGTTCATGGTGACCGGGGCGTCGGCCGAGCCGATCTGGATGCCCAGGTCCTTGGTGGACTTGGCCTGGCTGTCGACGACCGCGGCGACCGGGGCGAGGTAGGGCTTGCTGTGCTTGGCGGCCTGGACCGCGATGCCGATGCCGCCGGCCAGCGCGAGCACACCGACCACCGCGGTGCCGATGGTGATCTGCTTGCGCCGCCGCTCGGCACGTTGCCGCTTCAGCTTCTCGGCGGCCACCCGCTCGCGAGCGTTCTGCTTCCCTACCCGGTTCGCCTGGCTCATCGTCGTTTAAAGTCCCTGTCCGGATGCCGTGACGGAAGTGGGCACGCCGCCGGTCGATCCCGCCGGGGCGCGCGCACCGCATCTTATGCGGTGCCGTGCTGGAAACGCACCGGAGGCGGCCCGGGTTGCGACAAATCCTTCAGGAACTTTTATTCGCGCGCCGGGAGCGGGTGCGGCCCGGCGCGCTCGGATGTGGGGTGTCAGCCCTGCTTGGCAACCGCCGCGTCCAGGACGGCCCGGTAGTCGGCCTGCTGCTGCGCGGCGGGGACGGCGGCGGTGTCCTTGAGGAGCACCGGCGTGCCGTCGATGTAGATGTCGGGGGTGCCGACGCTGCCGCCGAGCTTCTTGCTCAGCCAGTCGTAGTTGGCTTTGATCCAGGCGGCGTACCTGCCGGTGCGCCCGCAGGCGTCGAAGGTGGCGGTGCGCAGGTCCGGCACCTGTCCGGCGAGGTTGAGGACGGTGTCGATGTTGCCGTAGGCGTCGTCCTTCTCATCCGGCTGGTTCTTGAACATCAGGTCGTGGAAGGCGATGAACTGGGCCTGTCCGGCGTCGGCGGCGCAGGCCAGGGTGGCGCCGCCGACCAGGGAGCCCTGGCCGCCGCCGACGCGGTCGATCAGGTCGACCAGGTGGTACTGGATCTTGGCCTTGCCGGCGTCGGCGTATTCCTTGTTGATGGCGCCGAACAGCGTTTCGGCGATCTTGCAGAACGGGCACCGGACGTCCTCGTTGACCTCGACGGTGACCTTGGCCTCGGGCTTGCCGTAGACGATGCCGCCGGGGTCGGCCTGGGTGGCCGGGTTCGAGCTGACGCCGGTGGGCGCGGCGAACGGCTGGCCGGCGCCGTAGGCGTTGCGTTTGGCCTTGTTGTTCTCGGAGGTGTTGTGCTGGACCAGGACGCCGATCAGCACGGCGAGCACGACCACGACCAGGACCACGCCGCCGATGATCAGCTGCTTCCTGCGGCGGTCTGCGGCGGCCTGCCGGCGGCGTGCCTCGGCGGCGCGTTCCCGTCCGGACGGGCGCCTGGCACCGCCGCCGCCGTCGCTCTTTCCGCCGCCGCCGCTGCCGCCGTCACTCGTCATGAGCCCATCGTGCGGGGCCCTGACAAGTCGGACAATTCAGGTGGTCAGATCGGGTCACCCAGCAGCGCGCGCTCCAGGGAGAGCTTGGAGGCCGGCTTCCAGATCAGCCAGGCCGCCGGGAGCATGTAGAGCAGGTCGCGCAGCACGTCCAGGGTGTAGCGGGTGTGGCCCTTGGTGACCGCTCCGCCGGAGCCGCCGCAGCCGCAGCTGATGTAGATGCCGCGGGCCCCCAGGGAGATGATCCCGACGATGTACACCAGCAGCAGCAGCGCCGACATGATCGCCACCAGGCGGGTGCCCAGGCCCAGGATCAGCAGCAGGCCCAGGGCCAGCTCCAGGTAGGGCTGCGCGTAGCCGAACGGCGTCACCAGCGACTCCGGCAGGAGCCGGAAGTCGCGCACGTTCTGCGCGTTGGATTCCGGGGAGCCCAGCTTGCCGACGCTGTACCAGAACCACATGACCGCCAGCAGGATCCGCATGACCAGGCTGATCCACTGCGAGTTGGTGTCCACGAAACCGCGCAGACCGCCGCCGGTCGGCGCGTCCTTGGCGGGCGCCTTGGAAGCCATCGAAGTCATAACCCCAGAGGATACGGGCCGCGAAGACCCTCGCGGGAGTGCCGCTCACTCCCGCGAGGGAACTTCCTAGCAGTTTCTCAGCTACTGTCCGGTTTCGAAGCGGGCCGGTTCACCGCTGCCCGCTGCCCCGGCGCACGCCTTCGGCGAGCTCAGCGGCCAGTTCGCGGACCGCGTCGACGCCCTTGCGCGGGTCGCGGTTGTCCAGCAGCCGCCGGACGAAGGCTGAGCCGACGATCACACCGTCGGCGTAGGCGGCGATCTCGGCGGCCTGGTCGCCGGTGGAGACGCCCAGGCCCACGCAGACCGGCTGGTCCGTGGCCGCCCGGGTGCGCTCGACCAGGCTGCGGGCGGCGTGCCCGACCTGGTCGCGGGCCCCGGTGACGCCCATCACCGCGCCGGCGTAGACGAAGCCGGTGCAGGCCGCGGCGGTCAGCGCGATCCGCTCGGGCGTGGAGCTCGGCGCGACCAGGAACACCCGGCCGATGTCGTGCTTGTCGCTGGCCTCGATCCAGGGTCCGGCCTCCTCGGGGATGAGGTCCGGGGTGATGACGCCGCTGCCGCCGACCGCGGCGAGGTCGGAGGCGAACCGGTCCACGCCGTAGTGCTCGATCGGGTTCCAGTACGACATGATCAGCGACGCCGCGCCGGTGTCGGCCACGGCCCCGGCCGCGCGGATCACCTCCGGGGTGCTGACGCCGCGGGCCAGCGCCTGGTCGGCGGCGGCCTGGATGACCGGGCCGTCCATCGCCGGGTCGGAGTACGGCAGCCCGACCTCGATGACGTCGCAGCCGCCCTCGACCATGGCGCGCATGGCGTCGATGGAGCCGTCGACGGAGGGGAAGCCCGCGGGCAGGTAGCCGATCAGCACCGCGCGGTTCTCGGCGCGGGCGGCTTTGAGGACGTCCTGGAGCCGGTTCACTGCTCTCCCCCTTCGAAGCCGAAGTACCCGGCGGCGGTGTGCATGTCCTTGTCGCCGCGTCCGGACAGGTTCACGACGATGACCGGTTCCCGGCCGAGCTCGGCGGCCAGTTGCGGCGCGATGCGCAGAGCCCCGGCCAGGGCGTGCGCGGACTCGATGGCCGGGATGATGCCCTCGGTCTCGCACAGGGTGCGGAAGGCGGCCATCGCCTCGGCGTCGTCGACCGGTTCGTAGATTCCACGACCCGTGGCGTGCAGGTAGGCGTGCTCGGGGCCGACCGCGGGGTAGTCCAGCCCGGCGGAGATGGAGTGGCTCTCCTGGGTCTGGCCGTACTGGTCCTGCAACAGATAGGTGCGGGTGCCGTGCAGCACGCCGACCGAGCCGCCGGTGATGGAGGCCGCGTGCAGGCCGGTGGCCACGCCGGACCCGCCGGCCTCGAAGCCGTAGAGCCGCACCGACTCGTCCGGCACGAAGGCGTGGAACACGCCGATGGCGTTGGAGCCGCCGCCGACGCAGGCGCAGACCGCGTCCGGCAGCGCGCCGGTGGCCTCGAGGCACTGGCGCCGCGCCTCCACGCCGATGATCCGCGCGAAGTCGCGGACCATCGCCGGGAACGGGTGCGGCCCGGCGGCGGTGCCCAGGGCGTAGTAGGTGGTGTCGGCGCTGGCGACCCAGTCGCGCAGCGCCTCGTTGATGGCGTCCTTCAGGGTCTGCGAGCCGATCGCCACCGGCACCACCTCGGCGCCGAGCATCCGCATCCGCGCCACGTTCAGCGCCTGGCGGCGGGTGTCCTCGGCGCCCATGTAGACCACGCAGTCCAGGCCGAGCAGCGCGGCGGCGGTCGCGGTGGCCACCCCGTGCTGGCCGGCGCCGGTCTCGGCGATGACCCGGGTCTTGCCCATGCGCTTGGCCAGCAGCGCCTGGCCCAGCACGTTGTTGATCTTGTGGGAGCCGGTGTGGTTCAGGTCCTCCCGCTTGAGCAGGATGCGGGCCCCGGCGCGCGCCGAGAGGTTGCGCGCCTCGGTGAGCAGGCTCGGGCGGTTGGCGTAGTGCAGCAGCAGGTCGGCGAACTCCTGGTGGAACGCCGGGTCGGTCTTGGAGACCTCGTAGGCCTCGGTGAGCTCCTTGAGCACGGCCATCAGTGCTTCGGGCATGAAGCGGCCGCCGAACAGGGCGTCGTCAGTCGGGAAGTGCCCGGTGTCGTCGGGCATCGCGGCGGTGGCCGCGTACGCGGAGATGATCTCAGCGCGGGGATCAGTCATGACATGTCCCGGAGATGAGTGGAGTGAACAGCTCTGACAGGTCGGGTGTTAGACCGCTTCCTGCCATCGACGGCTCGCCGGAGCGTGCCGCCACCACGGGCGGCGGCGGGCCGCGGCGGTGGGCTTGGTCGACTTCACGATCCTGGACTCTACCGGTTCGGCGGACGCTCAGGCGCGGCCGTTCCGCAGCGCGGGATGCGCGCCGGCCGCGACCAGGTCGGCGACCGCGGCGCGCGGGTCCTTGCCGGTCACCAGCGACTCGCCGACCAGCACCGCGTCGGCGCCGGCGTTGGCGTAGGCGATGAGGTCGTGCGGGCCGCGCACGCCGGACTCGGCGACCCGGACCACCCCGTCGGGGATGGTCGGCGCGACCCGGGCGAAGGTGTCGCGCTTGACCTGCAGGGTCTTCAGGTCGCGGGCGTTGACGCCGATCAGGCGGGCGCCGGCGTCGACCGCGCGGCGCACCTCTTCCTCGTCGTGCACTTCGACCAGCGGGGTCAGGCCGATGGAGCCGGCCCGCTCGATCAGGCTCTCCAGGGCCGGCTGGTCGAGCGCGGCGACGATCAGCAGTGCCAGGTCGGCGCCGTGGGCGCGGGCCTCCCACAGCTGGTAGCTGGTGACGATGAAGTCCTTGCGCAGGACGGCGATGTCCACCTTCTTGCGGACGTCGTCCAGGTCGGCCAGCGAGCCGCCGAAGCGGCGCTGCTCGGTGAGCACGGAGATGACGGTGGCGCCGCCGGCCTCGTAGTCCGCGGCCAGGCCGGCCGGGTCGGCGATGGCGGCCAGCGCGCCCTTGGACGGGGAGGAGCGCTTCACCTCGGCGATGACTTTGACGCCGTCGCCGCCGGCTCCGCCGCGGCGCAGGGCCTCGACGCCGTCGATGGCGCTGTCCAGGCGGGCGACCTTGGCCTTCAGGTCGTCCAGGGTGACGCGCTCCTGGCGTTCGGCGAGGTCGAGGCGGACTCCATCGATGATCTCGGCAAGTACGTTCACCGTCGTCAGCTCCCCTCGATCGCCACACGAAGCGCCGGCCGTCCCCGCGAGAGCCGCGGCGGCGTGTCCGACGTCTCACTCTAGCGGCTCGCGCGGGTCACCGAGGCCAGACGATCTTCGCACCCGGTGCCCCGGCGGCCGGGTCGCGGCGCCGCGCGCCTGGTCACGGCCTCGGTCGTGACGGCGGTGCGGCGGTTCACTTCGCGGGCCGCGGGGCCCGCCGAACTCACTGGGCGGGACGCGGCTCGCGCCCCGGACTCACTTGGCGGTGGCGCCCAGGCCCATCGCGGCCAGGATCTTGCCGACCAGCGGCGAGATCAGCGCCACCGCGCCGCCGACGATCGCCAGCGCCGGCACGGCGGCGACCAGGCCCGCGCCGCCGAGCAGGAAGCCGGCGATGCACAGCAGGACGGCGGTCCAGGCCGCCGGGGTGCTGCCGTGGTCGTCGTGGCTGGACGACGCCCCGGACAGGGAGAGGGTGCCGGACAGGACGCCCGGGGTTTCGTCGGGGGAAGACGACATGGTGCGGCGTGCTCCTTGTTCTGGGCGGTGGATCCGTGACGCTTCCATTGTCACCGATTCGGCCTAATGCTCGGTGCCGGGGTGCCGGTCGCGGCCTCGGTCGGGTCCTCGCCGCGGTCCAGGGCGTCCCACAGGTCCTTGGCGGTGCCGGTGTCGGCGCGCGCGGCCGGGGAGCTTTTGGCGGCGGCGTTCTCGTAGCGGGAGGACATGCCGGGCCAGGCGGCGCCGCGCAGCACCGCCGCGAGGCCGGCCAGCGCGATCAGGACGCCGCCGGCCACCGCGAGCAGCCACCAGGAGGCGGTGTGCGCGGCGACGGTGCCGGTGGCGAAGTGTTTGGCGGCGGCCTGGACGGCCAGGACGTGCGCGGCGTGC
>JABFXP010000070.1 GCA_013361685.1 Catenulispora sp.
CTGGGCCGCGCCCCGTCCGGCGGCGCGCCGGGCGCCGGGCCCGCCGCCGCGCCGGACCAGTTGCGACAGCATCGGGATCGGCTCAGTGCCCTGACGGGCCAGGCGTGCCAGGTCCAGCTTCGCGGCGACCAGCAGGGCGTCCGAGGCGGTGCCCGCGGCGTCCAGCAGTGTGAGGCCGTCCGGTCCGGACAGCGGTGCCAGGCCTTGCCGCGCCATCCGGTCCCAGTGGCCGTCGTCCAGGGTTGCGGCCATGCCGCCGGCGGTCGCGGCGGCGCCGTCGAGCTTCCACGGCCCCCAGGCCATCGACACCGCCGGCAGACCGCTGCGACGCCGGTAGCCGGCCAGGGCGTCCATGAACGTGTTCCCGGCCGCGTAGTTGCCCTGTCCGGCCGAGCCGATGACGCCGGCCACCGAGGAGAACAGCACGAACAGGTCCAGGTCCAGGTCGCGGGTGACCTCGTGCAGGTGCCAGGCGCCGTCGAGTTTGGGCCGCAGCACGGCTTCGGTGCGCTCGGGGGTGAGCGAGCCGAACACCGCGTCGTCCAGGACGCCGGCGGTGTGCACGACCCCGCGGACCACGGAGCCGGTCTGCTTCAGCTTCTTGAACATCCCGCTGAGTTGTTTCGCGGACGCGACGTCGCAGGCCTCGAGCCGCACCGCCGCACCGAGTTCCGCCAGTTCGGCGGCCAGTGCCGCGGCGCCCTTGGCCTCGGCCCCGCGCCGCGAGGCCAGCACCAGTTCCCCGGCCTGCCCGGTGGCCGCCAGGTGCCGGGCGACCAGGGCGCCCAGGGCGCCGGAGGCTCCGGTGACCAGCACCGAGCCGGGCTCGCGCACCGCCGCGGGCAGGGTCAGCACGACCTTGCCGATGTTGTAGCCCTGGCTCAGGAACCGGAACGCTTCGGCGGCGCGCCGGACGTCCCAGCACGCGACCGGCGGCGCGTGCAGGACGCCGGAGGAGAACAGCGGGTCGAGCTCGGCCAGGATCGAGCCGATCTTCTCAGTGCCCTGCTCCAGCAGGTCAAAGGCCTGGTAGGAGACGCCGTGCGCACCGCTGACGGCGTCCGGCTCGCGCAGGTCGGTCTTGCCCATCTCGACGAACCGGCCGCCGCGGTGCATCAGCCGCAGCGAGGCGTCGATGAACTCCCCGGTCAGCGAGTTCAGCACCACGTCCAGGCCGCGGCCGCCGGTCAGGTCGGCGAACTTCTCCTCGAAGTCCAGGGTCCGGGACGACGCGATGTGCTCCGGGGCCACCCCGAGGTCCTGCACCACCGGCCACTTCGACGGGCTCGCGGTGCCGTAGACGTCGGCGCCGAGGTGCCGGGCCAGCTGCACCGCCGCGCTGCCCACGCCGCCGGCGGCGGCGTGGATCAGCACCGACTCGCCGCGGCTGAGGCCGGCCAGCTCGACCAGCGCGTAGTGGGCGGTCGCGAACGCCACCGGGGCGCCGGCGGCCTGGGCGAACGTCCACCCGGCCGGCACCGGGATCAGGGCCCTGGCATCGGCGGCGACGACCGGCGAGAACCCGCCGGTGAACACTCCCATCACCCGGTCGCCGACCCGGAACCGGCCGACGTCCGGTCCGACCTCCAGCACCACTCCGGCGCCCTCCAGTCCCAGCGGTCCGGGCGGTCCCGGGTAGACGCCGAGGACGGTCAGCACGTCGCGGAAGTTCACCCCGGTGGCGCGCAGTCCGACGCGCACCTGTCCGGCTTGCAGCTCGACGGTGGCGCCGTCGGCGGGCACCAGCCGCAGGCACTCCAGCGTGCCCTGGCCCTCGTAGCCGAGCGCCCAGCCGCCGGGGGCCACGCCGTCCGGGACGGTCAGGCCCGCGTCGACGCGCACCACGCGCGGCACCCGGATCTGGCCGCCGCGCACCGCGAACTCGGCCTCGCCGACCGCCAGCCCGGCGGCCAGGGCCGGGCCGCTGCCGGCGATGTCGTCGACGTCGGCGGCGTAGACCCGGCCGGGGTTCTCCGACGCCGCGACGCGGATCAGACCCCAGACGCCGGCGGTGCCGGGACGCACCGCGGCCTCGGCCCCGGCGTCCACCGCCCGGTGCGTCACGACCACCAGCCGCGAGGCGGTCAGCGCGTCGGCCTTCAGCCACTCCTGCACCAGGGTCTGGGTCCCGACGACCACGCCGCGCGCCAGTCCCGCCGCGTCGTGGTAGTCGTGGTGGTCGCCGCCGCTCGTGGGGCCGGCGGAGAATCCCTTGACGGCGCCGGCGAAACTCGCCGCGACGCCGCCGACGACCTTGTCCGCGACCTTGCCCGCCACGGACTGGATCCCGGCGCCCTTCGCGACGCCGTTCAGCGCGCCGCTGACCGCGCCGAGCACGCCGCCCTTGATGTTCGTCTTCTCCGGCGCCGACGACCGGCGCGGCGGCGCCTGGCAGAACGCGACGACGGTGTGCGGCACCGGCGCCCCGTCGGCCAGCGCCGCGGTGAGCGCGTCCAGGTCGGCGTAGTGCGCGGCGGCCGGCAGTTCCAGGTCGCGGTCATGGCCGCGGTCGTGGCCGAGGATCGCCCAGCCGGTGCCGTCGCTGTCGGCGTCCGCGGGCTCCTCCGGGGCCGGGGCCGGCTGCCAGCTGACGCGGAACAGCGCGTCGCGGGCCAGCGCCGCCGCCGCGTCGAAGGTGTCGGTGGGCAGCTCGCGCATCGTCAGCGAGCCGACCGTGGCGATCAGGCCGCCGGTGCCGTCGGCCAGATCGACGCGGACCCCGGCCGGACCCGACGAGATCCGCACCCGCGCCGTGACCGCGTCGACGGCGTGCACCTGCACGTCGGCCCACGCGAACGGCACCTGCGGCGTGCCGCCGAAGCCTTCGCCGGCCAGCGAGATGGTCTGCAGCGCGGCGTCCAGCAGGGCCGGGTGCACGCCGAAGCCGGAGGCGGTGACGCCCTCGGGCAGCGCGACCTCGGCGAAGACGTCCTCGTCGCGCTTCCACGCGGCCCGCACGCCCTGGAAGACCGGGCCGTAGCAGAGCCCTGCTCGGGCCAGGGTGCTGTAGAAGTCGTCCAGGTCCACCTGTTCGGCGCCGGACGGCGGCCACTGGGTCAGGCCCGGATCGTCGACGGGTTCGGGTTCGGATTCCAGGACGCCGGAGGCGTGGCGCACCCACGCCTGCTCGACGCCGTCGCCTTCGACCCGCGCGTAGAGGCCGACCTCGCGGGCCCCGGAGTCGTCGGCGGCGCCGACCGAGACCTGCACCCGCACGCCGCCGGTCTCCGGGATCACGAGCGGCGCCTCGATCACCAGTTCGCCCAGACGTCCGCAGCCGACTTCGTCGCCGGCCCGGATCACCATCTCCACCAGCGCGGTGCCGGGCACGATCACCGCCCCGGCGACCGCGTGGTCCACCAGCCACGGATGCGACTTGCGGGTCAGCCGGCCGGTGAGCAGGACGCCGCCGCTGTCGGGCAGCTCCACCGCCGCGCCGAGCAGCCCGTGTTCGGCCCCTGAGACGCCCAGGCCGGCGAGGTCGCCCGCACCGCCCGCCCGGCCCATCCAGAACCGCTTGCGGTGGAAGGCATACGTCGGCAGCTCGACGCGGCGCGCGCCGGAGCCGGCGTAGAAGCCGGACCAGTCGACGGCGCCGCCGCGCACCCACAGCCCGGCCAGGGCGGCGGTGAGCGTCTCGGCTTCGTCGCGTTGCCGCCGCAGCACCGGCAGCCACGCCTCGCCGGCGGCGGCGGTGACCATCGGGGTGAGGGCGGCGTCGGGGCCGATCTCGACGAAGGTCCGCACGCCGGCGGTGCGCAGCGCGGTGACGGCGTCGTTGAACCGGACGGCTTCGCGGACGTGCCGGATCCAGTAGGTGGGATCGGTGACCTCCAGCGTCACCGGCTTTCCGGTGAGCCCGGACACCAGCGCCACCTTCGGCACCTTGTACTCCAGGCTCAGGGCGACGCGGCCGAACTCGGCGAGCATCGGTTCCATCAGCGGGGAGTGGAAGGCGTGCGAGACGCGCAGCCGCTTGCAGCGCACGCCTTCGGCGGACAGGCGTTCCACGGCGGCGTCGACTTGGTCCTCGGCGCCGGAGACGACGACGGAGGCGGCGGCGTTGACCGCGGCGACGGCGACCCGGTCGCCGATCTCGGCCAGGGTCGCGGTGACCCGGTCCTCGGCGGCGGTCATGGCGACCATGGCGCCGCCGCGCGGCAGCGCCTGCATCAGGCGGCCGCGGGCGGCGACCAGGGCGCAGGCGTCGGGCAGGGACCAGACTCCGGCGACGTAGGCGGCGGCGAGTTCGCCGATCGAGTGGCCGGCGACGAGTTGCGGGGTGACGCCCCAGGAGGCGAGGAGTTCGCACAGGGAGACTTCGATGGCGAACAGGCCGCACTGGGCCCAGACGGTCTCGTTGACGAGGTCGGCGTCCGTGCCGTGGAAGACCCCTGCGACGGAGCGCTTTCCGTCTGCGGGCTCCGCGCCGGGCAGGTCCGCGTCGGCGAGGTGCTTGTCGAGTTCGGCGCAGATCTTGTCGAAGGCGCTCGCGAAGACGGGGTGTTGCGCGTACAAGTCGGCGCCCATGCCGAGCCGCTGCGCTCCCTGGCCGGAGAACACGAATCCCAGGGCGCCGAGCGCTCCGGTGGTGCCGGTCACGACGCCGGCGGCTTCCTGGCCGGTGGCGACGGAGGCCAGGCCGGCGGCGAGGTCTTCGCGGGTGGTTCCGGTCACGACGGCGCGCTGTTCCAGGGCCGCGCGGGTGGTGGCCAGGGACCAGCCGATGTCGGCCGGGGTGTGGTCGGGGTGTCCGAGCACGAATTCGCGGAGCCGGCCGGCCTGGGACGGCAGGCCTTCGGTGCCGCGGCCGGAGATCGGCCAGGCCGTCGTCGTCGCGGGCGGCGGGGTGCCGGGCTTCGCGTCGGGCGTCGTGCCGGGCGTCGCGTTGTCCGCGCCCTCAAGCTCCGGCGCGGCCCCGACGGCCGGGTCGGCGCCGACTTCCTCAGGGGCCTGCTCCACGATGACGTGCGCGTTGGTGCCGCTGATCCCGAACGAGGAGATGCCGAAACGGCGCGGGCTGCCCTCCTCCGGCCACGGCTCGGCCTCGGTGACCAGCCGCACGGTGCCCGCCGACCAGTCGACCTTCGGGTTCGGGGTGGTGACGTGCAGGGTCTTGGGGACCACGCCGTGCTGGATGGCGCCGACCATCTTGATGATGCCGGCGACGCCCGCGGCGGCCATGGCGTGGCCGAGGTTGGACTTGATGGAGCCGAGCAGCAGCGGGTGCTCGGCGTCGCGGGCCCGGCCGTAGGTGGCGATCAGCGCCTGCGCCTCGATCGGGTCGCCGAGCGGCGTGCCGGTGCCGTGGCCCTCGACCACCTGGACGTCGGCGCCGGTGAGGCCGGCGTTGGCCAGCGCGGCGCGGATGACCTGCTGCTGGGACACCCCGCTCGGGGCGGTGAGGCCGTTGGAGGCGCCGTCCTGGTTGACCGCGCTGCCGCGGACCAGCGCCAGCACCCGGTGGCCGTGGCGGCGGGCGTCGGACAGGCGCTCGACGACCAGCACGCCGACGCCCTCGGCCAGGCCGACGCCGTCGGCGGTCTCGGAGTAGGCCTTGGACTCCCCGTCCGGGGCCAGGCCGCGCTGCGCGGCGAACCAGGCCAGCCAGCCGGCGGTGGCGTGCACCGTGGCGCCGCCGACCAGGGCGAGCTCGGTCTCGCCCGAGCGCAGCGACTGGCACGCCAGGTGCAGCGCCACCAGCGAGGACGAACAGGCGGTGTCCATCGTGACCGCCGGGCCCATCAGGCCGAGGTTGTAGGAGACCCGGCCGGAGGCGACGGAGGTGGCGGTGCCGGTGAGCATGTAGGTCTCGGCGGAGTCCTTCTCGACCAGCTCGGGCAGGCCGCCGGCGTACTCGGAGGCGAAGGTGCCGGTGAACACGCCGGTCTGGCTGCCGTGCAGGGCGAGCGGGTCGATGCCGGCCCGCTCCAGCGCCTCCCAGCTGGCCTCCATCAGCAGCCGCTGCTGCGGCTCCATGGTCAGCGCCTCGCGCGGGCTGATGCCGAAGAACTCGGCGTCGAACTCGTCGGCGTCGGCGACGAACCCGCCGCGCTGCACCGGGGTCACCCCGCCGGCGCCGTCCGGATCGGACATCGTCACCTGGTCGATGCTCCAGGCCCGGTTGACCGGGAACTCGCTGATGGCGCAGGTGCCGTCGGCGACCAGCTGCCACAGGTCCTCGGGGCTCTCGACGCCGCCGGGCAGGCGGCAGCTCATGCCGACGATGGCGATCGGGTCGTCGGTGGCGTTGGCGACGGCGCCGACCGCGCCGACCGCCGTGCCGGCCGCCTCGGTGCCGCCGACGGCCTCGGCGCACAGGAAGCGGGCGAGCGAGGCAGGGGTCGAATAATCGAACACGATGGTGGTCGGCAGGGCCAGGCCGGTCGCGGCGTTGACGCGGTTGCGCAGGTCCACGGCGGTGACGGAGTCCATGCCGAGCTGCTTGAAGGTGAGCGCCGGGTCGACGGCGTGGTGCGAGGCGTGGCCGAGGATCGCGGCGGCGTGCGTCCGGACGAGGTCCAGGGTCAGCTGGTCGCGTTCCAGATCGGAGAGGTCGGCGAGCTGGCGGGCCAAGAGGCTGTTCGCGCCGTTCGGGGTGGCGGTCGCGATCTGGACCGGGTCGTCGGCCGCCGTCATCGTCGCCGGGGCGGAAGCGGCGGAGGCTCCGGGGACCGAGTCGTCGGTGAGCCAGAACCGCTGACGCTGGAAGGCGTAGGTGGGCAGCTCGACGCGGTGGCCGGGCCGCAGCAGGGCGGTCCAGTCGACGGGGACGCCGTGGACGTGGGCCTCGGCCAGCGAGATGAGCAGGCGGTCCGGGCCGCCTTCGTCGCGGCGCAGGGTGCCGATGACGGCGAACGGCTGCGCGCCGGCGAGCGCGCGGGCGCGGTCCTCGAGGGTTTCGCTGATCGCGGTGGTGAGGACCGGATGCGCGGAGACCTCGATGAACGTGTCGTGGCCGGAGTCGGCGAGCGCCCGCACCGCACGGTCGAACTCGACCGGGGAGCGCAGGGAGGCGTACCAGTAGGCGGCGTCCATCTCCGGGCCGTCGAGCCGGTCGCCGCTCATCGCCGAGATGATCGGGACGGCGGCTTCCCGGGGCGCGACGCCGTCGAGGGCCGAGCGGATCTCGGACTCGATGGCGTCGACGTGGGCGCTGTGGGAGGCGTAGTCGACGGGGACCATGCGGGCCCTGACGTCGTCGGCCTCGCAGAGCTGCTTGAGGGCTTCGAGGGCTTCCGGCTCGCCGGCCACGACGGTCGCGGCGGGGCCGTTGACCGCGGCGACGGATATGCGGTCGCCGAACACGGTGAGACGTTCGCGGACGTCGGCGGCGGGCTCGGCGATGGAGAGCATGCCGCCGGCCCCGGCCAGCGCGCGCAGGGCCTTGGAGCGCAGGGCGACGACGCGGGCGCCGTCGTCCAGGCTGAGGACGCCGGCGACGGTCGCGGCGGCGATCTCGCCCTGGGAGTGGCCGACGACGGAGGCGGGCTCGACCCCGGCGGCGCGCCAGACCGCCGCCAGCGAGACCGCGACGGCCCACAGCAGCGGCTGGACGATGTCAGCAGCCTGCGGCGGCTCGGCGAGGGCGGCACGCAGGGAGAAGTCGATGTGGGGCGCGAGCGCCGTTTCGCACTCGGCGAAGCGCGCGGCGAAGACCGGGGAGGCCGCCAGCAGCTCACGGCCCATGCCGGCCCACTGGCTGCCCTGGCCGGGGAAGACGAAAGCCGTCTTGCGCGCGCCCGGGGACGCCACGCCGGAGATCACGGCCGAGTGCGGCTCGCCGGCGGCGAGCGGGACCAGGCCCTCGGCGCCGAACACGACGGCCCGGTGCTCCAGCGCGGAGCGGGTGGTCGCCAGCGACCAGGCGACGTCCGCGGCGTCGAGTTTGGGCCGCTGGCCGAGCCACTCGCCGAGGCGGACGGCCTGACCGGCGAGCCCTTCGGCGGTGCGGCCGGAGACCAGCCAGGCGGAGGTGCCGGATTCCAGGACCGGGACCGCGCAACCTGCCGAGGACGACGAGGAGCCGGCAGCGCTCGCCGACCGATCAGCGCCGCGATCTGCCGCCGCAGCACCGGAACCGCCAGCCGCGGCAGTGCCCGCACTGCTCGCAGCGTCGCGACCAGCCGAAGCAGCGGCAGCCGCCGCCGAGTGCGCGGTCGCGGAACCAGGGTTCTGCGAAGCTGAGCTGTTCACCGGCGGCCAGCTGGCCCCGAGCGGAATCCGCTTCCTCCCGCAGCCGCCGGCCGCAGGCTCCGCCTCGGCGATCGCAGGAGCCTGCTCCAGAATCACGTGCGCGTTCGTCCCGCTGATCCCGAACCCGGACACCGCGGCCCGGCGCGGCCGGTCGGTCACCGGCCAGCGTCGCTGCTCGGTCAGCAGGCTCAGCGCGTCGTCGTCGATGTTCGGCGTGGCCACGTTCAGCGTCTTCGGCGCGACGCCGTACCGCAGCGCCATGACCATCTTGATCACGCCGGCCACCCCCGCGGCGGCCAGGGTGTGTCCGATGTTCGCTTTCATCGAGCCGACCAGCAGCGGCCGCTCCCGGCCGGCGTACGCGGCGGCCAGCGCCCGGGCCTCGACCGCGTCGCCGAGCGGGGTGCCGGTGCCGTGCGCCTCGACGACGTCCACGTCCGCCGGGGTCAGGCCGGCGTCGGCGAGGGCGGCCCGGATCACCGCGCTCTGGGCTTCGGCGCTCGGCGCGGTGAGGCTGTCGCTGGCGCCGTCGTTGTTCACCGCGACGCCGGACAGGACCGCCAGGACGCGGTGCCCGTTCGCGACCGCGTCCGCCAGCCGTTCCAGTACCACCAGGCCCACGCCTTCGGACCACACGGTGCCGTCGGCCTCGGCCGAGAACGGCTTGCAGCGGCCGTCGGCGGCCAGACCGCGCAGGCGGCTGAAGGCCACGAACGCCCCCGGCGTCGCCATCGCCGACACCCCGCCGGCCAGGGCCAGTGAGCATTCGCCGCGGCGCAGCGACTCCGCGGCCAGGTGCAGCGCCACCAGCGAGGACGAGGCCGCGGTGTCCACGGTCAGCGCCGGGCCCGCCAGGCCCAGGGCGTAGGAGACCCGTCCGGACATCACGCTGCTGGTGGTGCCGGTGAACAAGTACCCTGACAAACCGGCCGGGGCGGTGTGCAGGCGCGGCCCGTAGTCCTTCGGCTCGGCCCCGACGAACACCCCGGTGCGGGTGCCGCGCAGCGCCGCCGGGTCGATCGCGGCCCGCTCCAGCGCCTCCCAGGCGGTCTCCAGCACCAGGCGCTGCTGCGGGTCCATCGCCAGCGCCTCGCGGGGCGAGACGCCGAAGAAGGCCGCGTCGAAGTCGGCCAGGCCGGGCAGGAAGCCGCCGCGGCGCGCATAAGAGGTCCCCGGGGCGTCCGGGTCCGGGTCGGCGAGCGCGTCCAGGTCCCAGCCGCGGTCGGCCGGGAAGGCGCCCAGCACCTCGCGCTCGTCGGCCACGACCCGCCACAGGTCCTCCGGCGAGCCCACGCCGCCCGGGTAGCGGCAGCCCATGCCCACGATCGCCAGGGGCTCGGCGGTGGGGAACGTTCCGGACGCACTCATTGTCCGCTCCAAGTATCAGGGTATTGCCTCGGTTAGCAGCCTGGCGCCGAGTCTTCGGATATCCCGGGGGCGGCGGGGACGCGGGATCCGTTGAGGACCCCCCAGTCCCCGCGTGGCGTCGGTGGCAGA
>JABFXP010000570.1 GCA_013361685.1 Catenulispora sp.
CCGCGTCGCCTACTCGGACGCCTCCAACCGGATCACGATCGACTTCGAGTTCGGCGTGTTGCTGGTCTCGGCGGTCGAGTCCAGCGGCACCAGGACGTTCGTCTCGGGGTAGTACGCCGCCGCGCACCCCCGCGGCACCGGATAGCGCACGGCGCGGAAGCCGCGCGCCCGCCGCTCCCCGTCGTCGTAGACGCTGATCAGGTCGACCAGGTCCCCGTCGGCCACCCCGAACATCCGCAGGTCGTCCTCGTTGAGGAACACCACGTGCCGGCCGCCCTTGATCCCGCGATAGCGGTCGTCCAGGCCGTAGACGGTGGTGTTGAACTGGTCGTGCGACCGGACCGTGGTGAGCAGCAGATGCCCCTCGGGCACCTCGGCGGCGGTCGGCGGGTTGACGGTGAACCGCGCCTTGCCGGTCTCGGTGGGGAACGTGCGCGAGTCGTGCGGCCCGCGCGGCAGCACGAACCCGCCGGGCTGCGCGACCCGCTCCTCGTAGGCGTGGAACCCGGGCACCACGTGCTCGATGTGGCGCCGGATCACCCGGTAGTCGGCGCCCATCTCGCGCCAGTCGAGATCGTCCTCGCCGAACAGCTCCCGCGCCAGGTCCGTCAGGATCCTGACCTCGCTGCGCAGCTCCGGCGAACCGGGCAGCAGCCGGCCGTGCGAGGCGTGCACCATCGCCATGGAGTCCTCCACGGTGACGAACTGCTCCCCGGTCTCCTGCACGTCGCGCTCGGTGCGGCCCAGACACGGCAGCAGCAGCGCCTCGGTGCCCGGGCACAGGTGCGTGCGGTTGAGCTTGGTGGCGACGTTCACGGTCAGCGCGCAGCGGGCCATCGCCGTCTCGGTCACGGCGGTGTCGGGCGTGGCGGCGACGAAGTTGCCGCCGACGGCGAAGAAGACCTCGACCTCGCCGTCCCGCATCGCGCGGATCGAGTCGACGGTGTCCTTGCCGTGCTCGCGCGGCGGCTCGAAGCCGAACTCGTCGCGGAGCTTGTCCAGGAAGCTGTCGGGCATCTGCTCCCAGATGCCGACCGTGCGGTCGCCCTGCACGTTGCTGTGCCCGCGGATCGGCGAGGGACCGGCGCCGGGCCGGCCGACATTGCCGCGCAGCAGCAGGAAGTTCACGATCTCACGGATCGTGGGGACCGCGTTGCGGTGCTGCGTCAGGCCCATGGCCCAGCAGACCGTGACGCTGTCGGCGGCCATGACCTCGTCGGCGCAGCGCTCGACCATCCGCCGGGACAGGCCGGACAGCTGTGCGGCGTGCGCCAGGTCCACGTTCCGCCAGCCTTCACAGGCCTGTTCGAAACCGTCGCAGTAGCGGTTGATGAAGTCGTGGTCGAACACGGTGCCCGGCGCGGCTTCCTCGCGGTCGAGCAGGACGCGGTTGAGGGTGTTGAAGAACGCGAGGTCCCCGTTGACCCGGATCGGCAGGTAGGCGTCGGCGAGCTGGGTGCCGGGGCCGGCCAGGCCGCGCACGGTCTGCGGGTTGTGGAAGCGGCCGAATCCGGCCTCCGGCAGCGGGTTCACGGCGATGATGCGCGCGCCGC
This sequence comes from Catenulispora sp., assembly GCA_013361685.1. Classification (GTDB taxonomy): domain Bacteria; phylum Actinomycetota; class Actinomycetes; order Streptomycetales; family Catenulisporaceae; genus Catenulispora. The sequence continues at coordinate 1,554 of JABFXP010000570.1, forward strand.
GCTTCTTGGCCTGCTCCAATGCGGTGAGCATGCGGGGGTGGCAGGTGCCGGGGTTCTGACCGACGATCATGATCAGGTCTGCGTAGTCGGTGATGTCCTGCAGGCTGACCACGCCCTTGCCGACGCCGATGGTCTCGGACAGGGCGGCGCCGCTGGACTCGTGGCACATGTTGGAGCAGTCCGGGAGGTTGTTCGTGCCGAGGCGGCGGGCCAGCAGCTGGTAGACGAACGCGGCCTCGTTGCTGGTGCGGCCGCTGGTGTAGAAGACGGCGCGGTTCGGGTCGGCCAGGCCGCGGAGCCGGTCGGCGATCAGGGTGGTGGCGGCCTTCCAGGTGATCGGGGTGAAGTGGTCCTCCCCGGGGCCCAGGTAGACCGGTTCGGTCAGCCGGCCCTGCGATTCCAGCCAGTGGCCGTCCTTCTCCCGCAGGTCGGCGACGGAGTGCTCGGCGAAGAAGTCCGGGCCGACGCGTTTGCGGGTCGCCTCCCAGGCCACGGCCTTGGCGCCGTTCTCGCAGAACTCGGCCTTCTTGCGCTCGCCGGGCACCGGGTCGGCCCAGGCGCAGCTGGGGCAGTCGAACCCGTCGACCTGGTTCAGCGCGAGCAGGGTCTTGGCGCCGCGGACCGGGCCGCTCTGTTCCAGGGTGTAGCGCATCGATTCGGTGATGCCCTCCAGCCCCACGCTGCTGTGTTTGGGGCTGGAGACCCGCACACCGGATTCGCCGGGTTCCTCCATGGTCGTTCTCCGTCCGGGGGTCGACGTGGTCGAGGTGGTCGGGGTGGTGGTGGCTTGCCTGGTCACCCGCGCCGGTGGAATCCGAGCGCGAACCGGAAGAAGCCGGGTTCGCGTCCGGTGCGGCCGGGCCGGGGCGGCGCGTCAGCCGGGGGCCGACGGCGATCCGGTCCTCAGCTCCTCGGCGAGGGCTGCCAGCCGGCGCCGGTCCTGCTCCGCCTCGGCGGCGCGGCGGCGGGTGGCGCGGTGGAACGCTTCCCGTTCCCGTTCCAGGATGCCGCGCACCGTGGGGTCGGTCCGCTCGGCGTGGTCCAGGCCGTCGATCCAGGCGGACTCCACGATGCCCTCCGCCTCGCGGACGGCTCCCCGGCCGCACAGGTCGCGGACCAGGCGTTCATTCGCCGCACGCGCCTTCGCCGCGCGGTGCCGGCGCCAGGCTGCCGAACCGAACATGTCGTCACCACCGCCTCGTGGTCCGTTCGGGCTAACGGTGCGGGTCTGCACTTCCGACCTGCGGTGTCGCCCGGTGTGGCCGGTGTGCCCGGGATGGGTGGGGGTAAACGCGGGCGCGGCGGAGCCGGCGGGGGCTTTTCGGGGCTGCTCAGTGCCGGCCGGGAGCGTGTCGGGGCCGCTCAGCCGGCCAGTCCCAGTTGTTCGGCGAGCGAGAGGGTCACGGCGGCCGCCGCGGGGTGCCGGACCGCCGGGGCGATCGGCGGCGTCCGGCCGTGCAGCAGCGCTCTGACCTCGTCGACCGCCGGCCGCTTGCGCCGGTCGCGGGCGGTCATCCGGCGCAGGATCGGGCACCAGGGCGCGCCGAGCGCGGCGGGGATGCGGGGCGAGCGGGTGGCGGCGGCGACGGCGCGTTCGAACGGCGTCCCGGAGTACTCCCGGACGCCGGTGAGGGCTTCCAGCAGCACGAGGCCGAGCGCGTAGACGTCGGACGCGGAGGAGGCGCCGTGGCCCTCGGCCTGTTCCGGGGCGAGGTAGCCGGCGGTGCCGGCGACGAAGTTCTCGGCCGTCAGGGCCGGGCCGTCCCAGGCCTTGGCGATGCCGAAGTCGGTGAGGTACACGTGGCCGTCGCGGTCCAGCAGGATGTTGCCGGGGGTGATGTCGCGGTGCACGACGCCCTTGGCGTGGATGTAGGCCAGCGCGTCGGCGACGGCGGCGCCGACCCGGCGCACCCAGTCCGGCGGCTTCGGCCCCTGCTCGCGCTCCAGGTTCGTGCCGTCGACCAGCGGCAGCACCAGGAACGGCACGCCGCCGTCGACGCCGGAGTCCAGCAGGGGCAGCAGGTGCGGGTGGGCCAGGCGGGACAGGATCCGGGTCTCCTCCAGGAACCGGTCCCGCAGCACGGGGGTCACGTCCTCGCGCAGCGCCTTCAGCGCCACCTGCCGCCCGCAGGCCTGGTCCAGTGCCGCGAACACGTCGGAGGCGGCTCCGCCGCCCACGCGCTCGCCGAGGCGGTACCGCGCTCCGACGACGGAACCCGCTGCCAGCCGCGCAGCGGCCTGCGAGTACGGCCGCCCCGCTGTGCCGAACTTCCCGGCGTCCATCCCGGCCTCCTCTCGTCGGCGCTCTCCCCCGGCGCCCACAGTCCGCCCCGGCTACCCGGCGATCATCGGGTGAAACGGGGCCGGGGGGACGTTTGGATCGGCGTGCCGCGGCCACCAGGGGCGGTGAGCGCCGCGGGGCTGGTCAGGAGTCCTTGTCGAGCCCGGCGAAGGGGTCTGCGATGCCGACGTACCGGGTCTCCAAGTACTCTTCGATGCCCTCCAGGCCGCCTTCGCGACCGATGCCGGACTGTTTGACGCCGCCGAACGGCGCGGCGGGGTTGGACACGATCCCGGTGTTGATACCGATCATGCCGGTGTCCAGGCGTTCGGCCAGCCGCAGGCCGCGGTTCAGGTCCTTGGTGAAGGCGTAGGCGACCAACCCGTACTCGGTGGAGTTGGCCAGGCGCACGGCCTCGTCCTCGGTGTCGAACACGACGATCGGCGCCACCGGCCCGAAGATCTCCTCGCGCAGGATCTCGGCGTCGGCGGGGATGTCGGTGAGGACGGTCGGCTGGTAGAAGTACCCGGCGCCGGGGATCTTGGCGCCGCCGGTGACCACTCGGGCGCCGGACGCCACCGCGGCGGTGACGAGCCGGTCGACCTTGTCCCTGGTGTCGTCGTCGACCAGCGGCCCGATCTTGGTGTCCGGCAGGGTGCCGCGGCCCACGGTGTGCTTGGCGAAGCGCTCGGCCAGCCGCCGGGTGAACTCCTCGGCGACCGGCCGCTGCACCAGCAGCCGGTTGGCCGCGGTGCAGGCCTCGCCGCCGTTGCGCAGCTTGGCCAGCATCGCGCCGTCCACGGCCTGCTCCAGGTCGGCGTCCTCGAACACCAGCAGCGGCGCGTTGCCGCCGAGCTCCATCGACACCCGCAGCACCTGCTCGGCGGAGTCGGCGATGAGGCGGCGGCCGACCTCGGTGGAGCCGGTGAAGGACAGCTTGCGCAGGCGCGGGTCCTTCAGCAGCGGCCCGGTGACGGCGCCGGCGTGCTTGGTGGGGATGACGTTGACGACACCGTCGGGCACCCCGGCCTCGACCAGCGTCTGCGCCAGCAGCAGCGAGGTGAGCGGGGTCAGCGTCGCGGGCTTGAACACCACGGTGCACCCGGCGGCGAGCGCCGGCCCGAGCTTGCGGGTGCCCATCGCCAGCGGGAAGTTCCACGGCGTGATGAGCAGGCAGGGGCCGACCGGCCGCTTGGTGACCAGCAGCCGCGCGGCGCCGTCGGGGGCGGTCGAGTAGCGGCCGGCGACCCGGTTGGTCTGCTCGGAGAACCAGCGCAGGAACTCGGCGCCGTAGGCGACCTCGGCGCGGGAGTCGGCCAGGGGCTTGCCCATCTCCAGCGTCATCAGCAGGGCGAAGTCGTCGGCGCGGGCGGTGATGAGCTCGAAGGCCTTGCGCAGGATCTCGGCCCGGTGCCGGGGCGCGCTGCGCGCCCACGACGCCTGCGCGGCGTCGGCGGCGGCGAGCGCCGCCTCGCCGTCCTCGGCGGTGGCGCTGGCGATGGTCGCGAGCAGGTCGCCGGTGGAGGGGTCGTGGACCTCGACGGTCCCGCCGTCGCTCGCGGGCCGCCACTGCCCGCCGATGAGCAGCGTCTTGGGGACGGAGTCCAGCAGTTGTCGTTCCTGGTCCTGAGAAATGGTCGCAGTCACGACCTCCAGCCGACCACGGACCGCGGGCCGTGACAACCACCCGGCGTCCGAACGGCGGGGCCGGTGCCGCGTCCGCCCGGCCCCGTGGTGCGGACCAGGCGGATGCTTGAGGGGTGAGGAACGTACTGTCCGATCCGATGCTGAACCGCGGTGTCGCCTTCACCCACGAGCAGCGCCGGGCGCTGGGGCTGGTCGGGCTGCTGCCGTCGGCGGTGCTGACGCTGGACCAGCAGGCGGAGCGCGCCTACGCGCAGTTCCGTTCGCAGGCTACGGACTTGGACAAGTACGTGTCGCTGACGAATCTGCGCTCGCGCAACGAGGTGCTGTTCTACCGGGTGCTCGCCGACCACCTGACGGAGACGCTGCCGATCGTCTACACGCCGACGGTCGGCACGGCGATCAAGAAGTACGCCACCGAGTACCGCCGGCCGCACGGCGTCTACCTGTCGGTGGACGCGCCGCAGGACATCGAGCTGTCGCTGCGCGCGGCCGGGCTCGGGGGCGAGGACGTGGACCTGGTGGTGGCCACGGACGGGCAGGGGATCCTGGGCATCGGCGACTGGGGCGTGGGCGGCATCGACATCGCGGTCGGCAAGCTGGTGGTCTACACCGCGGCGGCCGGCATCGACCCGGCGCGGGTGCTGCCGGTGATGCTGGACGTGGGGACCGACCGGCAGGAACTGCTGGACGATCCGCTGTATCTGGGCAACCGGCACCGGCGGGTGGACCGGGAGCGGTACGACGCTTTCATCGATGCCTACGTCGAGGCGGCGACCCGGCTGTTCCCGCACGCGCTGCTGCACTGGGAGGACCTCGGCACGGCGAACGCCCGCCGGATCCTGGACCGGTACCGCGAGCGGCTGTTGACGTTCAACGACGACGTGCAGGGCACGGGGGCGGTGACGCTGGCGGCGGTGCTGGCCGGGGTGCGGGCCGGACAGGCGGACGGCGGGCCGCCGCTGCGGGAGCAGCGGGTGGTGGTGTTCGGCGCCGGGAGCGCGGGCGTCGGCGTCGCCGACCATCTGTGTGCGGCGATGGTCGCCGACGGACTGTCCGAAGCGGCGGCCGCACGGCGGATCTGGTGTGTGGACCGCTACGGGCTGCTGACCGAGGGCCAGGATTCCCTGCGCGAGCTCCAGAAGCGTTACGCGCGCCCGGAGGACGAAGTCGCCGAGTGGGCCCATGACGCGGACCGCGACGGGATCAGCCTCGCCGAGGTGGTGCGGCGGGTCCGGCCGACGATCCTGATCGGCACCTCAGGCCAGGGCGGAGCCTTCACCGAGGCGATCGTGCGTTCGATGGCCGAGCACACGGAGCGCCCGATCATCCTGCCGATGTCGAACCCGACGGACTTGTCCGAGGCCGCTCCGGCGGACCTGCTGGCGTGGACCGACGGCAAGGCCCTGATCGCCGCCGGGAGTCCGTTCGACCCGGTGGAGTACCGGGGCACGAAGCACGCCATCGCTCAGGCGAACAACGCCCTGGTGTTCCCCGGCCTGGGCCTGGGGGTGATCGTGGGGCGCGCCACTCGCGTCACGGACGCGATGCTGACCGCTGCCGCCGACGCTGTGGCGGGCTGTGTGGCCTCGGCGGAGGCGGGCGCGGCGCTGCTGCCGCCGGTGTCGGCGCTGCGGGAGACGTCGGTGGCGGTGGCGGTGGCGGTCATTCGTGCTGCGCGGGAGGAGGGGGTGGTGGGCGACGGGGGTGACGGTGGCGGCGATGACGGAGCTGTCGAGGCCCGGGTGCGCGCGGCGATGTGGCAGCCGGTCTATCCGGACATCGACGAGCTGCTCTGATCAGCCGCGACGCCAACGCCAGCGCCTCTGCCTCTGCGTTCGCCTACGCCTACGCCTACGAGCGATCCCGCGCCGGGAACACGACCTCGTCCAGCACCAAGCTGACCGCCGTCGCGGCCGGGACCGCGACCAGGGCGCCGACGATGCCGAGCAGGGCGCCGCCGATCAGGACCGCGATCAAGGTCGCGACCGGATGCAGGCGGACCACGTAGCGCATGGTCAGCGGGGTGGTGAGGTGGTCCTCGGTGAAGCGGAAGGCGGTGTAGAAGGCGGCGGTGGCGAGCGCCACCGGCCAGGAGACCGACAGGGCGACCAGGGAGACCACGATGCCGCCGACCGTGGAGCCGACGATGGGGATCAGGTCCATGATGGCGACGAAGAACCCGAGCAGCGTCCCGTAGGGGATGCCGGTGGCCCAGGCCCAGATGCTGGTGGCGAGGCCGGCCAGGACGGAGGTCGCCACGTTGGCCAGCATGTAGCGGCCGACCTGGCGCATGACCTGGTCGGTGAGTTCTTCGACGCGGGAGCGGCGGCTGGCGGGCAGCAGCCGCAGGGCGAAGGCCTTGATCGAGGGCAGCCCGATCATGAAGTAGACGGTCAGGGTGACCACGATTAGCGCGCCGGTGAACAGGCCGAGCAGGAGCTTGCCGGCGCCGAGCACGCCGGAGGCCAGCTTCGTGCCCAGGCCGCCGGAGGACAGCTGCTGCTTGACCTTCTCGATGACGTGATAGTGGTCCTCCAGCCTGCCGAGCTGGGAGTTGTGGTCGTGGAGCTCCTGGAGCCAGATCGGGATCTGGGTGGTGAGCTGGTCGACCTCCTTGCTCACCGGCGGGATGACCAGGGCGATGAACAGCCCGGTCAGCCCGGCGGCGGCGAGGACGACGATCGTGACGGTGACGCCGCGCGGGAGCCGGCGGCGGCGCAGGGCGGCGAGCAGCGGTTCGAGGCTGACCGCCGCGAAGAGGGCGAGCAGGACCAGGGTGAGGATCTGCGCGGTCTGCAACAGGGCCTGGCCGAGCGCGTAGGCGGCGAGGAACCCCACACCCAGGCCGAAGCCGACCCGGACCCAGGAACCGGACCGCGAGTCCCGCCCGGCGCGTGCCCCGGCCGGACCCTGGTCCTGGTACGCCGGCCGGCGGGGCACCGGGAGCGCCGGCCGCGACGGCCGTCTACGCCTCACTCACGATCGCCCGCTCGCGTGCCTACGCCTGTGCCTGTGCCTGTGCCTGTGCCGAGGCCCATGTCCATACCCGTACCCGTGCCCACCAGCCGATCGTCGTCCAGCATCGGCGGCGGGGCACGCCGGCAGCGGCCATCCGATTGTCAGACGTGGGAGGGGATGGAGGTGATCACCTGTCGCGAGGCAGGCCACAGGATGCGGGGCGGGCCGGGCGCCATGCGGTCGTGGAGCAGGGCATGTCGGCGGTGCCGGACCACGGTCTCGGGGTGTCGTCGGCCGGCTATGCCGGTTGCTGCGCCGTAGAACGCCTGAGCAGGTCCAGGTCCAGCGACATGCAGCGGATCCCACCGCCGGCCTTGATGAACTCGCTTACGCCGGACACCAGGATCCGGAACCCCCACTCCTCCAACTGCGCCCGCACCCGAGGCGGGCAGGCCGGCATCACGATGGTCTCGCCGACCACCACCGCGTTCGCGCAGAACGTCAGCGCCTCCTCGCTGGTGATCACCAGCTGCTCGGGAACCAGTTCGGCCACGGCGCGCTGACCCGACTCGTCCCACGCCTCCGTCGCGCAGATCGCCCGCCGCCCGTCCAACGGACAGAACGACATGTCAAGGTGGTAGAAGCGCGGGTCCACCAGCGGCACCGACACCACGTCCACGCCGTGCGCGACGCCGACATACCGCGCCGCCTCGGCGGAGGTACGGAAGCCGGTGCCGCACACGATCGTGTCGCCGAAACCCACCGTGTCGCCGCCCTCCAAATAGAGGTCCGGCTCCCCAGGCCACTCGAGTTCTTCATAGCCCTGCCCGATCAGCCAGGCGGCACCATACGCGGCCTCGGCCCGCCGCTCCGGATGCCGGAACCGGCCCCGCAGGAACCGGCGCCCCACCGCCACCGCGACATCGGTGGGGAAGACCATGTCGGACAGCCCGGGCCGCGACTCATAGCTGAACACCTCAGCACCGGCCGCACGCAGGTTCGCCACCAGCGCCCGCCACTGCCGCCAGGCGCTCGGCCGATCGGGCCGCTGCTCGGTGGTCATCCACGGGTTGATCTCGAAGGTCACGTCGAAGTGGTCTGGGCTGCACAACAAGAACCGCGCGTTCATCGCCGTCTCCCTCGTGAGATGTGCCGGAGCTCCACGTCCGACATTTGTCCTCACCTTCACCTGCCCGCTGCGCCGGTGACGACGCACGATCGCGATGTTCAACCGGGCCGGCGGAGGCCGCCGG
>JABFXP010000206.1 GCA_013361685.1 Catenulispora sp.
GGGGGCTGCGACGTGCGGCCGCGAGGCCGCGGGCGCGCCCCGCCGGACCGCCGCCGGGGTCGGGCCGAAGGTCCCGTCCCCCAGGGGCACATCGGAGGGGTCCGGGCCGGGCCGCGGGCCTCTGACCACGAAACCCGCGCCGGGGGAGGCTGGCTTCAGCGACTCCACGACGGAGCCGAACAGAGGTTGGAGGACTGACATGAGCGCACCGGTGGTCGTCGCCTACGACCAGACCCCGCACAGCAAGCGCGCCCTGACCGAAGCGGTCCGGGAGGCCGTCTCGCGCGGCACCGGTCTGCGTATCGTCCACGCGTACACCTTCAAAGAGCGACTCCCGATGGGCCCGTTCGCCACCGTCCTGCCGGACGGGAACGTCGAACAGACCAACCGGCTCGACGCCGAGGAGATCCTCGCCGAGACCGCGGCGAGGATCCGGGCCGAGAACCCCGGCCTGGACGTCGAGACCCGCGCCGTGCCGGGCGACGCGCCCGCCGCGATCGTCTCCACCGCCGCCGACGCCCAGCTCCTGGTGGTCGGCAGCCGGGGCCGCGGCGGCTTCGCCGGGCTGCTGCTCGGCTCGACCTCCCAGCGGGTCCTGGCCGACAGCCCCTGCCCGGTCGTCGTCGTCCACGACACCCCGGCCGAGGCCAAGGGGCGGATCCTCGTCGGCATCGACATCGACGACCCCTGCGACGCCGCCCTGGAGTTCGCCTTCGACACCGCTTCCCGGCGCGGCACCGGCGTGATCGCCGCCTATGTCTGGACCGAGCCGTGGACCATGGCCTACGCCGCCCGGCACGGCGACGCGGACGGCATCGCCTACGAGCAGGCCCGCGCCGACCGCCTCAAGGAGCTGCTCGACCCGTGGTGCGGCAAGTACCCCGACGTCGAGGTCGTGCCCCGGCTGTACGCCGGCGTGGCCTCCGGCACCGCCGGAACCTGCCTGGTCGAGGCCTCGAAGGAGGTCGACCTGCTGATCGTCGGCGCGCACGCCGAAGCCGGCCGCCGCCACGCCAACCGCCTCGGCCCGGTCTCCCATGCCGCCCTGCACCACGCCCCCTGCGCGGTCGCCGTCGTTCCGTACCCGGACGCGTCCTGACCGGCGACCCGAGGCCCCCGCGACCGGCGTGACCGCGCCGGACGCGGGGGCTCGGGTTTGCCCCGCCGAACGAACCGCGCGCGGGGGGTTTGCCCCGCCGAACGACCTGTTCGCGCAGGTCAGGACCACTGATGCGGCGGGCCCTATGGCCCGGCCGGGCAGGGCCGGTCGTCTCTGACCCGGCCGTCGTTCCAGCGGTTCATTGGTGTCATGAGAATCAGACCTCGTGCATCCCGGGCCGCCGGCCGGCCGTCCGCCGGCCGGCGCCGCGCGGTGCTGGCCGTCCTGTGCGTCTCGCTGCTGGTGGTGTCGCTGGACAACACCATTCTCAACATCGCCCTGCCGGCCCTGGTCCGCGAGCTGCACGCCTCGACGTCGCAACTGCAGTGGATCGTCGACTCCTACGCGGTCGTGTTCGGCGGCCTGCTGCTCGTCGCGGGCAGCCTGGGCGACCGGATCGGCCGCAAGCGCGTCTTCCTGGCCGGGCTGACCGTCTTCGGCGCCGGCTCGGCGGGATCGGCCTTCGCCGGCACCGTCGCCACCCTGGTCACGGCCCGCGCCGTGATGGGCGTCGGGGCGGCCTGCGTCATGCCGGCCACCTTGTCGATCATCATGGACGTCTACCGCGTCCCGGCGGCCCGCGCCAAGGCGATCGGCCTGTGGTCGGCCACCACCGGGCTGGGCATCGCGGTCGGGCCGATCGCCGGCGGCTGGCTGCTCGCCCGCTACTGGTGGGGCTCGGTGTTCTTCGTCAACGTCCCCATCGTCGTGCTGGGGCTGGCCGCGGCGGCCCTGGCGGTCCCGGACTCGCGGGATCCCGAGCGGCGCCCGGTCGACGTCGTCGGGGCCCTGCTGTCGGTCACCGGGATCTCGGCCCTGCTGTGGGCGATCATCGAGACGCCGCTCCAGGGCTGGACGGCCCCGAGGGTCCTGGGCGCCGGGGCCGCGGCGATCGCCGTCCTGGCCGGGCTCGTGGTCTGGGAGCGCCGCACCGCGCACCCGATGCTCGTGCTCGAGCCGTTCCGGGACCGGCGGTTCTCCGTCGCCATGACCTCGGTCGCGCTGGCCGTGTTCGCCTTGATGGGCGCGATGTTCCTGCTGACGCAGTACCTCCAGTTCTCCCTGGGCTACTCGGCTTTGCAGGCGGGCGTCAGGATCCTGCCGGTCGCCGGGCTGCTCGCCGTCGCCGCACCGCTGTCCACCCTGCTGGACCGCTGGATCGGCACCAAGGGGACCATCGCCTCGGGCCTCACACTGATCAGCGCCGGCCTCGGTCTGCTCGTCGGCACCTCGACCGCCAGCGGCTACGGCCACCTGCTGCCCGGCCTGCTCCTCGTCGGCGGCGGCGCCGGCCTGACGATCGCCCCCGGGACCGCCGCCGTCATCGGCGCGCTGCCCCGGGAGCGCGCCGGCGTCGGCTCCGGCACCAACGGCACCGCGCTGCAGGTC
>JABFXP010000403.1 GCA_013361685.1 Catenulispora sp.
GTGGCAGTCAAGATCAAGCTCAAGCGCATGGGCAAGATCCGGAACCCGCAGTACCGGATCATCGTGGCCGACGCCCGCACCAAGCGGGACGGCCGCGCGATCGAGGAGATCGGGAAGTACCACCCGAAGGAGGAGCCCTCGTTCATCGAGGTCGCCTCCGACCGCGCGCAGTACTGGCTGGGCGTCGGCGCGCAGCCGACCGAGGCCGTCGAGGTGATCCTGAAGATCACCGGCGACTGGCAGAAGTTCAAGGGCCTGGAGGCCCCGGCGCCGATGAAGGTGGCCGCGCCCAAGGCCGACCGCAAGGCCGTGTTCGAGGTCGCCGCCAAGGAGGCCGCCGACGAGCCCAAGGCCGGCGCCACCACGCCGAAGAAGAAGGCCGACAAGGCTGAGAAGAAGGCCGAGGAGACCCCGGCGACCGAGGCTCCGGTGGAGACGCCGGCCCCGGCTGTCGAGGCTGAGATCTCCTCCGAGGGCTGAGCATGCTGGAAGAGGCCCTGGAGCACCTGGTCAAGGGCATCGTCGAGCACCCCGATGAGGTCCGGGTCCGCGAGCGCGACCAGCGCCGCGGCAAGGTCCTGGAAGTCCGGGTGCACCCGGACGACCTGGGCAAGGTCATCGGGCGCGGCGGTCGCACCGCCCGCGCGCTGCGCACCGTGATGGCCGCCCTCGGCGGCCGCTCGCTGCGCGTCGACCTGGTCGAGGCGGCCGGCTACCGGTGAGCCCCGATGAGCGGAACCACCCGTCCGGCCGGCCCGGGGCGCTGCGCCTCGTGGTCGGCCGGATCGGTCGTGCGCACGGCATCCGCGGCCAGGCCACCGTCGAGGTCCGCACCGACGACCCGGAGCTGCGCTTCGCGCGCGGCGCGCGGCTGCTGACCGAGCCGGCCGAGCGCGGGCCGCTGGTCGTGGCCGACGCCAAGTTCCACAACGGCATCCTGCTGCTGTCGTTCGAGGGCGTGGCGGACCGGAACGCGGTCGAGGCGCTGCGCAACACCGTCCTGGTCGTCGAGGCCGATCCGAACGAGACCCCGGACGACCCGGACGAGTTCTACGATCATCAGCTGGTCGGCCTGCGGGTCGAGCTGGCCGACGGCACCGTGCTCGGCGAACTGGCCGACCTGCTGCACCTGCCCGGGCAGGACGTGCTGGCCGTGCGGCGGCCGGACGCCCCCGAGGCGCTGATCCCGTTCATCAAGCAGTTCGTCCCCACCGTGGACGTCGCGGGGGGCCGGGTCGTGGTGGACCCGCCGGCCGGCCTGCTGGACCTGGACAGCGTCGAGTAGCCGGCGCCGGAACCCGCCATGCGCATCGACATCGTCACCATCTTCCCCGAGTACCTGGCGCCGCTGGACGTCTCGCTGATCGGCAAGGCGGCGGCCGCCGGGATCCTCGACGTGCACGTCCACGAGCTGCGGACCTGGACCCACGACCGGCACAACACCGTCGACGACTCGCCCTGCGGCGGCGGTCCGGGCATGGTGATGAAGCCCGAGCCGTGGTGGGCGGCGCTGACCGACCTGGTGCCGCCGGGGCAGGAGGCCGGGACGCGGCTGATCGTGCCGACCCCCTCCGGGCGGCCCTTCACCCAGCGGGTGGCCGAGGACCTGGCCACCGCCGAGCACCTGGTGTTCGCCCCGGCCCGGTACGAGGGCATCGACCGCCGGTTCATGGACGCCGCCGCCGAGCGGATGCCGGTGGAGGAGCTGTCCATCGGCGACTACGTGCTGGCCGGCGGCGAGGTCGCGGTGCTGGTGATGGTCGAGGCGGTGGGCCGGCTGCTGCCCGGCGTGCTGGGCAACGCCGAGTCCGCCAAGGACGACTCCTTCGGCCACGCCTCCGAGGGCGGCATGGCCGGCCTGCTGGAGGGCCCGGTCTACACCAAGCCCGCCACCTGGGACGGCCGCGAGGTACCGCCGGTGCTGCTGTCCGGGAACCACGCGGTGATCGCGCGCTGGCGGCGGGACGAGGCGCTGCGCCGGACCGCGCGGATGCGCCCGGACCTGATCGCGGCGCTGGACCCCGAGGCCCTGGACAAGAAGGACCGCGCCGCGCTGGCGGCTCTGGGCTGGTCGCCGGCCCCGGGCGGATTTCGTTTCGACGCCGGCGCTGTGTCAGACTAGGCCGGTACTGCTTGAGCAGGCGTGTGCCCTTTTCCCGGACACAGCCCACCTGCCCGCCGGACGCGCCCTGCCACAGGGGGACCCGCCCACGGCGTTCAAGCCGATCTTGGTTACACCACCTAAGCCGTGGCCGACCTGTGGCGTCCACGAGGAGAGATCATGGACAAGCTGTCCATCATCGACGAGCTGTCGATGCGCATCGACGTGCCGGACTTCCGTCCCGGCGACACCGTCAACGTGCACGTCAAGGTCGTCGAGGGCAACCGCTCCCGCATCCAGCAGTTCAAGGGCGTCGTCATCCGCCGCCAGGGTTCGGGCGTGCGCGAGACCTTCACGGTCCGCAAGGTCAGCTTCAGCGTCGGCGTGGAGCGCACCTTCCCGCTGCACACCCCGATCATCGAGAAGATCGAGGTCGTGACCCGCGG
>JABFXP010000847.1 GCA_013361685.1 Catenulispora sp.
GCTGGGCGAGGGCGGGGCGGGGGTTGGGGAGGTGGGCGCGTCGCGTTGGCCGGTGGCGGCTGGGCGAGGGCGGGGCGGGGGTTGGGCGAGGGCGGGGCGGGGGTTGGGGAGGTGGGCGCGTCGCGTTGGCCGGTGGCGGTTTGGGCGAGGGCGGGGCGGGGGTTGGGGAGGTAGGCGCGTCGCACTGGCCGGTGGCGGTTGGGCAAGGGCGGGGCGCCGGGTGAGGAGATGGGCGCGTCGCGCTGGCCGGTGGCGGTTTGGGCGACGGCGGGGCGACAGGTGGGGAGATGGGCGCGTCGCATTGGCCGGTGGCGGCTGGGCGAGGGCGGGGCGCCGGGTGGGGAGATGGGCGCGTCGCGCTGGCCGGTGGCGGTTTGGGCGAGGCGCCGGTTGAGGAGACGGGCGCGTCGCGTGGCCGGTGGCCTCAGTCCAGCAAGCCGCTCACCCGCAGGTCTGGGTGCCGGCCGCGTACCGCGAATGTGATCTCGCGGGTGGTGGCGGTGAGGCGGGTGGCGAGTTTGTCGATGTCGCTGCCGCTCAGCTGTTTTTGGAAGCCGTAGAGGGTCAGGACCATCGCCACTCGTTCGTCGGGGCCGAAGACCGGGGCTGCGAGGTGGCCGATGCGGTGGGTGCCGGTGCCGAAGTCGTCCATGAGGTAGGAGGTGTGGGAGAGCTCGGCTAGGAGGGGTGGTACTGCTTCGTGGTCGTCGAGGGATTGGCCCAGGCGGACGCCTAGGACGTCGGGTTCCAGGCCTACTGAGTAGCCTCGGCGGCGGACTGCGCGGACGCCGTTGCGGAAGCGGGTCAGTTCGGGTTCTGTGAGTTTGCCTACTGCGCGGTTGAGCCAGGTGTCTACTTCGTCGGGGAGGGACCAGGCCATGAAGACGGTGCCTATGGGGGGTGCCAGGGGGATGCGTTGGCCTACGCGGACGTGGGGGCCGAAGGGGACTACTTCGCCGGCTACTGCGAGGAAGACTATTTCTTCGCCCATTGCGGAGGAGACTACGCATTGGAGGTTTGTGGATGCTGCCAGGTGTTGCATGGGGGCGCGGGCGAATTCGACCAGTTCCAGGCGGCGGGCTGCTGCTGCTGAGCCCAGGGCTATCAGGGCTGGGCCCAGGGTGTAGGACTTGTCGCGGGGGTTGCGGAGGAGGAAGCCGGAGTCGGCCAGGGCTGTGAGCATTGCGTGGGCGGTGGCTTTGTTGATGTCCAGGCGGCGGCACATCTCTGAGAGGGAGAAGGCTGTGTCGGGGTGGGCTGCCAGGAGGTTCAGCACTGCCACTGTGCGGTCCACCGCCGGGGCCGGACGGGCCATGAGTCCTCTATCCCTGGGTTCGGTTCGCGTGGGTGGCGATGGGGGTGCCGAAGGCTTCGGCCATGGTGCGGTGGCCTGTGTCGTCGGGGTGGATGCCGTCGGGGAGGTGGGTTGGTTTCAGGACGGGGGCGCCTGGGAGGAGGTGGAGGTTGCGGTCGCCTCGGTCGCGGCGGCTGTGGACCACGTCTTCGATGGCTTCGCGGAGGTCTTCCAGGGTGGCGCCGAGTTTGTTGGGGGTTTGTTCGGCGTCTGGGCGCAGGACCGGGGAGCAGACGACGATGGGGACTTCTGGGTGGCCTTCGCGCAGGACGCGGAGGAAGGCGTCCATGCCCGCCATCATCATGGTTGCGCTGTGGGGGATGCGGGTCCAGCAGTTGGTGCCGTGGTTGACCGAGATCACTGCCGGGGTGGGCAGGGCGGCGATCTGTTCGGCGGAGGCGATCTCGCCTCGGGCGGCGCCGGCGTAGCCGAGGTTGACCACGTCCAGGTGGTGGCGGCGGCCGGTGATGGCGGGCCAGGACAGGGCCGGTTCGCTGGCGGTCCAGCCTTCGGCGATGGAGTCGCCGTAGCAGATCCAGCGGGGTTGTCTGGGGGCCGGGTGGAGTTCGCCCTGGGTGGCGCGCAGGGAGACGATCTCCGGTTTCATGCCTTCTGGCAGGTAGACCGTGATGGGGAGGGCGGGGTCGGCGGCGGTGAGGTCCAGCATCGCCATGCCCTCGCCGAACATGGCGTCGGCGTGGGTTATGAAGTTCTCGCCCTGGTATGCGGCGAAGAAGGTGCCGGCGCCGTCGCCTCGGTAGCCGAGGTCGGCGGTGCGGGTGCGGTAGGCGATCTGGACGGCGCGGGCTTCGCCGGTGAACTCCAGGCGGACGCCGACCGGGATGGTGGCGGTGCCCCAGGTGTCGATCGGCAGGCGGGAGAAGTCCTTGGGGTCCGCGCGGGGGTAGGCCGCGCCCTGGCCGGGGGGCCAGGCGCAGCCGGCCAGGTAGGGCTCCACGGACGCCGGGCGGGAGGTGGCGCCGCGCGGGGTCCGGTCGGCGTTGGATACCTCGGTGCGCGCGTTGCCACCCACGCCGTTGTGAGCCGTCATCGGTTCGGTGTCAATCCTCTCCGGGCAAGGAGTACCCGAACTTGGCCGAGACTCCGCCGTCAACGACGATCGTTTGCCCAGTGATATACGACGAGAGGCCGCCGCACAAGAACAAGATTGTCTGGGCGATGTCCGGGGGGAAGGCCGAGCGGCGCAGGGGGGCGTTGCGGGCGCCTCGTTCTTTCTCTGACGGGGAGAGGTAGCCGGCCACGCGGGGGGTCATGACCAGGCCGGGGGCGACCGCGTTGACGCGGATGCCCTTCGGGCCCAGTTCGACGGCCGCTGTGCGGACCAGGGACATCAGTGCGGCCTTGTAGGCGCCGTAGGCTCCGTGGGAGGGCGCGGACTGCATGCCGGAGACCGAGGCGACGACGGTGAGGACGCCGCCGCCGGTGGCGATCATGCGGGGGGCGCCCAGGCGGAGGGCGTTGATCGCGTGCTGGAGCACGATGCCGTGGTGCCACTGCCAGCTGTCCTGGTCGGTTTCCAGCAGGCCGGCGTACTTGGCCATGCCGATGATGTCGACGATGCCGTCGATGCGGCCGAGGTGGTTCTCCGCGTCCTGGTACAGCCGGGCGGCGGAAGCCGGGTCGATGGCGTCGCCGGCCCAGGGGATGCCGTCGACCTCCTTGGCGATGTCGTCGGCGAGGCCGGGGTCCAGGTCGACGCAGAACACGCGGGCGCCCACCGCGGCCAGGGCGTGGCAGGCCTGGCGGCCGATGCCCTGGCCGGCGCCCAGTACGACGAAGTTCTTGCCGTCCAGGCGCAGCAGGGCGGCGTAGTCCGGGACCGCGCTGTCATCGGTGCGGGTCATCGCCGGGTCCTCTCGGTCACGGGGCCGGCTTGATCGAGGCGTCGACCCCTTCCTTGGCCAGGGCCGGGAGCACCTCCTTGCCGAGCAGTTCGATGGTCTTCATGACCGAGTCGTGCGGCAGGTAGCCGAACTGCACGTAGCAGATGAGCTGGTCGACGCCGAGTTCGGCGTATTTCAGCATCTTGGTGTAGCACTGCTCCGGGTCGCCGACGACGATCATGTCGTGGTCGTTGAAGGACTTGGGATCGAAGTTACCGTCGGCCTGCTGCATCAGGTAGGGGAAGACTTTGTCCCGCTCCTCCTGGGACAGGTGCGGCAGTTCCCACTCGGCGGTGAACTCGGCGATGTTCTTGTACCACCACCAGACCGAGTCCCAGATGCCGGAGTCCTCGCACTTGGCCATGGTCTCCTCGCAGTGCACGAGGGTGTAGGCGGCGACGCGGTTGGTGGTGACGCGGGTGATCGGCTTCGGGTCGGCCGCCGCGGCGCGGTAGAGCCGGATGTGTTCGGCCATCTTCTGGATCGGCTGCAGGATCGAGAACGACAGCAGGCCCAGGCCCTTGGCGCCGGCCACGGTCGAGGAGCCCTCGGAGGTGGCGGCCATCCAGCACGGCGGGTGCGGGTCCTGGACCGGCTTGGGGGTGACCATGCGGCGCGGGAAGTCCAGGTACTTGCCGTGGTACTCGAAGTACTCGCTCTCCCACATCCCGACGACCGCCTCGATCGCCTCCTCCCACTGGTCGCGGGAGTGGTCGCGGTCCACGCCGAAGGCGGTCTGCTCCATCGGGGTGGAGCGGCCGGTGCCCCACTCGATGCGGCCGCCGGAGAGGATGTCGGCGGTGGCGACCTTCTCGGCCACCCGCATCGGCGGGGTGAAGGCGTGCGGCATCAGGGTCACGCCGAAGCCGAGGCGGATCTGTTCGGTGGCCTGGGACAGCGCGCCGATGATCACCTCCGGGGCCGGGGAGTGCGAGCGGCCCTCGCGGAAGTGGTGCTCGACGTGCCAGGTGGTGTGGAAGCCGAGCTTGTCGGCGAGCTTGATCTGCTCCAGCGCCTCGCGGTAGGCACGCTGCTCGGCCTCGCGCTGGCCGTACGGGTGGGGCTTGGCCCACGGCTTGGGCACATCGATCTCGTACAGCAGGTCGAGCTTCATCCTTGCGCCTCCACGATCGGCTTGTTTGTCGAAACAAACGCACGGTCCGCTGGTCCGAACGGACCGTATGCCGAATCTGATGGACCGTCAATAGTCATCTGCGGTGCAGCTCACCGCCGGTCGGCGCAGGTCAGGGTGCGGCGAGCAGGGCCGCTACGGTGTTCGCCACGGCGAACGGGTCGCCGGTGGCCGCGGTCGGGTAGGCCCGGGCCGGGGCGCCGTTCGCTCCGCGCGCCCACGCGTCGTCCAGCGCGTACCAGTCGGTGGCCGGCACGTCCTGCGCCGAACCGTCGACGACGGCCTGGTGCCGCGTGAAATGCCGGCGCCAGCGCGGCAGGTAGACGTCGGCGACCAGGCCGGCGAGTTCCCGGCCGCCGTAGTCGTGCAGCGTGGCCGCCGGCTTGCGGCCGCCCCACGTGGTGATCAGGGTCCGGGCGTCGTAGCCGCCGGTGCTCAGCCAGGTGCCCAGCAGGAAGCGCTCGTCGGTGGCCAGCAGGTCGTCCAGCAGCCGCATCGCGGTCAGCCAGCGGTCGGTCAGGCGGCGGTAGGCGACCGGATCCCGGGCGATGTAGGCGTCTTTGATGCGCGGGAGCAGGACGCGCGCGTGGTTGGCGAGCGCCTGCCGGGTGAAGTCGACGACGTCGTAGCGGTAGGCGTCGGCGGTGCGCAGTGCGGGATCGGCGCTCAGCAA
The DNA here is from genome assembly GCA_013361685.1 of Catenulispora sp. Classification (GTDB taxonomy): domain Bacteria; phylum Actinomycetota; class Actinomycetes; order Streptomycetales; family Catenulisporaceae; genus Catenulispora. Next base: position 5,064 of record JABFXP010000847.1, read on the forward strand.
GGTCAGGACGGCGTCCTGGAACGCCGCGCCGTCGTAGCGCATGCCGGGACCGCTCGGCGCCGCGCTGGTCGCCGACAGGTCCGGCCAGGCGCAGAACAGGCTGTCCTGGGATTGGGTGTACTTGTCCGGCGGCGGCGAATAAGCGGTCTGCGAGAACGTGCGCCAGGCCGTCGCGGCGGCCCCGTCCGGGCGGCCGTAGCGGCGGGCGGCGTAGTGCGCGAACCAGTCTTCGAGGTCGATGGGATCGGAGCGCCAGGCCAGCTCGGCGAACAGTTCGAACGCCGCCGGGTCGTGGCCGGAGGCCTCGGGCAGCCAGGCGGTGCCGGACAGTGCCGAGGAGGTGCCGGCCAGCACTTTCGGGAACCGCTCGACCCAGGTCGCGGCGTTGGCGCCGAGCAGCGAGCGGCCGCCGAAGTTGGTGATGCTGCCGAAGGCGTAGGCGGTGCCGCCCCAGTCGGCGTCCCGGTCCGGGGCCGCGGCCTGGTCCGAGCAGCCGTCGACCACCAGCACGCCGCCCGTCGCGCACACCGCCGGGCCGCAGGCCCGCAGCGCGTCCAGCACCTCCCGGCGCGGGTTGTCCTGCCAGCCGAGCATCACCCAGGTGGCGCCGGGGCGGGCGGCCTGCAGCGCGGCCATCACCGCCGTGGCGGCCCCGCCCAACGGCACTCCGCCGGTGCTGCCGCCCTCGTGGAAGAGATCCATCTTGTAGGCGGCGCTTCGGCCGTACAGCTCGCTCTGGTGGCGGTAGAAGGAATCCGCGATCCGCGCGTAGAGCGGATCGCGGGTGTCGAGCCAGTCAGGGCGTTGATAGCCGTTCCACTCCCCCTGCGGGATCACCGGGGCGCCGGGGTGGCGGCCGGTGAAGTCCCCGGGGACCTGGCCGGCGTAGCCGGGCAGCACCGGTGTCAGGCCGAGTTCGCGGAGCCGGTTCACGATGCGCTGGACGAGCGCCACGCCCGCCTGCCGGACGTCGGCGCCCGGACCGGAGACCGCGGAATCCTGATCGGCGACCGCCTCCAGGTTCGCCAGCAGCCACCACGGCTGGTACGCGGAGGCCGGGATCCAGGCGTCCAGTTCCTCGGGCCGGTAACCGAACTCGGCGAAGACCCGGCGGTACACCTCATCCTGTCCGGCCGCCACCAGCACCTCGTTGTAGCCGTGCAGGGCCAGCACGTCGAGCAGCCGCTCCCAGTCCGCCCACGACCGGTAGGCGCCGGCGTAGCCGTTCTCCGTGTCGTTCAACGCGAAGCGGTGCCGGACGACGGCGGCCCCGGCCAGGGGCGCCGACGGCGTCGGCAGCCGCTCCGGCAGCTGCGCCAGACTGTCGCCGGGCAGCGAGACCGTGACGCCGGCGACGTACTTGAGATACCAGCCGATGCCCGTCAGCAGCCCGGAGGTGCTGGTGCCGGCGACCGAGACCGCGGACGCCCGCGACGACCCGGCCGGCGCGGAGATCCGGTAGCGGTCCACGTCGTCGGTGGCCGCGACGGCGGACAGCGCGATCTGGCCGGCGTGGGCGGGCAGCAGGCGGTGCAGCACGGCGCGTGCGGGTGCCAGGTCGAAGGCGTCCGGCGGCTCCAGGGGCTCGGCCATCGGCACGGCGGCACCGTCAGCCCTCGGCACGCCGGTCTCCGGCGCGGACTCCCCCGCGGCCACCGTCGGCGACCCCGATTCCAGCCCGCCCACCACACCGGCCAGAGCCAGGACCCCGGCGGACGCCCCGTAGGCCAGCACCCGCCGCCGTTCGACCGACCCCGTCATGCAGTACTCCGCCCGCTCGTCCCCGAGCCGTCGGAGACCTCCGAGAACCACTTGCCATATACAGAAGGCGGTCGGAGGGTGGCGGAGTTGCCGGCGAGATCAATTCGATATCAAGAGCGAGCCGGCGCGCATCCGGTACGAGGACACGCGCCGGCGGAACCGGTCGGCACAGCAGGTTCAGGACGCGTCCCAGATGAGGGCGGTCACCAGGCCGGGGGCCTTCTCCTCCCAGATCGGGTACATCGTCGTCGCCTTGCCCTGGTGCGTGACACCGGACTTGTCCTTCACGGTGAACACGACGTCTTCGCCGTACTCGCTCACGTCACGCTGCAGGATCTTGATGGTCGCCTTGTCCACCGTGCGGTTCAGGGTGATGGCGTTGCCGAAGGCGATCTCCGCCGGCTGGTCCATGCCGGTGGAGTTGATGTGCATGACCGTGGTGCCGTCCTTGTCGCGGTTCGGCCAGCCCGGGTCCTTGGGGCCGGTGGGCCGGTAGCGCGTGTCGTGGACCCAGTCGAAGGAGCCGTCCAGCATGCCGTTGCCGTTGGCCACGTCGGCGGCCTGGTTGAAGGCCCAGTACAGGGAGGCCTCGGCCGGCGGCTTGGACAGCGGCTTGATGGCGAACGGCGTGCCGCCCTGGGCCGCGGCGAAGGACGGCGAGGCCGGGGCGGTCGGCGTGGACTGCCAGGAGCCCGGGATGGAGATCCCGACGACCACCAGCAGCGCGACCCCGCTCAGGATCAGCTTGCCCTTCCAGCGCTCCTCGCGGGGCTGGTCCAGGCCGAGGAACCGGCCCGGGGCGGTGTCGCCGAGACCGAAGCGGCCCCGGCGGCGGGGCGGGGTGTCCTGGTCGGCGTCCTCGGCGGCCGGACCGCCGTCGGCGACCGCGGCGCTCCCGGCCGCTCCGGCGGGCACAGCCTCGGCGGCCGGCTGCGCGACCGCGGCCGGCAGATAGTGGCCCAGCAGCAGCTGCACCAGCGAGCCGGCGGCCACCGCGGTGGCCGGGAACATGATCATCTCGTAGCGCATCAGGGTCGAGAAGCCCAGGCCCGCGGTGATCAGGTAGGTCGAGGCCGCCGCGCCCAGGAAGACCGCCGCGGCGTCGCTCTTGTACCGCACCACCATGCCGACTCCGGCCGCCACGAACAGCGCGAGCAGGACGTGCTGCTCGTTCCACATGTAGCTGACCGCCTGCTGGGTGACGATCTTCAGATAGTGCACGAACTGCCGGAAGATGCCCCAGTACGTGGTCTGGCCGCGGCCCAGGACGCCGGCGGCGTCGGTCTTCACCAGCAGCATCGTGCCGATCTGCACCACCAGGGTGGTGGCCGCGGTGACGACCAGCGAGCTCAGCCAGCGGTTGCGCCAGGTGCGCTCGCGGGCCAGTGCCCACAGCCAGCCCGCGCCGGCCATCGCCGGGGCCAGCACGCCGACCTGCCGGGTCAGCGCGATGAACACCGCGGCGATGCCCAGCCAGGCCAGGTTGGCCTTGCCGATGCGCCGTTCGATCGGCAGGTTGGCCACCATCACCGCGGCCAGTCCCATGCCCAGGGTGTCGGTGCCGGCCCAGGCGAAGCCGAAGACCGGCCCCACGGTGCTGAACGCGCCCACCACGATCACCGCGACCGCGGGTCCGTAGAGCCGCTGCACGACGCGCGCGGTGGCCCACAGGAACAGGATGTCGCCCAGCACCGGGATCGCCATGGACCCGCCGGACAGGCCCCACAGCCAGACGAAGGGCATGGACAGCACCGGGTAGAGCAGCCGGGTGCGGACCATCTGCCAGGTCGGGTCGTTGTCGGCGAAGAACCAGGGCGCGACGTGCCACCCGGAGACCTCGCGGTCCATCTTCACCGCGTCGACCCAGTTGTGGCCCATGTCCTTGGCCATCATCGGAAGGTAGTACCGGCTGTCCGGGGGGTGGTTCCAGCCCTGGCGGGTGACCAGCTGCCAGCCCATCGAGAGGATGAACACCGGCAGGATCAGGAGCAGGACACCGAGCTGGACGCCGAACAGCTCCCGGCTCATCAGCCGGGCGACCGGGCCCTCCAGGTCCGGCAGCGGGGGCAGGGACGGCCGCCGACGGCGCGGCACCGCCTTGCGATCCTCGGCGACGGCGGTCTCCGCACTCATCCCAGTCCACTCCAGTAGTTCGGCCGGCTCGGTCGGCGGGCGGGATACCCGTCGGCAAAGGCCGTCAACAAACAGATGCGCGGATACCCCGCCTTGGTTCCAAGGCATGGTATCCGCGCTCCGTGCGGTCCGGGACCACCCGGTCCCGGATGTCGCGGAGGTCAGGCGTCGACGCGCTCGCCCGAGGTCGCCGAGAACAGGTGGGTCTCGGCGCCGCGCGGGCGCACGTACAGCGTGTCGCCCTTCATCGGCACGGCGCGGGCGTCGACCCGGACGATCAGGTCCACGTCGTGGTCGCCGACGACCGCCGAGCAGTAGGCGAAGGCGTCCGCGCCCAGCTCCTCCACCAGGTTCACGGTGGCCGCGATCGCGCCGTCGGCGCTGCCGACGAAGTCGAAGGACTCCGGCCGCACGCCGACCGTCAGGGTGGTGGCGCCGCCGCCGGACGCCACGCCCAGGGCGTCGCGGGAGACCGGGATGGTCAGGCCGTCGAACTTCACGCCGCCGTCGACGATCGGGACCTCGATGAGGTTCATGGCCGGGGAGCCGATGAAGCCCGCGACGAACACGTTCGCCGGCTTCTCGTACATCGCGCGCGGGGTGTCGCACTGCTGGAGCAGACCGTCCTTCAGCACCGCCACGCGGTCGCCCATGGTCATGGCCTCGACCTGGTCGTGGGTGACGTAGACGGTGGTGATGCCCAG
>JABFXP010000325.1 GCA_013361685.1 Catenulispora sp.
GAGTCGTCGATGATCAGGTTGACGCCGGTGATCGACTCGTAGGCCCGGATGTTGCGGCCCTCGCGGCCGATGATCCGGCCCTTCATGTCGTCGCTGGGCAGGTGCAGGACGCTGACCACGGACTCCGCGGTCTGCTCGCTGGCCACCCGCTGGATCGCCAGCGCCACGGTCTTGCGGGCGCGCTTGTCGCCCTCGTCCCTGGCCTCCTGCTCGATCTGCCGGATCAGCACCGCGGCCTCGCGCTTGGCCTGGTTCTCGATCGACTTCACCAGCTCGGTCTTGGCCTCGGCCGAGGACAGCGCGGCGGCCCGCTCCAGGACGGCGCGCCGCTCGTCCTCCAGGGTGGCCAGCTCGGCCCGCTTGCGCTCCAGGTCGGCGTCGGCGGCGGCGAGTTCGCGCTCCTTGTCCGCGGTGCGGCGCAGGTCGGCGTCCAGCCGCTCCTCGCGCTCGGCCTGCCGGGCCTCGCGGCGCTCCAGGTCCAGGCGCAGCTCGCGGATCTCGTCCTTGAGCACCCGGGTCTCGGTCTCGGCCTCGTCCCGGATCCGGCGGGCCCGGTCCATCTCCACCGCGGCGGCGGCCGCCGCCTGCTCCCGGATCTGCACCGCCTGCGCGTCGGCCTGTTTGCGGGCCTCGGCCGCCTCCCGGTGCACGGCGCCCAGGTCGCGCTGGGCGGCCACGACCGCGGCGGCGTGCTCGCTCTCCCGGGCCTGGGCCCGCTGCGCGAGCTCGGCGAGCTGCTTGTCGAAGTCCTCGTACGCGCTCTTCCTCAGGTTGTTGATCCGGCGGGAGGCCCCGACGTTCAACCCCACGAGCAGGCCGACGCACGCCGCGACCACCGCTGCGATCGCGATCAACAGGCCGACCATTTAGTTCGCTCCCAGCGCGCTCGAGTGATCCTTCAATGATCCCTCACTGAGTGCGAGGTTAGGGCGAGGTAACAATACGGTCAAGGAGGAGTGTGCTCCATGGCCGTTGGTGTCGCCGCGAGAATCCGATGAAAACACCGGATGGGGTGGACTTGCCAGGCGCGCGGATCGGCGGCCTGGCGGAAAATCGCCGGGGCCTACTCGAAGTCGGGGGCCTCGAGGTCCACGTCCTGCCCCTCGGCGGCCAGCGCCTCCCGCACCGCGCGGAAGGCCACCGACGAGGAGTACCCCTTGCGGGCCAGCATCCCCACCAGCCGCCGGGTCCGGACCTGCGGGTCGAGGCCTCGAGTGGCCCGCAAGCGGGAGTCCACCAGGCGCCGCGCGGTCTCGGCCTCCTGGTCCTCGTCCAGGGTGGACAGCGCCTCGGTGGCGGTGTCGTCGTCGATGCCGCGGCGCCGCAGTTCATAGCCGAGGGCGCGCTTGGCCAGCCCGCGTTCGTTGTGGCGGGAGCGGACGAAGGTCTCGGCGTAGGCGGCGTCGTCGAGCAGGTGCAGCTCCTCGAAGCGGTCGAGGACCGCCTCGGCGATGTCGTCCGGGATCTCCTTCTTACGGAGCCGGTCGGCCAGCTGGGACCGGGTCTGCATCTGCCGCCCGAGGTGGTAGAGCAGGATGTTCTTCGCCCGCTGCTCGAGCTTCTCGCGCGACTGCGGCGGCTTGGGTTTGTCGGCGTCCGCCGGGTCGCGGTCCTTGCGGCGGGAGCTCCAGCCGGAGGACTGCTTCTTCGCCGCGCTCTTCTTGGCAGGGCTTTTCTTCGCCGGCTTGCGGTCGGCCCACGGCGCGTTCTGTTCGGCCGGCTCGGCCGGCGGCGACCAGCCGCTCGGCGGCGAACTCTCGGCCCGGGGCGCCCGGGGAGCACCGGGTGTCCGGGGAGCGCGAGCCGACGGCGCCGCCTCGGCCTCGGTGCCGGTGTCTGCCCACGCCGGAGCAGCGGCGGGCTCCTCACCCGCCGCGGCGAACCAGTCGGGGCCGGCTTCCGAGTCCTGGAACCGGCCCCAACCGGCGCTCACGTACTACTCCTCCGAACCAGCCGCGGCCTTGCGACCCCGGGCGGCCTTGGTCGGCTTGGGGATCGGCCCGCTCCCGGCGTCGGCCTCGACGGCCGGCGCGGCGCCCTCGGTCCCGCCCTCGGCCGGGTCCTCGGCCACCTTCGGCCCGATGCCGAGCTTCTCCTTGATCAGCTTCTCCAGGCCGTCGGCGACGTCCGGGTTCTCCTTCAGGAACCGCCGGGCGTTCTCCCGGCCCTGGCCGAGCTGGCCCTCGGAGTAGGTGAACCAGGCGCCGGCCTTCTTCACGAAGCCGTGCTCGACACCCATGTCGATCAGCGAGCCCTCACGGGAGATGCCCTGGCCGAACACCACGTCGAACTCGGCCTGCTTGAACGGCGGGGCCACCTTGTTCTTCACGACCTTCACCCGGGTGCGGTTCGCGACCGCCTCGGTGCCGTCCTTCAGCGTCTCGATGCGGCGCACGTCCAGGCGCACCGAGGCGTAGAACTTCAGGGCCCGGCCGCCGGTGGTGGTCTCCGGGGAGCCGAACATGACGCCGACCTTCTCCCGGAGCTGGTTGATGAAGATCACCGTGGTGTTGGTCTGGCTGATCACGCCGGTCAGCTTGCGCAGCGCCTGGCTCATCAGCCGGGCCTGCAGGCCGACGTGCGAGTCGCCCATCTCGCCCTCGATCTCGGCCTTGGGCACCAGGGCCGCCACCGAGTCCACGACGATGATGTCCAGCGCGCCGGAGCGGATCAGGGTGTCGGCGATCTCCAGCGCCTGCTCGCCGGTGTCCGGCTGGGAGATCAGCAGCGTCTCGGTGTCCACGCCGAGGTTCTTGGCGTACTCCGGGTCCAGCGCGTGCTCGGCGTCGATGAACGCCGCCTGGCCGCCGCGGGCCTGCGCGTTGGCGACCGCGTGCAGCGCGATCGTGGTCTTGCCGGAGGACTCCGGCCCGTAGACCTCGATGACGCGGCCGCGCGGCAGGCCGCCGATGCCGAGCGCCACGTCCAGCGCGATCGAGCCGGTGGGGATGATGTCGATCGGCTGGGCCGAGCGCGCGCCCAGGCGCATCACCGAGCCCTTGCCGAAGTTCCGCTCGATCTGGGCGAGGGCGGCGTCGAGCGCCTTCTCGCGGTCGGTGGTCGATGCCGCCATGGGTGCCTGCCTTAAAGAGGTTCATGCGTGCTTCACGTCTGACGGTCTTGAAGGTAGAGGACGCCACTGACAAAAGCTGTCGCGGACGTCCGCGCCCTTTCTGTTGACCGTCTATCACGGTACCTGGGGTGCTGGGTCTTCTTGCACGGATTGCCCACCTTGCCGAGTAACGGTCACCGCGACGAGCACCGCGACCGGCGCCAGCAGGGCCACCGCCAAGCCCGCGAGCCAGGAGTAGCCCAGGGTCCCGACCACCAGGCCGGCCAGCGCCGCGCCGCCGGCCGAAGAACCCTGCATCACGAAGTCGCTGGCGCCCTGCACCGAGGGCCGGACCCGGTCCGGGGTGGACTCGGTGAGCAGCGTGGAGCCCGCGACCACCCCGCAGGACCAGCCGATCCCGAGCAGCAGCAGGCCGACGACCATGTGCGGCTTGGAGCCCATCGGCGCCGTGCCGACGATCAGGCAGGCGGTCGCGAGGATCGCCATCCCGGCGCACAGCACCGGGATCCGGCCGATCCGGTCCACAGCGAGGCCGACCAGGGGTGAGAACGCGTACATGCCCGAGATGTGCACCGACAGCACGAGGCCGATGACCGTCACCGACATGCCGTCGGAGTTCATGTGGACCGGCGTCATCGACATCACCGAGATCATGACGGTGTGCGAGACGGCGACGACCGCGATCGCGAGCACGGCCCGGGGCGACTCGCCGATCACCGTGAACGACTCCTTCAGCGACAGCTTCTTCGGCGCCGCGGCGTCCTCCCCCCGCAGCTCCCGCGCGATCAGCAGCGGATCGGGCCGCAGCAGCAGCCCGAGCACCAGCGCCGCCCCGGCCATCGCGAACCCGGACCACAGGAACGCCCCGGCCAGCGGCGGCAGCCCCAGCACCCGCGCGGTGCCCTCGGCCGGCCGGGCCAGGTTCGGGCCGAGGATGGAGCCGATGGTCACCGCCCAGATCACCACCGACAGCGCCCGGCCGCGCCGCTCGGCCGGGGCGAGGTCGGTCCCGGCGTAGCGGGCCTGGAGGTTCACCGCGGAAGCCCACCCGAACAGCGCCATGCCCACCAGCAGCAGCCAGTAGGCCTCCAGCCGCGCGGCCAGCACGATCACCAGCGTGCCGCCGATCGCGGTCGAATAGCCGAGCACCAGCCCGGGCCGGCGGCCGCGGCTGGCCATCACCCGGGACAGCGGTATCGAGGCCAGGGCGGCGCCCAGGGAGGAGAAAGTGCCGGTCAGACCGGCCAGGCCGGCGTTGCCGGTGATGTCCTTGGCCAGCAACGTGGACAGCGAGAACCCGGTCGAGGACCCGATGCCGCCCAGGATCTGGCTGGCGATCAGGACCCGGACGGTGCGGTGCTGGACGTCGCGGGCGCGGGCGAGCAGGTCCGGAGATATTCGGGCGTCGGCTACGGTCACACGTGGAACGTAGCGGGGATCCTTACCTCTCCGGAAGTGACCTGCCGCCCCCGGAGGTGACGATTCCGGCCCTCCGATCCGGCCATCCGATCGGATCGGAGGGAGGGCAAGGCTAGTTCGACTGTTCCCGGTCCCGGGCCACGGCCCCCCAGACGACCTTGGCGTCGAACCCGTCCCGCAACGCCTCGACCACGGTCCGGCCGCCGAGTTCGCTCATCACGTGGTCACGGGCGAACGAGTCGGACAGCGGGCCGAACTCCTCCCGCATCCGCTCCCAGAAGTCCTGAAGCTGCATGGGATCAAGTCTGTCAGACCCACAAGGCACTATGGATCGTATGAAAACGTCGGCCGCCCTGGATCACTTCCATCCAGCCACCAGAGCGTGGTTCACGGCTGCCTTCGCCGACCCCACCGCGGCCCAGGCCGGCGCCTGGAACGCCGTCGCCGCCGAGAAGAACGCCCTGGTCGTGGCCCCGACCGGCTCCGGCAAGACGCTCGCGGCGTTCCTGGCCGCCCTGGACCGCCTGGCCTTCGGACCGCCCCCGGCCGAGGCCAAGCGCCGCTGCCGCGTCGTCTACGTCTCCCCGCTGAAGGCGCTGGCCGTGGACGTCGAGCGCAACCTGCGCGCGCCGCTGGCCGGGCTGAAGCAGGCCGCCGCGCGCCTGGGCCTGCCCGAGCCGGACGTCGACATCGCGGTCCGCTCCGGCGACACCCCGGCCGACCAGCGCCGCAGGTTCATGACCAAGCCCTCCGACATCCTGATCACCACCCCGGAGTCGCTGTTCCTGATCCTGACCTCGGCGGCCCGCGAGTCGTTGCGCGGCGTGGAGACGGTGATCATCGACGAGGTGCACGCGGTGGCCGGGACCAAGCGCGGCTCGCACCTGGCGGTGTCGCTGGAGCGGCTGGACGCGCTGCTGGAGCGGCCCGCGCGGCGGATCGGCCTGTCGGCGACGGTGCGGCCGGCCGAGACGGTCGCGCAGTTCCTGGGCGGCCCGCACCCGGTGGAGATCGTCGCGCCGAAGATCGCGAAGACCTTCGACATCAAGGTGTCGGTGCCGGTGGAGGACATGGGCGCGCTGGACACCACCGACGGCGAGCTCACCCCCGCCGACCAGGCCGGGCGGCGCACGCCCTCGGTGTGGCCGCACGTCGAGGCGGCGGTGGCCGCGCTGATCGAGCAGCACCGGTCGACGATCGTGTTCACCAACTCCCGGCGGCTGGCCGAGCGGCTGACCGGGAAGCTGAACGAGGCGCACTGGGAGCGGGTCACCGGCGAGGTGCTGGAATCGCCGCTGAGCACGGCCCAGTTGCTGTCGGCACCGGCAGAGCTCATGGCGCAGGCCGGTTCGGCCGCCGGGGCGCCGCCGGTGCTGGCCCGTGCGCACCACGGCTCGGTGTCCAAGGAGCAGCGCGCCGACATCGAGGAGGCGCTCAAGGCCGGGAACCTGCCGGCCGTGGTCGCCACCTCCAGCCTGGAGCTGGGCATCGACATGGGCGCCGTGGACCTGGTGGTGCAGGTCGAGTCGCCGCCGTCGGTGGCGGCCGGGCTGCAGCGCGTGGGCCGCGCCGGGCACCAGGTCGGCGCGGTCTCACGCGGCGTGATCTTCCCCAAGTACCGGGGCGACCTGGTGCAGTCGGCGGTGGTGGCCGAGCGGATGGCGACCGGCTCGATCGAGGCGCTGAAGGTGGTGCGCAACCCGCTGGACGTGCTGGCCCAGCAGATCATCGCGATGGTCGCGGTCGAGGACTGGGCCGCCGACGACCTCCTCGCGCTGATCCGCCGCTCGAACCCGTTCTCCGCGCTGCCGGACTCGGCGTACGAGTCGGTGCTCGACCTGCTGTCCGGCCGCTACCCGTCGGACGAGTTCGCGGAGCTGAAGCCGCGCATCGTCTGGGACCGCGTCGAGGGCCGGCTCTCGGCCCGGCCGGGCGCGCAGCGGCTGGCGGTGACCTCCGGCGGCACCATCCCGGACCGCGGCTACTTCGGCGTGTTCCTGGCCGGCGCCGCGGACGGCGCCAAGCGGGTCGGCGAGCTGGACGAGGAGATGGTGTACGAGTCCCGGGTCGGCGACGTGTTCACCCTGGGCTCCTCGTCCTGGCGGATCGAGGACATCACCCACGACCGCGTCATCGTCACCCCGGCCCCGGGCATGCCCGGCAAGCTGCCGTTCTGGCACGGCGACGCCCTCGGCCGGCCGCTGGAGCTGGGCCGCGCCCTCGGCGGCTTCCTGCGCGAGCTGGGCAAGACCGACGAGCCGACCGCCAAGACCCGGCTGATGTCCTCCGGCCTCGACGAATGGGCCGCCGACAACCTGCTGTCCTACCTGCGCGAGCAGAAGCAGGCCACCGGCCGGGTGCCCGACGACCGCACGATCGTGGTCGAACGGACCCGCGACGAACTCGGCGACTGGAAGATCCTGATCCACTCCCCCTTCGGCGCCCAGGTCCACGCGCCGTGGGCGCTGGCCATCGGCACCCGCCTGCGCGAGCGGTACGGCCTGGACGCGCAGGTGATGCACGCCGACGACGGCATCGTGCTGCGCCTGCCGGACACCGACGCCGCCGACCCGACCACCGAGACGCTGGGACTGCTGTTCCCCCCGGACGACATCGAGGAGATCGTCACCGGCGAGATCGGCGGCTCGGCACTGTTCGCCTCCCGGTTCCGCGAGTGCGCCGGGCGCGCGCTCCTGTTGCCGCGCACGCGCCCCGGCAAGCGCACGCCCCTGTGGCAGCAGCGGCAGCGGTCGGCGCAGCTGCTGGCGGTGGCGGCGAAGCACGCGAGCTTCCCGATCGTGCTGGAGGCCGTGCGCGAGGTGCTGCAGGACGTGTACGACGTGCCGGGGCTGGTCGAGCTGTGCCGGGACATCGAGGCGCGCAAGGTGCGGATCGTCGAGGTGGAGACGGCGCAGCCCTCCCCGTTCGCCCGCTCGCTGCTGTTCGGATACATCGCGCAGTTCATGTACGAGGGCGACTCGCCGCTGGCCGAACGCCGGGCCGCCGCCCTGTCGCTGGACCCGGCGCTGCTGGCCGAACTGCTGGGCCAGACCGGCCTGCGGGACCTGCTGGACCCGGAGATCCTGGCGGCGCTCGAAGAGGAACTCCAGTACCTGACCCCGTCCCGCCGAGCCCGCGACGGCGAGGACGCCGCCGACCTCCTGCGCCTGCTGGGGCCGCTGTCCACGTCCGAAGCCGCCGCCCGCGGCATCGAGGCGTCGTGGCTGGTGGACCTGGAGGGCGCGCGCCGCGTCATCAGGGTCCGCATCGCCGGCGAGGAACGCTGGGCCGCGATCGAGGACGCTGGCCGGCTCCAGGACGCGCTGGGCGTGCCGCTGCCGGTGGGCATCCCCGAGGCGTTCACCGCCGTCGTGGCCGACCCGCTCGGCGACCTGGTGGCGCGCTACGCCCGCACGCACGGACCGTTCAACGCGATCGAACCGGCGACCCGCTTCGGCATCCCGGCCTCGTCGGTGATCGCCGCACTGGAACGGCTGGCCGCGGCGGGCCGGGTGCTCTCCGGCGAGTTCCGGCCCGGCGGCAGCGGAACCGAGTGGTGCGACGCCGAGGTGCTGCGCCGCGTACGCCGCCGGACCATGGCCGCCCTGCGCAAGGAAGCCGAGCCGGTGCCGCCGCGGTCGCTGGCGATGCTTCTGCCGGCGTGGCAGTCGGTGGGACGCGCCGCGGCTTCCCCCCTGCGCGGAGTGGACGGTGTGCTGCGCGTGGTGGAACAGCTGGCCGGCGCGGTGGTGCCCGCCTCAGCGCTCGAACGCCTGATCCTGCCTTCCCGCGTCGTGGACTACTCGCCGACGATGCTGGACGAGCTGACGTCCTCAGGCGAGGTGGTGTGGGCCGGCGCGGGCTCCCTGGCCGGCGACGACGGCTGGGTCACCCTCTGCCCCGCGGAACTGGCGCCACTGCTCCTGCCCGAACCATCCGAAGCCCTGGACCCGGGCCCGGTGCATCGCGCCATCCTGGAAGCCCTCGGCGACGACGCGGCGCTGTTCCTGCGCGGCATCGTGGCCCGGGTCGGCGACGAGTTCTCCTCAGCAGACGTGCTGTCCGGCCTCTGGGACCTGCTGTGGGCGGGCCACGTCACCAACGACACCCTGGCCCCCCTCCGCGGCCTCCTCGGCTCGGGCAAGAGCGCCCACAAAGCCCGGCGCCCCACCCCTCGCGGACGCTACGCCCGCTTCGGCGTGTCACCCGCCGCCGCAGCCTCCGCAGAGCAGAAGGCCCAGGCCGCGATCAACCCCTCGGCCGCGGGCCGCTGGTCCCGCCTCGCCCCCCGCCTGACCGACCCCACCCGCCGCGCCCACCTCCTCGGCGAAGTCCTGCTGGACCGCTACGGCGTGGTGACACGCGGCTCGGTGATGAGCGAACGCATCCCCGGCGGCTACGCAGGCGTCTACTCGGTCCTGTCAGCCTACGAAGAAGCCGGCCGCGCCCGCCGCGGCTACTTCGTCGAAGGCCTGGGAGCCGCCCAATTCGCCGCCGACGGCGCCGTCGACCGCCTCCGCTCCCTGGCCGCCGCCCTGGAAGCCCTCGAAACCCACCACCAAGAAGAACCCGCCGCCCCCCTCGACGAAACCGTCCACAAACTGCTGGGCGTCCCCCACGACTACACCCCCCGCCGCCCCAAAAAAGACCCCGACCGCATCGGCGCCCTGGTCCTGGCCGCCACCGACCCCGCCAACGCCTACGGCGCAGCCCTCCCCTGGCCACCCCGCCCCGTCACCGAAACCGGCACCCCCACCACCGGCCACAAACCCGGCCGCAAAGCCGGCGCCCTGGTAGTCCTGGTAGACGGCGACCTGATCCTCTACGTCGAACGCGGCGGCCGCACCCTCCTGTCCTGGACCGAGGACCCCAAAACCCTCCAACCAGCCGTAGACGCCCTAGCCCTCACCGTCCGCGACGGCTGGCTCGGCAAACTCACCGTCTCCAAAACCGACGGCGAAGACGTCCTGTCCACCGGCCGCAACTCCGCCCTCACCCAAGCCCTCTCCGCCGCCGGCTTCCGCTCCACCCCCTCCGGCCTCCGCCTCCGCGCCTGAACAGCAGGCAGATACGCCAACCGAGTGAATCCGGAGACAACCAAACACCCCACTTTTTACGTGCTCCATATAGCGGTCACCATGGAGGGCAACAGCAAGCACGAGCCGGGG
>JABFXP010000494.1 GCA_013361685.1 Catenulispora sp.
GGCTCGACGGCGCCCGGCCGGACAGCGCCCGCGCCGGCAACAACGAGGGGTGGCGGGGCGGATCGGCCTCGTCCTCGAGGCCGGTGCCCGCGCCGCGACGGCCGTCGCCGGGACCGCCGCCGGTGCTGTCGGAACCGCCGCCGGTCCCGCCGGTGCCGCTGTCCCCGGCCTCCTCCCCCGGGCCTATGACGACCGTGTCCGCGTCCCGCCTCGACCGCCGGGGCCGCGCCAGCTCCATCTGCGCGCGCCGATAGTCCTCGATGTAGTCGAGCACTGAAGCGGGTAACGGCGGCGTGAGGGCGGCCGAGGCCAGATACGGCGACAGCCCGGCTATCAGCCCGGCGGGCGTCGGCCGCCGCTCCGGCTCCACGGCCAGACACGCGACCACCAGATCGCGCAGCTCGGCCGGCACCGGCTCCAAGTCCGGGGGCTCCCGCATCACCTGCAACATCGGCCCGGCTTCCCGAGCCTCCCGGTACGGAGCCTCGCCGGTGGCGGCGTAGTACAGCGTCGCGCCGAGCGAGAAGACGTCGGCGGCCGGCCCGGTGACCGGATCGCCCACGGCCTGCTCCGGCGCCATGTACAGCGGCGTCCCGAGCACCATCCCGGCGACCGTGCCCTGCGGCAGCCCGTCGCTGCGGGCGAGCCCGAAGTCGATGACCCGCGGGCCGTCGGCGGTGACGAGCACGTTGGCCGGCTTGAAGTCCCGGTGCACGAGCCCGGCGCGATGCACGCACTCCAGCGCCTCGGCGCAGCCGGCGGCCACCCACCGCACCGCCGAGACGGCCAGCGGCCCGCAGGCGGCGACCAGTTCCTCCAGCGACGGCGCGGGCAC
The DNA here is from genome assembly GCA_013361685.1 of Catenulispora sp. Classification (GTDB taxonomy): domain Bacteria; phylum Actinomycetota; class Actinomycetes; order Streptomycetales; family Catenulisporaceae; genus Catenulispora. The sequence goes on from JABFXP010000494.1 coordinate 836, forward strand.
GTAGACGGTGGCCAGCCACGGCAGGTCGGCGTGCGGGTCGGCGCCCACCACCGCGGCGGTGAACGCCCCGCTGACCCGCTTGGCGGCGTCCACCTCGTGCGCGAACCGCCGCCGGTACCCGGGATGCTCGGCCAGCCCGGACCGGATGGTCTTCACGGCCACCAGCCGCGAGGAGGGCGACCGGGCGAGGAACACCTCCCCCATGGCCCCGGCACCGAGCCGGCACAGCACCTCGTACGGCCCGATCCGAGCCGGATGGAAGGACTGCGGCAGGTGCTCTGAACGCGTCCGCATCGGGATGTCCGCCCTCCGCAAGGTGGCCTTGCCGCCGGGGCCTGGTCGAGCCCTGAGACTCGGGGGTCGTCAGTAATCTAACCCGGCCGGGCGGAGCGGGACCACGCTTCAGGGCAAGCACCGCCGAACCGTGTTCGAACCGTGCGACACGCGCCGCGCCGGCGGTCGGCGGGTCAGCGGTCGGCGGGTGAGCGGTCGGCGAGCAGGGGTCAGCGGGTCAGCGGTCGTCGACGCCGCCGAGCACCGGCTTGAGATCGAGCACCGGCGTGCCGTCCAGCGCCTCCAGGGGCGCCACCCGCACCCGGGTGCCCTCCACCGCCGTCACCGTGACCCGGTGCAGCCCGATCGGGTTCGGCCGGTCCGGCGACCTGGTCTGGAACACCCCGGTCACCGCCCGGTCCGCCGCCCCGCGCGGACGCACCGCGAGGGTGTCCCGGTCAGCGCGGTCCAGCCACGTCAGCACCAGCACCTGCGCGCCGGGCAGCAGCCCGTCGAGCGCCGGCGCGTACTGTCCGTCAAGGTCCAGCCAGGCGTCGGGGGCGCCCTCGTCGCCCTGGCGCGGCGCGTCGGCGCGGTCCCGGAGCACGGATTCGACGCGCCCGATGGGCCGCAGTACGAGGTCGGTCACGGCGTCAGGGTATAACGCCGCCCTTTCGATAGCCTTGCGTGGCGTTCGGGTGACAGAGTTCGACGACGGTGCGGGTCCGGGTGGACGCGAGGGGGTCTGGTGGTGTCTGGTGCGGTGGGCCGGCCTGCGCAGGGGCGGCGGTTCGTCATCACGATGGGCACCGGCCGGTACCGCGACCTGCCACCCGGGGAGCAGCTGCGCTGGGTGACCCGGGACGTGGACCGGGTCGGCGAGCTGTTCACCGGCTTCGGCTACCACCACAGCCTGCGCGGCCTGGCCGAGTACGCCACCGCCGAGCACGTCCGCAACACCCTGAGCCAGTGGACCGCCGACGTCGGGCTGGGCGAGCACGACGCGGTGGTGTTCTACTTCGCCGGCCACGGCCTGGTCGAGGAGCGCGACCGGCACTACCTGATGTGCTGGTCCAGCAGCGAGCACCAGCCGGCCGCCACCGCGCTGGCCGCCGAGGACCTGGTCCGGATCCTGACCGGCACCGGCCTGCGCAACCTGCTGGTCATCCTCGACACCTGCTACGGCGGCGCCGGCACCGCCGACCAGGCGGCGGTCGCGCTGCGCACCGTGGCCCGCCGGATCAGCAGCGACCGCGCCGCCACCGGGATGTGGTTCCTGTCCTCGGCCCGGGCCAAGGACGAGGCCACCGACGGCGCGTTCGTCGACGCCCTGGAGCCGGCCATCGCCGAGGCCTCCCTGCGCACCGGTCAGCGGCAGCGCTACGTGGACCTGTCGGAGCTGGTGGAGCGGATCAACACCACCTTCCAGGACCGCGACCTGGGCCAGCGGGCGGAGATGGTCGCCGGCCTGGTGACCGGCCTGGCGCCGTTCATCCCCAACGCCGAGTTCCGCGAGTACCTGCCGCCGCCGGGAACGGACCTGGAGGTCCAGACCCGCATCGCCGACCAGGACCTCACCGAGCACTTCGGCCCCCGCGCCCGCGGCGTGGAGTTCGAGTCGGAGCAGGGCGTGTACTTCTCCGGCCGCGAACAGGCGCTGGCGGAGCTGGCGGCGTGGATGACCGCCGAGTCCGGCGACGGCCGGGGCCGGGTCGTCACCGGCAGCCCGGGGTGCGGGAAGTCGGCGGTGCTGGGGCGGATCGTGGCGTTGTCGGATCCCGGGTACCGGACGATGGTGCTGACGGCCGGTCCGCGGCCGGGTGCTGGTTCTGACGCTGATTCCGATGCTGATTCCGGGTCCCGGTCCGGGTCTGAGTCCGATCCCGGCTCCGGCCCCGGAGGCGGCCCCGGTCTCGAAAGCGGCCACGGTCTCGGAGGCGGCTCCGGCCCCGGGGGCGGCATTCCGCCGAACATCGTCGACGCCGCCATCCACGCCCGCCACAAGCGCCTCGAGGAGGTGGTGGCCCGCTTCGCCGCCGACCTGCGCATCGAGGCCGCGAGCGCGGCGGAGCTGCTGCACGAGCTGAGCCGCCGCGACCGGACCCTGCCGCCGCTGGTGCTCGTGATCGACGCCCTCGACGAGGCCGGCTCGGGCACCGCGGCCGACACCGGCGGCCGCGGCGAACCCCGCCGCATCGCCCGCGACCTGCTGCGTCCGATGTCGGAGATCCCGGGCGTCCGGCTGCTGGTGGGGGCCCGCCGCGAACTGATCCCGAGCTTGGGCGCGACCTTCACCAAGGTGGACCTGGACACCCCGCGCTACCGCGCGGACCAGGACGTCGCAGGCTACGTCGCCAAGGTCCTGCTGGCCGCCGACGAACCCGACGTGAAGACGCCCTACCGCGACCGGCCCGAGCTCGCCCAGGCGGTGGGCGCCGGCGTCGCCCGCCGGGCGTCAGGGGTCTTCCTCGTGGCCCGGATGGCGGCCCGGAGCCTGCGCTCGGCCACCGAGGTGATCGACCCGGACACCCCCGGCTGGATCGACCGGCTGCCCAGCGAGATCGGCGAGGCGTTCGAGGACTATCTGCAACGCTTCGGCACCGACGAACAGCGTGTGCGCCGGATGCTGACGCCGCTGGCGTTCGCCGAGGGGCAGGGGCTGCCACGCGGCGAGATCTGGGCCCGGCTGGCCACGGCGCTGTCCGGCGTGGAGACGTCGGAGGAGGACATCGCCTGGGTGCTGAAGGCCGGCGGGTCGTACATCGCGGAGGTCACCGACCAGGCGCGGTCGGTGTACCGGCTGTACCACCAGTCGCTGGCGGAGCATCTGCGGCGGGACCCGACGATCGACGCCAGACGGACCCAGTCGCAGATCGTCGACGCGCTGGTGGCGCTGGTGCCGGTTCGGGGGCAGGGCGGGCGCGACTGGTTCGGGGCGCATCGGTACACGTTGTCGAACCTGGCGACGCATGCCGCGGCGGCTTGCCGGCTGGATGAGCTGGTGGTCGAGCCGGGGTTTCTGCTGGCGTCGGAGCAGCTGGCGGTCATCGGGGCGCTGCCGGCGGTCCAGTCGGCTGAGGCCCGCACCGCGCGCAACGCTTATGAGCAGGTGGCGCACCGGCTCGACGGTCAATCACCGCTCGGAGACCGGGCGAGCTATCTGCAACTGTCGGCCAGGCGCTGCGGTGCCGACCGGCTGGCTGACCGGATCAACGGGCTCGGGGTGCCGTTGCGGTGGTCGGTGCCGTGGGCGTGGTGGTCGCCCACGGGGGTGCATCGGCAGTTGAGGGGACACTCCTGGGGGGTGAGCGCGGTCGCCGTCGGCGAAGTCGACGGCCGGGCCGTCGCCCTCACCGGGAGCTATGACGGCACCGCCCGGATGTGGGATCTGTCGACCCAACGGCAGCTCGGGCCGGCCCTGGGCGGATACGAAGAAGTGTCGGCTGTGGCACTGGGAGACATCGATGAGTACTCCGTCGCGCTGGTAGCCGGAGACGACGGCACAGTCCGGGTCTTCGACCTCTCCAGCGGCTCAGAACTCGGAGAGCCTTTGCGCGGCCACACCAACTTGGTCCGGGCGATCGCCATCGGGACCCTCGCAGGCCGGCCGATCGCGGTGACGGCGAGCGCCGATGGCACCGCACGGGTGTGGGACATGGATACGCGGCGGCAGCTTGGTGTCCCGTTCTCGGAGCATCGCAGTACCGTGCACTGCGTCGCGCTGGGAACGGTCGACGGACGGCCGATAGCGGTGACCGGGGGCGGCGACAACCGGGCCCGGATCTGGGATCTGATGACGCGGGAACCGGTGGGTGCGGCCTTGATCGGCCACGCGGACACCGTCAGCGCGGTGGCCGTGTGCTCGCTGGACGGCAAGGACACCGTCGTGACCGGCTGCCACGACGGGACCGTGGGTTTCTGGGATCTGGCGACCCGGCAGCAGATCGGGGAGCCGCTGGCCGCGCACTTCGCGTTCGTCCGGTTGTACCGGCGGGTGAGCACCGTGGCCCTCGGCGTGCTCGACGCCGAACCAGTCCTGCTGACCTGCAGCCACAAGGACGTCCGAGTGTGGAACGTCCGTACCCGCCAACGCATCGGCCAGCCGCTCACCGGGCACGCGGGTCTGATCAGTGCGGCGGCGCTCGGCATGTCGCAGGGCCGCACCATCGCCGTCACCGGAGGCTCGGACCGGACAGCCCGGATCTGGGACCTGGCGGCCGACAACCCGGCGACCGGACACACCGGGGACATCACGGCGGTCTCCAGCCGCGTCGTGCACGGGCGGCACCTCGCGATCACCGGAGGATCCGACACCACCGCGCGAATCTGGGACTTGGACGGCCATCGGCAGATCGGGCAGACCCTCGACGAGCATTCGGGAACGGTCGGGGCCGTCGTGCTCGGGCCGCTGGGATCGCGGACGATAGCCGTGACGGGGAGCACTGACACGACCATCTATGTCTGGGACTGTGCCACCCAGCAGCCCCTGATCGGACCGCTCACCGGCCACACGAACTCCGTGACGGCGCTGGCCCTGGCCGAACACGCGGGACGATGCCTGGTCATCAGTGGAAGCGCGGACGGCACAGTGCGCTTCTGGGATCCCGAGAACGGGACGCAGCCGATATCGCCTCTGACCCGACACCGAGGGGGCGTCTCCGGACTCGCTGTCTGCGCCGCCGAGGGTGGTACGGCGCTGCTTGTCGCCACCACCTCCGGCGATGCGTACGCTTGGCTGCTCAGCGATGCTGAAGTACCACCAAGACTTTCCGGATCGCTGAAACGGAGCCGATCGGACACCCGAGGCGATTCGGTCGGTGTCGGCTTCGTGGCCGGTCGTCCGGTCGCCATGTTCGCCCGGGACGACAACGTCGTCCGCATGTGGGACGTCATCACCACGCAAGAGGTGGGGCCCGCCCTGATCGGACACACAGGTCGCATCGATTCAGTGACGCTCGGCGTCGTCGAAGGAGCCGATGTCGCCCTGACCTCGTCCTACGACGGCACCACCCGCTTGTGGCGGTTGTCCGACGGTACGCAACTGAGTTCTCTGATCTTGCGGGGAGCCAGCGGGCAGCATGCTTGCCTGACCGGCACAGGCACCGGTGTGGTCATCTGCGAGCAACAAGCGATGCGGGTCTGGAATCACAAGACCTCGCGGCCGATCGGCGAACCGCTGAGCGGCCTGGAAGCCGAAATCGCCGCCATCGGTATCGCCGACGTCAACGGGACCCAGGTCGTGGCGACTGCCAGCATCGACGCCACGATCCGTTTCCACACCGCCGGATCCGGCGCCCAGGCCACAGCACCGCTGATCGCGAGCAAGAACGTCGGCGGGATGACCCTGATCGGTTCAGACGACTTCGCAGGCTGCATCCTCGGCGAGCGTTCGGGCGCGATCAAGATCTGGTACGCGGCCGCCTCAGAGCCGCCGGCGGAACTTCGCGGCCACACGGGCTACGTCAGAGCTTTGTCGACGATGCGCGTCGCCGGCCAGAACTTGTTGGTGTCAGGATCTTTCGACACCACACTGCGGATCTGGGATCTGGACTCGCGGCAGTCGGCGGCCGGGCCACTGTCCGGACACACCGCATATGTCACAGCCGTCGCCACGGTTGACCTCGACGGCCAAGCCATCGCTTGCAGCGCCGCCCTCGACGGGACGATCCGCATGTGGGAGCTCCCGTCGGGACGATCGCTGGGAGAGCCTCTGGCGCAGCAGATCAGCAGCTTCCAGTCCTTGGCGACCGGTCGGCGGAACGGTCGCCACGTTCTCGTGGCGGGAGACGAAGAGGGCCGGATCCACATGTGGGATCTGCTTTCCCGATCTCCCATCGAGCTGCACATATCCCAGCGCCAGGACGCGGTGCTCGCGCTGTGCACCGGCGAACTCGACGGCCTGCCTGTCGCGATCGCGGGCGACGCCGCCGGGCTGGTCAGCGTCATGGCTCTGGACACCGGCCGGGTCGTCGGCGAGCTGGGGCTCGAAGTCGTCGTCAACGACCTCTCCTTGAGCCCGCAGGGCCAGCTCTACGTCGCCACCGACCTCGGCACCATCGCCCTCGACCTCCGGGGCCTCACCGGAAGGACCTCCTCATGAGCCGCCTCGTCCTCATCCACGGCATCGCTCAGCAGAACAAGGGAGCCGAGTCCCTCCTGTCCGACTGGCTCCCCGCCCTGCGCGACGGGGTCGCCTTGGCGGGCGGTACGCCGCCCGACGCCTCCGACGTCGCGATGGCGTTCTACGGCGACCTCTTCCGCCCGCGCGGACGAGCGATCGGCGAGCCGGACCTCGACGCCTCCGACATCACCGATCCGTTCGACGTCGAGCTGCTCATGCAGTGGTGGCGTGAGGCCGCCGCGACCGAACCCGGCGTCACCGGTCCGGACGCCGAGACGCGCGTCCGCACTCCCCTGCTCGTGCAGCGTGCGCTGAACGCGCTGGGCCACTCCAAATGCTTCGCTCGGGTGAGTGATCGGCTGCTGATCCTGAGCCTGCGGCAGGTGCGGCGCTACTTCACCGAGCCGGCCGTCCGCTCGGCCGCGATCGACCGGCTCGCTCAGCAGATCACCCCCGAGACGCGGGTCATCGTGGGCCACTCGCTGGGTTCCGTGGTCGCCTACGAGGCCCTGTGCGCGAATCCCGAGTGGCCGGTCGACACCTTCATCTCGCTGGGATCCCCGCTGGGAGTGCGTGGTCTGATCTTCGACCGGCTCGACCCGCTCCCCGTCGACGGCAGAGCCGCCTGGCCGGCGCCGCTTCGCTTCTGGACCAACGTCGCGGATCGCGGTGACGTCGTCGCCTCGCAGAAGAAGCTGGCGCCGTTGTTCGGCGTCGGCGTCACCGACATCCCCGTCCACAACGGCTCCAAGGCGCATGATGTGCGCCCGTATCTCACCGCCGAGGAGACCGGGCTCGCGGTGATCGCCGCGCTGGCGCCCGACCATCGGCCGTCGTGAGCGGACCTTCGTGCCCTTCCATGCGCGGCTGCGGGGCCGCGTGCATCAGAATGCACGTATGGGCGAGAGCTATGACCGGCTGGCGGCGATGATCGTCAAGGCCCGCGAAGCCAGGGGGTGGACGCAGTCCGACCTGGCCGGACTGGCCTACGTGACCGACACGGTGATAGCGAAGGTGGAGGCCGGGCGGCCGCCCAACATGGTGGCGTTGCGGGCTGTGGAGCAGGCGCTGGGGTGGTTGCCGGGGATGTTCGACTTCGTTCTGGGGCCCGATGCCGCAGCCTTGGAGGAGGCCGTGGCCGGGGGCGCGGCGGACGCTGAGGACGACGGTTCGGAGGAACTGCGGGAGCTGGTCGCGGACAGCTCCATCGACTGGGCGTGAGGACCGCGGCGGCGCCGGCCCAGCCCTGCAAGCGACCCAGCTCTGACAGCGGCCCAGACCTGACGCCGGCCCGGGCCCGACAGCGGCCCCCCACCCCGCCGACGCAGACCTGCCCACCCCGCTTTCCCGCATTCGTCAGTCCCGCTTGCTACCGTCAACCCAGGTGATCGCGGGTGCCGAAGAAGAGGAGCTGCCGGTGGGCGAGGCCCACGACCGGGTCGAGCTGGAGTGTTCGGTCGACCGGCTGATCACCGTGCGGCCGGACGGCTACACCGTGGCGCGGGCGACCGGCGCCGACGGGACCGAGGTGATCGTCGCCGGGCGCGCGCTGTCGGGAGTGCAGCCCGGAGAGACAGTGCGCGTGCGGGGTGAGTGGGTCACCCACGCCAAATACGGCACGCAGCTGGTGGTGGACGCCTGCGAGCCGGCGGCGCCGTCCGGGGTGCGGGCGATCCGGCTGTACCTGGCGTCCGGGATCGTGCGGGGCATCGGGCCGAAGCTGGCGGCGGCGATCGTGGAGGCGTTCGGCGAGGAGACGCTGACCGTCATCGACGAGACGCCGGAGCGGCTGCTCGAGGTGAATCTGATCGGGCCCGGCCGCAAGGATCTGATCGCCGACTCCTGGATCGCGCACAAGCAGGTGCGGGAGCTGATGGTGCTGTTGCAGGGCTACGGCATCGGCCCGAGCTTCGCGGTGAAGATCTACGGGGAGTTCGGGGACTCCTCGGCGGAGATCGTCACGGAGGACCCCTACCGGCTGATCGAGGCGGTGCGGGGCATCGGCTTCACCACCGCCGACAAGATCGCCATGGCCTCGGGGATCCCGGAGGACTCGCCGGTGCGGGCGCGCGCGGCGGTGCTGGACCGGCTGGACGCGGCGGCGGCGGTCTCGGGGCACTGCTTCCTGCCCTACGCCACGCTGCTGGCCGCCGCGGTGGCGCTGCTCGGGCAGGACCAGCTGCTGGTCCGGCAGGCCGTGGACGCGCTCGCCGAGCAGCGGCGGATCGTCATCGACACCGGGGTCGGCGCCGGGCAGGCCGTGTACGAGCGGCGGATGTGGGACCGGGAGCGGCGGATCGCCGAGTCGCTGGCGGCGCTGGCCGGCGCGCCGTCCGACATGCCGAAGGCGGTGCTGCGGCGGCTGGAGGCGCTGACCGCCGCC
>JABFXP010000886.1 GCA_013361685.1 Catenulispora sp.
CAGTGCCGGGGAGCCGGAGGACGTGGTCCTGAAGGACCGGGTCATGATGGGTCTGGGCGCGGTCTGGGTCGCGGTCTTCGCCACCGGTGTCATGCTGGTCGGGGCCCGCGGCTGACCCGGCGCCGCCGCACGGCGGCGCTCGCTTCCGCACCGTTCGGGTACCGCACAAAGCCCGCGCCGCCACGGCCGATGCCTTAGGGTGAGGCATCGGCTGTCGCAGCACTCTCACACACCCCACACCGCGCTTCGTCCCCCTACCCCGCAAACGCCGATGCCACACTTTCGTCAAGAGAGCAGAGGGATTCCATGTCCGAAACCACTCGTGGCGGCTTCGCCCACGACGTCGTGGTCATCGGCGGCGGCGGGCACGTGGGCCTGCCGCTGGCGGTGGCGCTGGCCGACCGCGGCGTCACCGTGACCGTCTACGACGTCAGCGCGGACGCCGTCGCCGCGGTCAACGAGGCCCGGCTGCCGTTCGACGAGCCCGGCGCGGAGCCGGTGATCAAGCGGGTGGTGGCGGCCGGCCGGCTCTCCGCGTCCACCGACCCGGCCGTCGTCGCCGACTGCGAGCACGTCGTCGTCGTCATCGGCACCCCGGTGGACGAGCACCTGAACCCGGACCAGACCGCGATCCCCCGGGCCCTGGAGGCCTGCGCGCCGCACTTCCGGGACGGCCAGATCCTGATACTGCGCTCGACGGTCTACCCCGGCGTCACCGAGCTGGTGGAGCGGATGATCGACCGCCTGGGCGTGGACGTGGACGTGGCGTTCTGCCCCGAGCGCATCGCCGAGGGCAAGGCCATGACCGAGCTGTTCGAGCTGCCGCAGATCGTCTCCGGCCGCACCGAGCGGGCGCAGGACCGCGCCGAGGCACTGTTCCGCCGGCTCACCGACAAGATCGTGCACCTGAGCCCGGAAGAGGCCGAACTCGCCAAGCTGTTCACCAACACCTGGCGCTACATCAAGTTCGCCGCGGTGAACCAGTTCTACATGATGGCCAACGACCGCGGGCTGGACTTCGAGCGGATCCGGGCCGGGCTGACGCAGGACTACCCGCGCGCCGCCGACATGCCCGGGGCCGGCTTCGCCGCCGGGCCGTGCCTGTTCAAGGACGCGATGCAGCTGGCGGCGTTCCACAACAACAACTTCACCCTCGGCTATGCCGCGATGACGACGAACGAGGGCCTGCCGCTGTACGTCGTGGACCGGCTGGACTCCCAGTTCCCGCTGCGCGACCTGACCGTCGGTATCCTCGGAATGGCTTTCAAGGGCGGCTCGGACGACATCCGGTCCTCGCTGTCCTACAAGCTGAAGAGGATCCTGAAGTTCAAGGCGGCCGCCGTGCTGTGCACCGACCCCCTCGTCACCTCCGACCCCTCGCTGGTGAGCCTGGAGGAGGTGCTGGAGAAGGCGGATCTGCTGATCATCGGCGCCCCGCACGCCGAGTACCGGGAGCTGAAGCCGACGGTGCCGGTCGCGGACATCTGGAACCTGCTCGGCAACGGAGTCCGGGTTTGAGCCCGGGCACGGGCACCTGGGGGATGAGTACGGAGATGAGTGCGATGGGCGGCCCGGAGACCGGGGTGGATCCGGAGGGCCCGGACTTCCGGCCGAAGGTGACCGTGGTGATCCCGGCCTACAACGAGGGCGAGCACATCCGGCCGGTGCTGGACCGGCTGTTCGAGGCCGTCCAGCTGCCGTGCGAGGTGCTGGTGGTGGTGGACACCCCCGAGGACACCACGCTGCCGGTCATAGAGAAGTACGCCGTCGCCGAGCCGCGCCTGAAGCCGCTGCTGAACACCTACGGCCGCGGGCCGGCCAACGCCATCCGGTTCGGCATCGACGCCGCCCGCAGCCCGGCGGCCGTGGTCACCATGGCCGACGGCTGCGACGACCCGCGGCAGATCGACGAACTGGCCCGGCTGGTGGAGCGCGGGGTCGCGGTGGCCGCCGCCTCCCGCTACATGGCCGGCGGCCAGCAGGTGGGCGGGCCGATGCTCAAGGGCCTGATGTCCGGGACCGCCGGGCGCTCGCTGGCCTGGTTCGCCCGGGTCGGCACCCGGGACGCCACGAACTCCTTCAAGGCCTACTCCACCGAGTTCGTCCGGGAGGTCGGCATCGAGTCCCGGGACGGCTTCGAGATCGGCATCGAGCTGGCGGCCAAGGCCCGCCGGCTGCGCCGCCCGGTCGCGGAGATCCCGACCATCTGGCTGGACCGGGCCCAGGGCGACTCCAACTTCCAGCTGCGCCGGTGGCTGCCCAAGTACCTGCGCTGGTACCGGTTCGCCTTCGGGCCGCCGCTGACCGTGGACCAGGTGCGCGCCAAGGCCCGGCGGGCATCGCGGCCCGCCGGGTCCGATGAGCGCTGAGACACCGCCCGCGCCGCACCCCCACTCCGACCGCGCCGACCGCGCGCCGAACACGCACCGACCCACAGAGAGCTGATCCCATGTCTGAGAAAGTCCTCGTCTCCGGCTCGGCCGGCTTCATCGGCGGCTACGTCGTCGAGGAGCTGCTCGAGCGCGGGTACACCGTCGTCGGCATCGACAACTTCTCCAAGTACGGGAAGATCACCAAGTCCTACGACGACCACGAGCGCTACACCCTCGTCGAGGGCGACGTGCGGGACACCCCGCTGATGATCGAACTGCTCGCCGACTGCGACCAGTTCATCGCCGGCGCCGCGCTGATCGGCGGCATCTCCTACTTCCACACCTACGCCTACGACCTGCTGGCCGCCAACGAGCGCATCATCGCCTCGTCCTGCGACGCCGCGATCAAGGCGCACGACGCCGGCAACGGGCGGCTGCGCAAGGTCACGTACCTGTCGTCCTCGATGGTCTTCGAGTCGGCCCAGGAGTGGCCCTCGCAGGAGGGCTCCGAGCGCCGCATCGCGCCGCCGCTGTCGTCGTACGGCTTCCAGAAGCTGGCGGTGGAGTACTTCGCGCGGGCGGCGTGGGACCAGTACAAGCTGCCTTACACGATCGTGCGGCCGTTCAACTGCGTCGGCATCGGCGAGTCCCGGGCGCTGGGCGATGAGGAGATCCTGTCCGGCAACGTGAAGCTGGCGATGAGCCACGTGGTGCCGGACCTGGTGCAGAAGATCGTCAAGGGCCAGGACCCGCTGCACATCCTGGGCACCGGCGAGCAGGTCCGCCACTACACCTACGGCGGCGACCTGGCGCGCGGGATCGTGACCGCGATGGCGCACCCGGACGCGTACAACGACGACTTCAACCTCTCCACGCCGGCCGGGCACTCGGTGGCCGAGCTGGCCGAGGTGATCTGGCGCAAGATCAAGGGCCCGGACGTGCCGCTGACCCTGGTGTCCGACGACCCGTTCGAGCACGACGTGCAGCGCCGGGTGCCGGCGACCGAGAAGGCCAAGCGCGTTCTCGGGTTCGAGGCCACCACCTCGCTGGAAGACATGCTGGACGAAGTCGTCCCGTGGATCGTCAAGGCCGTGGAGAACGGGACGATCTAGACCTCTTCGGCGGCGGTGACAACCGAACACGCCGCGCCCGCGGTCAGAGTCTGGGGACCGCGGGCGGCGCGCCGCCGGCGGTCGCACGGGCGGTCCGGCACCGGGCCGTTTGTTAAGTAGCATGTGCGATCGTCGGCTGTTGTTCGTCTGCAACGGCGGTGACACGGGGACTTGCTACCGGATTCCGAAGGAGGTGCGCGGCGATGACCGACTACGACGACGTGTGGATCGTGATACCGGTCTACAACGAGGGAGCCGTGATCGGCGACGTCGTCGAGCGCACACGCGAGACGTTCCCGAACATCGTGTGCGTGGACGACGGCAGTCGCGACGACTCCGCCGCCCACATCGCCGCCACCGGGGCGCACCTGGTGCGGCACCCGGTGAACCTGGGGCAGGGCGCCGCGTTGCAGACCGGCATCGCCTACGCGCTGGCCCAGCCGGGTATGCGCTACCTGGTCACCTTCGACGCCGACGGGCAGCACCGGGTCGAGGACGCCGAGGCGATGCTCGCGGTGGCCCGGAACGAGGGCGCCGACGTGGTGCTGGGCTCGCGCTTCCTGGAGCAGAACGAGCAGGTGCCGCTGCTGAAGCGGGTCGTGCTGCGCACCGTGGTGGCGCTGAGCCCGACCGCGCGCAAACTCAAGCTGAGCGACGCCCACAACGGGCTGCGGGTGCTCAACCGGGAGGCCGCGGCGAAGCTGCGGATCACCATGAACGGCATGGCGCACGCCTCGGAGATCGTCGGCTTCCTGGCCCGCTCCGGGCTGAAGGTGCGCGAGGTTCCGGTGACGATCCTGTACACGGAATACTCGCGGTCCAAGGGCCAGTCCCTGATCAACGGTGTCAATATATTGTTCGACCTCTCGGTCCGGCAGCGGGGGGCATGACCCGTCATGATCATCCAGATCATCCTCATCGGCGTCGCGCTGTCGCTGTTCGCGTTCTTCGTGCGCAGCTCGCACTCGGTCCGGACGCAGGCCTTCAAGCGCATCGGCTTCGTGATCTTCCTGATCCTGAACCTGGACGCGGTGCTGCGCCCCAACGACACCACCTGGCTGGCGCACAAGGTCGGGGTCGGCCGGGGCGCGGACTTGCTGCTGTACCTGCTGGTGGTGGCGTTCGCGTTCTTCGCCGTGAACACCTTCCTGCGGTTCCGCAACCTGGAGCGGCGGTTCACCGACCTGGCGCGCAGCATCGCGCTGAGCAGCGCGCAGAGCCCGCAGGAGCGCGCGGCCGCGGAGCAGCCGGCCGGACCGCTGCCGATCGCGGGGCCGCGGCGCGGATCCGCGGCCGAGCAGATCGGGCAGATCGAGCAGGCCGAACAGCCGGAGTGGTCCTCTGAGCTGCCCGGGCGGACGGAGCGCTCCGAGCTGTTCGAGCAGTCCGGGCGGTCCGACCTCCCCGGGCTGGCCCCCGGCCTGCCCCGATGACCTGGCTGGTCACCGGCGGCGCGGGCTACATCGGCGCGCACGTGGTCGCGGCCCTGCGCGCCGACGGCGCCGGCGTCGTCGTCCTCGACGACCTGTCCACCGGTCTGAAGGAGCGGGTCCCGGACGGCGTGGACCTGATCGTGGGCTCGGTGCTGGACCGCACCGTCCTGGACGCGGCGATCGCCGACCACCGGGTCACCGGCGTGATCCACCTGGCCGGCAAGAAGCGCGTCGAGGAATCCGTCGCCCGCCCCCTGCACTACTTCCACGAGAACGTGGAGGGTCTGCGGGTCCTGCTGACCGCGATCGCCGAGCACGGCGTCGGCTCGCTGGTGTTCTCCTCCAGCGCCGCCGTCTACGGCATGCCGGACGTGGACCGGGTGACCGAGCGGACGCCCTGCGCGCCGCTGAGCCCGTACGGCCTGACGAAGCTGATCGGCGAGCAACTGGTCGCCGCGACCGCCGCCGCGCATCCCTTCGGCCACGTGAGCCTGCGCTACTTCAACGTGGCCGGCGCCGCCGGCCCCGCGCTCGCCGACCGCGGCGCGGCCAACCTGATCCCGATGGTCTTCGAGCGGCTCAGCGCGGGTCTGCCCCCGCGCGTCTTCGGCGACGACTACCCGACCCCGGACGGCACCTGCGTCCGCGACTACATCCACGTCGCGGATCTGGCGGACGCGCACGTCGCCGCGGCGCGCCGGCTGGCGGCGGACCCGGCCACCGCGCTGGTGGTGAACGCCGGGCGCGGCGTCGGCGTGTCCGTGCGCGAGATCATCGCCGCCGTCGGCGAGGTCGTCGGCGATCCGGGACTGCGCGGCGTCGTGGAGGCCCGGCGGCCCGGCGACCCGCCCCGGTCGGTGGCGTCGGCGGACCTGATCCGCGCCGAACTCGGCTGGTCCGCGCGGCTGGACGTGCGGGCGATGGTCGAGTCCGCCTGGGCCGGCTGGCGGCGCTGAGCACCGCCCGGCGCCCGCCGGTGATCCGGTGCCGGATTCTCGCCCCGACGGAACCGCGCCCCGCATCCAGGCGTCTTCTACTGAGTTTTTCGCGAAGTCATGCAACCTATCGAGCGCATCGGCACTGTCAGTCAGGAGAGGCCGCGGACCAGCCGCCGCGCCCGACCTTCAGGAGCCGACACGGGGATCGATCGTGACCACCATCGCACCGGCGCACGCGGCCGGACGGGGACGCCGGGAACGGCGGGTGAGCGGGTTCGGGCACCGGGGCCGCAGCTCCGACGGGTAATATGTTCGCCGCTCCAGGTCGGCGCGCCCGGCCCGGCCGGACCGACCGACCGGCGGCCCAACCACCGAAAGTGACATTATGTCCGCAGATGAAGTCGACATATTCGTGCCCTTCTACGGCGACCCGGGACTTCTGAAGCAAACTGTTCAAAGCATCCTCAAGCAGGACAATCCGAACTGGCGACTCACCGTCGTCGACGACGGGTACCCGGATGAGACCATTCCGGGCTACTTCGCCGGACTCGCCGAGCAGGACTCGCGAGTGCGGTACGAGCGCAACGAGGAGAACCTCGGCGCGAACGGCAACTTCCGCAAGTGCCTGGGCATGGCGCAGGCCGATCTGGTGTCCATCATGGGGGCGGACGACCTGTACCGGCCCAACTACGTGGACGTGGTCCTGAAGGCCTACCGGGCCTTCCCGGACGCGGCCGTGGTGCAGCCCGGCGTGCAGGTCATCGACGAGCACAACACCCCGGTCCGGCCGCTGGTGGACACCGCGAAACAGCGTATTTACATGCCGAAGGTGAGCGAGCCCACCCGGCTGGCCGGGGAGGAACTGGCGGCCAGCCTGCTGGCGAGCAACTGGACCTACTTCCCCTCGCTGTGCTTCCGCCGCGAGCGGGTCACCGCGATCGGCTTCCGCCGGGGCCTGAACGTCGTGCAGGACCTGGCGCTGCTGCTGGACCTGGTGAAGGCCGGCGGATCGATGGTGGTCGACCCCGAGGTGTGCTTCGAGTACCGGCGGCACAGCGCCAGCGACTCCTCCTGGCGGGCGCTGGAGGGCACCCGGTTCATCGAGGAGCGCGACTACTTCCTCACCATGGCCGGCGAGATGCAGGCCCTGGGCTGGCACAAGGCCGCCAAGGCCGGGCGCCGGCACATCTCCTCGCGGCTGAACGCCGCCACCTTCCTGCCGGCCGCGATCAAGAAGAAGCACACCGCCGGCATCAAGAACCTGGCCCGCCACGCCTTCGGCCCGGCGAAGCACTCGACCCGCCGGGAGAGCTCGTGACCGCCTTCGAGGCCGACCTCGTCGTCGTCGGCTCCGGGTTCTTCGGCCTGACCGTCGCCGAACGGGTGGCCTCGCAGCTCGGCAAGCGGGTGGTGGTCCTGGACCGGCGCGACCACCTGGGCGGCAACGCCTATTCGGAGCGCGAACCGCAGACCGGGATCGAGGTGCACCGCTACGGCGCGCACCTGTTCCACACCTCCAACAAGCGGGTGTGGGACTACGTGAACCAGTTCACGGACTTCACGGGCTACCGGCACACCGTGTGGTCGGTCTTCTCCGGCCGCGTCTACCCGCTGCCGGTGAACCTGGGCACGATCAGCGAGTACTTCGGCCGGGCGCTGACCCCGGCCGAGGCCCGGGAGCTGATCGCCGAGGAGGCCAAGGAGATCGACTCGGCGGACGCGGCGAACCTGGAGGAGAAGGCGATCTCGCTGATCGGCCGCTCCCTGTACGAGGCGTTCATCCGCGGCTACACGAAGAAGCAGTGGCAGACCGACCCCACCGAGCTGCCGGCCGAGGTGATCACCCGGCTGCCGGTCCGCTACACCTTCGACAACCGGTACTTCAACGACACCTACGAGGGTCTGCCGGTCGACGGCTACACCGCGTGGCTGGAGAAGATGGCCGGCCACCGGAACATCGAGGTGCGGCTGAACACCGACTTCTTCGAGGTGCGCGACCAGATCCCGGCCGGCACCCCGATCGTGTACACCGGCCCGCTGGACCGCTACTTCGACCACTGCGAGGGCGCGTTGGGCTGGCGCACCCTGGACTTCGTCCAGGAGGTGCTGCCGGTCGGCGACTTCCAGGGCACCTCGGTGATGAACTACGCCGACGAGGACGTGCCGTTCACCCGGATCCACGAGTTCAAGCACTTCCACCCCGAGCGGGAGAGCCCGGCGGACAAGACGGTGATCGTCAAGGAGTACTCGCGGTCCGCCGGCCCCGGCGACGAGCCGTACTACCCGGTCAACACTCCGCAGGACCGGCGCCGGCTGCTGGCCTACCGGGAGCTCGCGGCCAAGGAGTCCGACGTGCTGTTCGGCGGTCGCCTGGGCACTTACCAGTACCTGGACATGCACATGGCGATCGGCTCGGCGCTGAGCCTGGTGGACAACCGGCTGACGCCGTACTTCACCGAGGGCGCGGCGCTGAAGGCCGGACTGACGGACTGAGGCGGCACCGTACGTGAACCCCACCACGATCCGCCGGCTCCTGTGGAGCCCGACGGTGGCCATGAGCGGATCCCTCGTCATGGTCGCCGTCGCCGGTTACGCGTTCCTGTCGCTGGCCGGGCACCTGCCCGACAACCGGGACAAGGCCGCCATGGCCTCGTTCTACGTGGTCGTCAACACCGTCGGCCAGGGCATCTTCATCGGCCTGGAGCAGGAGGTGAGCCGGTCGGTCAGCCACGCCAGGGCCACCGGCGCGGACGTCGGCCCGGTGGTGCGCCGGTCCTTCCGGCAGGCCGGGGTCCTGTCGGCGACCTGTCTGCTGCTGATCGCGGCCATCTCGCCGCTGCTGGTGGCCGGGCCGCTGCACGGCGCCTGGCCGCTGATCGGCGCGGTGTTCCTGGGCACCTGCACCGCGACGCTGTCCTACATCACGCGCGGCCTGCTCGGCGGCACCCAGCAGTTCGGCGCCTACGCGCTGACGCTGCTGGCCGAGGGCGGGTCGCGGCTGGTGCCGTGTCTGGCGCTGGCGGTGCTCGGGGCGGGCTCGATGCTGACGTACAGCTACGTGTACGCGGTCGGGCTGCTGTTCGCCGCCTCGGTGGGGTTCTGGAAGCTGCGGCCGTTCCTGCGGGAGGCGCTCGGTGAGTCCGGCACGACCGCGGGTGACGGCGCGGGCGGCACCGGCCGCGACGGCGCCGCCGTGCCGGCTGCGACGTCCGGCGCCGCCCGTTGGGTCTCAGCGAGCCTGCTGTTCCTGGTCGGCGCCGGCCTGCTGTCGCAGCTGGTCTCCAACCTGCCCGCGCTGGCCGCCAGCGCGCGGCTGAGCCACGCCTCGGCCACCGCGGCGGCCTTCGTGCAGGCCGTCAGCCTGACCCGGATCCCGGTGCTGCTCACCGGCCCGGTGACGGCGCTGCTGCTGCCCCGGCTCACCTCGGCCGGCGCCCGCGGCGCCATCCACCAGGTCCGGGCCACGGTGCTGGCCGGCGTGGCGGCGATGCTGGGCCTGGGCGCGGCGACCGCGCTGGGGCTGGCGGTGCTCGGCCCGTGGGTGCTGTCGGCGTTCTTCAACGCGCACGACATCTCCGCGCTGTCGCTGGCCGTCATGGGCGTGGGCACCGGCGGCCTGATGGCGGTCGGCGTGTTGCAGCCGGCGCTGGTCGGCCTGGGCCGGCAGCGCCTGGTGCCGATCGCCTGGGGCGCCGGCGCGGCGGCGATGACCGCGGCGGTGGTGTGGCCGACCGGCGCGGTGGCC
>JABFXP010000866.1 GCA_013361685.1 Catenulispora sp.
GGCGTGCGCGGCGGCTCGCCGGGGTGCCGGTGCTCCGGCGCGGCCCGCGCCGCCGTCAGCGAGCCGGTCAGCGCGACCGCCGCGACGGCGGCGGCGGCTGTCCTGGAGCGTCTGCGTGTCGGGCTGGGCATATCGCTACCTCCGGGTGATCATCCCGTTGCTCCCTGCTGGATGTCCACTTTGGCAGAGCGCTCATTTCCTGGGAAGCGGTCGCGGAATATGCTCAAGGGCCCTGCGGCTGTTACAAAGAGCTCACGAACTGGTACTACCGCTGGTTTTCGTCTCGTCGGTATTCGTCCTATTGGGGGTCGCCGTGTCCAAGCGCGGGTGGTTGCTTTTCGCCGCGATGGCGGTGATCTGGGGTATTCCGTACCTGCTGATCAAGGTCGCGCTGGAGGGGATGACCGCGCCGTTCATCGTGTTCGCGCGCACCGCGATCGGGGCGGCGGTGCTGCTGCCGGTGGCGATGAAGCGGGACCTGGTGCGGCCGGCCCTGCGGCACTGGCGTTTCATAGCCCTGTTCGCCGCGCTGGAGATCGCCGGGCCGTGGCTGCTGCTGGGCGACGCCGAACAGCACATGACGTCCTCGCTGGCCGGGCTGCTGATCGCGGCGGTGCCGTTCTTCGTGGCGATCATCATGTGGCGCCTGGGAGACAAGGACGCGGTGTCCGGCACCAGCCTGGCGGGGCTGTTCATCGGGCTCGCCGGGGTGATCGCGATCGTCGGCCTGAACGTCGGCGAGGTGAACGTCTGGCGCATGCTGGAGGTGGTCGTGGTCGCCTTCTGCTACGCCGTCGCGCCGACGCTCGTGCTGCGGCGGCTGGAGGGCGTCCCGCCGCTGGCGGTGATCACCCTGTCGCTGACCGGCGTGGCGCTGCTCTACATCCCGATCGCCGCGTTCAGCCTGCCGGCCCATATGCCCAAGGCCAACGCCGCCGCGGCGGCGGTCGCCCTGGGCCTGGTCTGCACCGCCGCGGCGTTCCTGCTGTTCTTCGGCCTGATCGCCGAGGTCGGGCCGGCGAAGTCGTCGATGATCACGTTCGTGAACCCGGCGGTGGCCGTGGCCGGCGGCGTGGTGTTCCTCGGCGAGTCGCTGAAGGCCGGCGTGATCGTCGGGTTCCCGCTGGTCATGATCGGGCTGGTGCTGTCCACCCTGAGCAAGAAGGGTGCGCCGGCCGACGCCGCTGAGGCCGAGGCCGTCGGGCCGGCGCAGGCACCGGCGGCGCCGGTGGCCGGCCTCGCCGAGCCCGCCGCCGGCTGACGGAACGCGACGGACTACTCCGTGACCCGGTGCACCTTGAAGTTCGAGGCCTGCGCCCGCGGCCGCACCACCATCAGGTCCACGTTCACGTGCGCCGGGCGGGTCACCGCCCACGCCACGCAGTCCGCGATGTCCTCGGCGAGCAGCGGCTCGGCGACGCCGGCGTAGACCGCCGCGGCCCGGCCGGCGTCGCCGCCGAACCGGTTCAGCGCGAACTCGTCGGTCTTCACCATCCCCGGCGCGATCTCGATCACCCGCACCGGCTGGTCGAACAGCTCCAGACGCAGCGTCTCGGCCATCACGCGGGTGCCGTGCTTCGCCGCCGCGTAGCCGGCGCCGCCCTCGTAGGTGTTGTGCCCGGCGGTGGAGGACATCATCACGATCGTCCCGGCCCCGGACGCCACCAGCTTGGGCAGCAGCGCCTGCGTGAAGGCCAGCGAGCCCAGCACGTTGACCTCGTACATCGCCCGCCAGTCCGCCGGATCGGCGACCGCGACGTAGTCCAGGCCCACCGCGCCCCCGGCGTTGTTCACCAGCACGTCGCAGGACTCCAGCCCGTCGGCGAACGCTTGCACCGCCGCGGCGTCGGTGACGTCCAGCGCCACGGCCTGCGCCGCCTGGCCGAGCCCGGTCAGCTCCGCGGCCAGCGCCTCCAGCCGCTCCTTGCGCCGCGCGACGAGCACCACGCGGTACCCCTCGGCGGCCAGCCGGCGCGCGGTGGCGGCCCCGATGCCGCTGCTGGCTCCGGTGACGACGGCGGTCTTGGTCATAGAGGCAGTCCTTCTTGTCGGTGCCGTCACGGACAATGATCTCGTGCAGATCGCCGCGACCTACGACCCAGAGGGTTTCAAGGATCGCGGCTTCCTTCAAGTGATCTCCGACCAAGGAGACGCCGCCGGCCCCGCGCGCGCCGTCGCCGACCTGGAAGCCGAGGTCGGCGCACTGGAACAGGCCTCGTCCTGGCAGGACCCGGAGCACCCGCGCTGGATCTGGCCCGCCACCGCCGACATCGCCCCGGCGCTGCTGCGGCGCGGCGTCCGCGTGGACAAGTGCCACGACCTGGCCCTGACCGAGGCGCTGCTGCTGGCCTACGAGGGCCGCTGCGGCGAACCGCGCTCGCTGGGCGCCGCCTGGGCGCGCCTGCACGGCCTGCCGGTCCCGCCGGACCGCGCTGAGGGCGCGCTCGACGCGCCGGCCGACAACCCCACCACCCAGCCGGCGCTGTTCGAGCCCGACCGCTCCGGCCTGCCGCCGGAC
>JABFXP010000551.1 GCA_013361685.1 Catenulispora sp.
CAGGCGTCAGGCCTCGAAGAAGTCCCGGAGCTGCACGTCGATCGCCATCAGACCGTCCTCGCACGCGGCGACCAGCAGCCCGTCGGACCCCAGGGCGAGCGCCTTCGGGGCCCAGCCGAGCGGGATCGGCCGGCCGGTGCGGGCCTCGGCGAGGTCCCAGACGGTGACGTGGCCGTCCGCCCAGCCGACCGCGGCGACCGGCCCCACCTCGGTGATCGCGGCGGTGACGGCGGTGACCGGGACGCCGCGGTCCTCCACGGGGAGCAGGCTGGCGTCGGCCGGGACGGCCCACAGCCGGAAGGTGCCGTCCAGCCCGCCGGACAGGGCGAAGAGGATGTCGACGTCCGGCATCCAGATGGCCGCCACCGCCGTGACGGCGCCGGAGTGCTGGTCCTCGGGGTCGGCGACGAGTTCCTCGGTGACGGCGTCCCACACGTGCACGCGTCCGTCGCCGGCACCGAAGACCAGCGCCTCGCGCGCCACCGCGACGGCGGTCACGGCGGTGTCGGGCAGCACCTCGCGCACCGCCGAGACGACGCCGCGCGGGGCCCCGGGCCCGAGGGCGGCCAGGCGGCGGCTGGCGTCGGTGAGGACGAGGCTGGGGGCGGGGTCCACCACGGCCGCGGTGCGGGCCTTGACCATGACGGGCGCCGCGGGACGGCCGACGATGCGGCCGTCGCGGGGGTCGAGGCGGTAGGCGCGGGCGAGGTCGTCGATGGCGACGAGGAACTCGGCGGGGAGGTCGGCGGGAGTCACCGCGGGCGCGGGGATGGGGCCGGGGATGATGGTCGCTCGTTGGGCGGAGGGGATGTACGGTTCGGCTGGCTCGGCGGGGGCCTCGGCGATCGGCTGGGGAGCGTCATCACCGCCGGCCGCCGCCTCGTCCGCCGCCTCGTCCGCCGCGACCTCTTCCGAGCCGGGAACCGGCTCCGTCAGGGCTATGGCTTGCGCGACGGCGAGCGCCGCCACCGGCCCGGGCCACGGCGTCGGCCGGGGCGTGTCAGGAGGCAGCGGACGCCATCCGGCCCACCGCGTGAGCCACGGCGTCGGCTCGCCCACGGAGGCACCGTCGGAGGGCCGCGTGCCCCGTGTGTAGGGGGCGACCGCCTCGGCCAGCGCGTGGTCGCCGACGGCGAGCGCGGCGCCGTGCAGGATCGCGGCACGCTCCGGCACCCCGGCCGCGTTGGTGAGCGCCTGCCCCGCGACGCGCCACGCCGCCCGCGTCCCCGGCGCCACGGCGGCGCCCAGCGCGTCGATCGCCGTGGACAAGGCCGGCTGCTGCACCAGCACCAGGTTGGCGGGCTCCAACACGATCTGGTCGGCGATCCCCTCCCGGAACGCGACGTCGAACGGCACCGCCGCGAGCTTCCAGGGCCGCTCGTCACTCGCCGCGAGCAGCCCGGCATGCCGGTTCACGGCCAGGCTGAGGATCTCCCGCGCCTTACTCGGGTTCGGATACGCCTGCGGAGCGGCCGCGCCGCCCGAAGGCACCAGGTCGTCCAGCCACGCGGCGAACTCCGCCTTGTCCGTCCACCGCGACTCCCCCAGATCGATCACGGACATCGGCCCCGGCAGATCAGAGCCCCGCGACTCCACGATCACCCGCACCCCGGGCACCGCCACCAGCGGCGCCACCAGCTCCGAGATCACCGCCGCCCGCGCCGAACCGTCCCGCAGATGCCCGGCGAGATCGACTTCCGAGATCAGGATCGTGACGCGCGACCACCGCCCGACCTCATACGTGGCGGCAGCGCTGCTGGCCAGCACATCCCATGTGGCCGACCGGCTCCCCGGCAGATTCGCCCGCGCCGCGAAGGGCAACTCCGCCTCGGCGCGCTCCGCGTCTTCGACGGCCGCCGCCGCGCCGACGGATTCGGCACCTGGCGCCGGGCCTCTTCCGGCCGAGCCCTCTCCAGCCGCCGCACCACCCGACGCAGAGACACCGAGACCGACACCGAGATCGGTGTGCTCGCTGAGCTCGCCGACCTCACCAACCGAAGCCTCACCATCGCCCTGCTCAGCCGTGGACCCGCCCCCGGCCGCCCCGTTGACCCGCCCCGACAAATCCCCGTCCACCACCGCCCCGGCCGCGAACCCCACCGCGACCCCGTCGCCCTCGGCCGCCACCCCGGGCCCGAACCCCGACCCGGCCACCGGCGCCCCGGAACCAGAACCCGCGACGCCGTTGCCCCGCAACCGCGCCCCCAGCGCCGGCCCCAACTCCCGCGCGCCGGCCACGGTCACCCCGAGCTGCCCGGCCAGCTGCCACGCCAGCACCCGCGGCGTGAGCCCGCGCGCGGACACCCACGCGAAGCGCTCGTCGTCCGCCTCCTCGGCCAGCACCGCCAGCTCGGAGGCGGCCCAGGCCAGCGTGAACGTCTTGCCCGCGCCCGGCGGGCCGGTGATCAGCAGCGTGCGCGGCGCCGCGGCGTCGGTGGCCACGAGCCAGTCCAGCACCGCGTGGCACACCGCGGCGCGGCCGCCGGGCAGCACCGTGCTGGGCGCGGCCGGGCCCGG
>JABFXP010000683.1 GCA_013361685.1 Catenulispora sp.
TCGGTGGGGTTCGGCGGGGCTCGGCGGGGTCAGGACTGCCGCAACAGGACGCCCCGCACATAAGCGGCCTGACCCACATGTTGCATCGTGTCGTTCACGACGCTGACCAGCCGCACGCCCAGGGTCACCGGCGGGTCCCAGCGGGTGTCGACGACACGGTCGAAGTCGTCGTCCTTCAGCCCGCCGACGTAGGCGACGGTCTGTTCGTGGACGGCGTCGTGGTAGCCGGTGAGCAGGTCGGCGGAGGGGACGCGGAGCCGGGCGACGTCGTGGCTGGAGTGGCCGTAGCCGATGGCGGCGTCGCGGTAGGGCGTGCCGAAGCGGTCCGACCAGCCCTGCGCGGTCCAGATCTGCTCGGTGCCCGCGACGTCGGCGACGTGGTCGTCCTGGACGCGGGCCAGGTGCCACAGCAGCCAGGCGATCGGGTTGGCGTCGGGGTCCAGGCGCTGGTGCAGCTGGTCCAGGGTGAGGTCGGTGACCGCCGAGTGGACTGCGTCGTGGACGCGGCCGAAGGCGTCGATGAGGAGTTCGTTGCCTTGCATGCGCTCCACGCTATCGCGGCTGTTCGATCCGGGCAGGTTCCGGCGGTCCCGGCCGCCGGAGCCCGCCCGGTCTCAAGCCCGCTTCGTCGCCACACCGCCGAGCCACCACGCGCCGGCCTCGGAGAACTCGGGCTCCGAGCCGTCCGAGCGCCAGTCCGTGACCGGGGTCAGCCCCGGGTCGACCAGGTCGAACCCGTCGAAGTAGGCGGCGATCTCCTCGCGGCTCCGGTAGCGGAACACCGTGTTCGACTGGGCGAACACCGCCTCCTTGGCGCGCACGACCGAGGCCGGGTGCCCTTCCCGCGTGAGGTGCGACAGGATCAGACAGCTGCCCGGGGCCATCACCTCGCCGAACGCGCGCACCAAGGCGGCCGGGTCCTCCTCGTCGGTGACGCCGTGCAGCACCGACACGAACAGCACCGCCACTGGCTGCGTGAAGTCGATCAGCGTGGCGACGTCCGGGTGCGCCAGCACGCGCCGCGGCTCCCGGATGTCCTCCTGCACCACGCGCACCGTCGCGTCGGTGCTGGTCAGCAGCGCGCGGGCGTGCGCGGCGACCACCGGGTCGTTGTCCACGTAGGCCACCCGTGCCTGCGGATGGACCAGCTTGGCCACCTCGTGGACGTTGCCCATGCTCGGCAGGCCCGCGCCCAGGTCCAGATACTGGGTGATGCCGGCCCGGGCGACGAAGTCCACGGCCCGCCCCAGGAAGCGGCGGTTGGCCAGCGGGACGTATTTGTTCTCCGGCGACAGCGCGAACAGCCGCTCCACGGCCTCCCGGTCCGCGGCGAAGTTGTCCTTGCCGCCCAGGGCGTAGTCGTACATCCGGGCCATGTTCGGCCGGTCGGCCTGGAGCTGGGCCGGCGGTATCGCGTCGGTCATATCAGCCTTCTTCGTCGGGGAAGGCCATGCTACTGGCACCCGGCGGCTCGACGGACGCGAGTCGGCGCGAGCGGTGAGTCAGTGCGCGTGCGCGCGGCCGGTGTGCACCGGGCCGTGGGCGTCTTCGCAGTGCCCTGACGGGTCCCGCGGCGGCCGGGGCGTGATCTGCAGCACCTCGCGGCCGTCCTCGCTGAGGTGGTCGACCTGCAACGTGGCGTGGGTGATGCCGTGGCCGGCCCGCAGCTGGTCCTGCAGGTCGCGGCGGACCTTGTGGCAGTCGCCGCCGGGCACCACCAGGACGTGCGCGGACAGCGCCGCCTGGCCGGAGGTGATCTGCCAGATGTGCAGGTCGTGGACCTCGATGACGTTCTCGACACCGGCCATCTGGTCGCCGACCGCGTCCGGGTCGACGCCGGCCGGGGCGGCCTCCAGGAAGATGCGGCTGGCGGCGGCGACCAGGCCGACGCCGGCCTTCAGCATCAGGGCCACCACCACCAGCGAGGCGATGGCGTCGGCGCGGGCGAAACCGGTGGCCAGGATCACCGCACCGGCGATCGCGGTGGCGATGAAGCCGTACAGATCGGTCAGGATGTGCTGGAAGGCGCCCTCGACGTTCAGCGAGCCGCGGTTCGCCTTGGAGATGGACCACGCCGCGGCGATGTTCACCGCGACCCCGACGCAGGCGGTGGCCAGCACCAGGCCCCCGGTCACCGCCGGCGGGCTGACCAGCCGGCGGACCGCCTCGAAGCCCAGCACCGCGGACAGGACCAGCAACGTGACGCCGTTGGCCTGCGCGGACAGGATCTCGGCCCGTTTGAGGCCGAAGGTGTAATCGCCCCTGGCCGGCCGGGCCGCCAGGCGCATCGCGAACAGCGCCAGCAGGATCGACGCGGCGTCGGTGAGCATGTGCGCGGCGTCGGACAGCAGCGCCAGGGAGTGCGCGAGCAGACCGACGACCACCTCCACGCCCATGAACCCGGCGATCAGGGCGAGGCCGATCAACAGCCAGCGGCGGTCGGCGTCGGCGGCGACGCCGTGGGAGTGGCCGGCGTGGTTGCCGTGGCTGGAGTGATCGCCGTGGCCGG
>JABFXP010000863.1 GCA_013361685.1 Catenulispora sp.
GGCGGCCAGGTCGAGCAGCGCCGGCACGCTGAGCGCCGTGTCCGCCGCACACGCCGCGTCGAACAGCGCCACGCCCTGCTCCACGCTCAGCGGCAGCAGGCCGCCCCGGGACAGGCGGGCCTGGTCGGCCTGGTCCAGATCGCCGGTCAGACCGCTGGCCTGCGCCCAGAGCCCCCACGCCAGCGACGCGGCCGGCTGTCCGGCGGCCCGGCGGCGGCACGCCAGCGCGTCGAGGAAGGCGTTGGCCGCCGCGTAGTCGGCCTGCCCGGCGTTGCCGAGCAGCCCCGCCGCGGACGAGAACAGCACGAACGCGGTCAGCTCGAGGTCCGCGGTCAGCTCATGGAGATGCCAGGCCGCATCGACCTTGGGACGCAGCGTTCTGTCGAGCTGGTCCTCGGTCAGGGTGCTGATGGTCGCGTCATCGAGGGTTCCGGCGGTGTGGATGACAGCCGTGATCGGGTGTTCTGTCGGGAGGTCTGTGAGCAGGGCGGCCAGCGCGTCGCGGTCGGTGACGTCGCAGGCGGTGATGGTGACGGTGGCGCCTTGCGCGGTGAGTTCGGCGTGCAGGTCGTCGGCGCCGGAGGCGTGCGGTCCTTGGCGTGATACGAGGGTCAGATTCCTGACGCCGAGGCCGGCGACGAGGTGCCGGGCGGTGATACCGCCGAGGGTTCCGGTGCCGCCGGTGATCAGGACATGGCTGTCCGGGGTGAACAGCGGCTCGGACGACTCGGACGGCTCAGGTTCGGACCGAGCCAGGCGCGGCGCGAAGAACGCGTCGTCCCGTACCGCCAGCTGTGGTTCTCCGGCGGCTAGCGCGGCGCTGATCGCCGCCGTCGCATCCGAACGGTCATCGAGGTCCAGTAGCAGGAAGCGGTTCGGGTGTTCGGTCTGCGCGCTGCGCAGCAGGCCCCAGACCGATGCGGCGGCCAGATCGGTAGCCGGATCGGTGGCCGGATCGCCGATCGCCGGATCGCCGACGGCCATCGCGCCGCGGGTGACCACCATGAGTCGGGAGCCGGCCAGCCGCTCGTCGGCCAGCCAGCCCTGTACCAGGGCGAGGGTGTCCGTGAGCGCGGCCCGCACGGCGGCCGGCTGGTCGTGCGCTGTGTCCACGGCACCGCGCACGACAGCGGCCACGACACCGGGCACGGCGGCTCCGGCATCGAGCGCGGCGCGCAGTGCATCCAAGTCCTGATATACGGTCTGGTTCGCGGTGGAGTTGCCGAGCATCACGTACTCGGGGACGGCTCGCTCGGCCGCTACCGTCACCGGCACCGGAGTCCACGCCACCCGAAGCAGCGGCGCGGCTTCCCTGCCGGAAAGCCGTTCCGGATCGACCGCCCGCAACGCCAGCGAGTCGACCGTCACCACGGGCCGTCCCCGGTCGTCGGTGACGAGCAGGGAGACGGCGCCGTCGGCACCGGTCGGCGACACCTTGGCCCGGACCGCCGTCGCGCCGAGCGCGTGCACCCGCACGCCTCGCCACGCGAACGGCAGCGGTGTCCCGTCTGCCGCACCGACCAGCGGATGCAGCACGGCGTCCAGTAGGGCCGGATGCACGCCGAACCGCGCAGCCTCGTCCGCCTGGTCCGGTGTCAGCCGCACCTCGACGGAGAAGTCGTCGCCGTGCCGCCACGCGGCTCGTACGGCCTGGAACCCTTCGCCGTACTCGTAGCCGCGTTCGGCCAGGCTGTCGTAGAGCTCTGCCACGTCGAGCGCGGTCGCGCCGGCGGGCGGCCAGGCCTCGGGGGCCGGTGGCGTGTCGGTTTCGGCCCCATGAGCACCGAACGCCGGGCTGACGAAGCCGGCGGCGTGCCGTGTCCACGGCCGGTCGGCCCAGCCGTCGTCCTCGTCCGGCGACCCGGCCGGGCTTCCCGAACCCGCCGCCATGCGCTGCGGGCGGGAGTGGAAGGCGATCGGCCGCCGCCCCGCGTCGTCGGCCTCGCCGACCGTGATCTGCACCTGAACGCTGTCGGAGGCCGGAATCAGCAGCGGCGCCTGGAGCGTCAGTTCGTCGACCGCCTCGCAGCCGACGACGTCCGCCGCGTGCCGCGCGAGCTCCACGAACGCGGTGCCCGGCAGCAGCACGGTCCCGGCGACGGCGTGATCGGCCAGCCACCGGCGGCCCCGGAGCGACAGGCTCCCGGTCAGCACGGTCGTCTGGCCTTCGGCCAGGCTCAGCGACGCGCCGAGGAGCGGATGCGCGCAGGCGTCGAGGCCGGCGGAGGTGACGTCGCCGGACAGCGTCGGCTCCAGCCAGTACGACTTGCGTTGGAAGGGATACGTGGGCAACGTCCCGGGCCGTACCGGAGCCGTGCCGAGCACTGCGGTCCACTCGACGTGCCCGCCGTTCGCGTGCAGCACGGCTGCCGAGGTCAGCAGCGAGCGCCATCCTTCCGCGTCGCGTCGCAGGGTGCCGACGGCGAGGGCGTCGTGGTCGGTGGCTTCCTGGATGGGAGTTGTGAGGATGGGGTGGGGGCTGATTTCGATGAAGGTGTCGTGGCC
>JABFXP010000739.1 GCA_013361685.1 Catenulispora sp.
ACGGCCCTGGGCGCAAACGCCTCGGCTGCCCTCGCTGGCGCCGGCGCCACCGACACTGCGGCGGCGAGCAGCGCCGACGGGGCCAAGGCCACGTCCGCGCAGGCTGATTCGCAGGCCCAGGCTGCTATCGCGGCATACGCGCTCGCCGGTGCTCAGCGCGCGTTCACCGACGAGCAGATCGCCGTCACCTCCGCCACCGACGACGACACCGCCTCCACCAAGGGTCACACCGCGGCGAAGGTGAACAACGCCACGGCGATCAAGGACGCGACGGCCGCGACGAAGGCACACGAGGTGGCGGGCAAGGCTGACGCCACCACGCAGAAAGACCTCACGAAGGCCTCGGCCGACCAGACCAAGGCCAACAACGCCGCCGCGAAGGCCTCCGCCGACGCCGCCAACGCGGCGAAGGTGAACGCGAACGCGAACGCGACCGCCGCGGAGAAGAAGCGCGCCAACGCCGCGGCCGCCTCCGCTGCCGCTGCCGCCTCCCGGGCTCAGGCCACCGCCGACGCCGCGGCCGGGCGTGCGGCGACCGCGGCATCCACGGCCGCCGACAAGCACACCACGGCGAACGACAAGTCCGCGAAGGCGGCGTCGGCGGCTGCGGACGCGTCGGCGAAGCAGGCCAGTGCGACCGACGCCGCCGCCAAGAAGGCCGCCGACGAGGCCGAGGCTGCCCGCCAGGCCACCGAAGTGCACAAGCTCGGCACGGAGTGGCTCAAGGCCGTGGCCAAGGCCGAAGCTGACGCCGCCGACAGCGGCAGCCAGCTCGACGACTCGGTCAGGGGCGAGGTCGAGGCGATGAAGTCCGCGCAGACTCAGGCCTCCTCTCTGAAGGACGCATTGGACGCGCTGAACGGCGTGCACATTTCGGCGGGCAAGGCCGCTCTGGACGAGCAGCAGAAAGTCGCCGACCTGACGAAGGCTCTTTACGACAACGGCAGAAACCTGGACATCACCACCGAGGCCGGCCGCAAGAACATGACGGCGATTTACAACCTGGCATCTGCGGCGAACGCGCACGCGCAGTCGGTGGCCGAGGAGACCGGCTCGGTCGCGGCCGGGACCAAGGCCATGGACGCCTCCCGCGTGGAGTTCGATGCCGTACTGAAGGCCGCGGGCCTGACCACCGACCAGATCGACGCCTTCAACAAGAGCCTGCTCGCCACGCCGAAGCTGGCCACCGTGACCCTCGGCGTGCAGGCGGATACCTCATCTGCGGCGGCCTCGCTCCAGGCGCTGGTGGACAAGTACGGCTCTACGGGCCTGATTTTCGGCGGCCACCACATCGGCTACAACATGGCGACCGGCGGCATCGTCACCGGCCCCGGCGGACCGACGTCCGACTCGGTGCCGGTCAACGCGTCGGCGGGTGAGTACATCGTCAAAGCGTCCGTCGTCAGCCAGCCCGGCATGAAGACCGCGCTCGACACCCTCAACTTCGGCCACAGCACCGCCTCGGTGGTCAGGCCGATGCTCCCGGCGCATTCCGTCGGCGGCGGCGCCGGCGGCTATGGCGCGGGCGGCGGCGTCGGGACAGTCCAGGTCGAGCTGGTGGCCACCGGCGGTGAGGACATGTTCCTGCGCTTCATGCGCCACGCCATCCGGCTTCGCGGCGGGAACGTCCAGGCGGTGCTGGGCTCATGACTTTCCCTGCCTCGATCCTGGACACCCGCGTCGAGCTGCTGCTC
This sequence comes from Catenulispora sp., assembly GCA_013361685.1. GTDB lineage: Bacteria > Actinomycetota > Actinomycetes > Streptomycetales > Catenulisporaceae > Catenulispora. Next base: position 1,695 of record JABFXP010000739.1, read on the forward strand.
GCCGGGGTCTGGACCGACGTCAGCAGCTACGTCTACAGCCGGGACCCGGTCCAGATCACACGCGGCCGCCCCGACGAGGCCAACGCCCTCAACCCGACCGTCTGCCAGCTGACCCTGGACAACCGGAGCGGGCGTTTCTCCCCGCGCAACCCGCTCGGGGCGTACTACGGCCAGCTCACCCGCAACACGCAGATGCGCGTGTCGGTACCGGAGGGCGGCACGTACCTGCGGATGGAGACGGACGGCGTCAGCTACGCGTCCTGCCCGGACGCGACCGCGCTGCACATCACCGGCGACCTGGAGATTCAGGTCGACATGTGGCCGTCGGACATGGGCAACACGCTCGTCGCCTCGAAGTGGTCAAACTCGGTCGGCAAATCGTGGGATCTGAAAGTCCTCGACGACCATACCGTGCGGCTTGTGTGGGCACCGACGAGCAGCACCCTCGTCTTTGCCACCTCGACGCTGCCGCTGCCCGTCGGTCGTATCGCGGTGAAGGTCACTCTGGCAATCGCCAGCGGCACCGTCACCTTCTACACCGCCCCGACCATCGCCGGAACGTGGACGCAGTTAGGCAGCCCCTCCGTCGTCGGCGCGACAACGCTCTTCTCCACCACCGCCGCCCTGGCAATCGGCGCCAATGCCGACCTGGCCGACAGCGGTGGCTTCAACCTCACGCCGCTCCAGGGCATCAACGGCAAGATCTACGCCGTCAAGCTGCTCAACGGCATCGGCGGCACTGTCGTGGCGTCCCCCACCTTCACCGCGCAGGCCGCCGGGACCACCAGCTTCACCGACGCCCAGGCCAATACTTGGACGCTGTCCGGTACTGCGGAGATCTCCGATCGAAAGTACCGCGCCCATACGGAAGTCCCCGCGTGGCCGCCGCGGTGGGAGCCGTCCGGCGCCGACGTATACGCGCCGATCCAGGGCTCTGGCCGCTGGCGCAGGCTCACCGCGGGCAGCCCGCCGCCGTACTCGGCGGCCTACCGCGCCTACGCGCGCCTGACCGGCCCGACGGCGCCCGTGGCGTATTGGCCGTGCGAGGACGGCAGCAGCTCCACCGTGCTCGCCTCAGGGCTGCCCGGGGGCTCCCCGATGTACTTCAGCGGCGGTCCACAGCTCGCCGCTGACTCCAGCTTCCTGTGCTCGCAGCCGCTGCCGACGCTCGGCGGCAGCGGCTGGGTCGGCAGCGTGCAGGCCTACACCGCGCCGGCCGGGGCCGCGAACACGTTGCGCTTCCTGCTGAAGGTCCCGTCGTCATCGCCCCCGGCGGATGGCACCACCATCGCGTCGCTGTACACCTACGGCACGGTGGCCCGATGCGACCTCCTCTACCGGACCGGCGGCGGCCTGCAACTCAAGGGCTACAACGGCGGCGGAACCAACCTCTTCGATACCGGCGTGATCGCATTCAACATCCTCGATCAGCCGCTGCGCGCCTCGGTCGAGTTGCAGACCTCGGGTTCGAACGTCCAGTACTCCATCGTCACGCTCGTCCCCGGCGCGACCTTCGGTCTCTCGGGCTCGGGCACTGTCGCAGGGTCGGTCGGCAACGCCTACCAGGTCGTCATCGCCCCGAGCGGCGGCATGGGCTCGGCGGTCATCGGTCACGTCAGCGTGCAACCCGCGTGGGACAGCCTTTTCAACATCGGCGCGGCCATCAACGCGTGGATCGGCGAGAAGGCCGGCGTCCGATTCGCGCGGCTGTGCGCCGAGGAGGGCATCGCCTGCCGCGTCTACGGCGCGCCGGGTGACACCGTGGCGATGGGCCAGCAGACCGCGCAGGCTGTGGCCGCTCTGCTTCAGGAGTGCGAGGACGCCGACAAGGGCCTGATCTTCGAGCCCAGGCAGGCGTTCGGCCTGGCGTACCGGACCCGCGTGAGCATGTTCAACCAGGCCCCGGCGGTCACTCTGAACTACGCCGGCGCCCAGCTGGCACCCCCGCTGGAGCCGACGGACGACGACCGGCTCATCGCCAATGACGTGACTGTGACCCGCGCCAATCGCGGCTCCTCGGTGCGGCAGGCGCTGACCAGCGGCGCCCTGTCCACACAGACACCCCCGCTTGGCGTCGGGCCGTATCCGCAGACCCCGACGGTGAACCTGGCCACGGATGGGCAGCTGGGCGACGTAGCCGGCTGGCTGGTGCATCTGGGCACTGTGGACGATCTGCGGTATCCGGTGCTGTCGGTGAACCTCGCGAGCCCCCATGTCGCAGGGGTGTATTACCAGGCACAGGACGCCGATATCGGCGACCGCATCACCGTCACCGGCACTCCCGGCTGGCTGCCGCCGGACGGCATCAGCCAGATCATGGAGGGCCAGACCGAAACGTGCTACGGCTTCATCTTCACCGAATCCTGGACATGCGCACCTGAGGCGCCGTATCGCGTCGGAGTCCTGGACGATCCCCTGCTCGGCCGCGTCGACACGGACGGGTCGACGCTGCACGCCGGGATCAGCAGCACGGCCACGTCAATGCAGGTGGACACCACCGATCCGACGAAGCCTTTGTGGACGACCAACGCGGCCGACTTCCCGCTCGACGTTGTCATGGGCGGCGAACGCATCACTGTCGGCAGCATCACCGGCACGACATCGCCGCAGACCTTCTCGTCGCTGACGCGATCGGTCAACGGCGTCGTCAAAGCACAGACCGCCGGCGCGGATGTCCGCCTGTGGCAACCCGCGATCTTGAGCCACTAGAAGGGGGTTGCTATGACGTTCAATTCGGGTCAGCGGCTGAAAGCGTCAGACCTGGATGCGAATATGCCGCAGCTGCTCGGCTCGACCGTGCTGACCGCCAACGCCGCAAACATGCCGATCACCATCCCCGCCGGCTACAACCATCTCGAAGCGATCTACACCGCGCGCAAGAGCGTAGGCGGCGGCGGCGGCTTCGTGTGGTTGCAGTTCAACGGGGACAACGCGGCCCACTACCAATGGGAGAACCAGATCGGCAACGGCGCCCCGGGCACTTCCGGTGCATCGCTTGTCACTTTCATCCAGGTAGGGCTGCTCGCCGGGTCGAGCGACATCGCGGGCTACTTCGCCAGCGGCCGAATCACGGTCGGCAACATCTCCTCCACCTCGGCAGCCAAGACGGTGGATGCCACATCGACACTCGTCTGCTCCGGCACGACCTACTACAAAGCAATGTTCGGCGGCGTCTGGAACCAGGCCGCCGCCATCACCCAGGTCACGCTGATCCCCGATGCGGGGGCATTCGTCGCCGGGTCCTCCTTGAGTATCTACGGATGGGGCTGATCTTGCACCGCTACATCAAGCTGGCCGCCGGCGCTCTCGCCGCGGCGCTGGCCATCAGCGCCCCGGCCACCGCCGGAACGATCGCCACGTGCGCCCCTGGCGGCCCGTGGACGCAGGCCGGCGGATACGCCATCGATCACGGCATGCCGGTGGGCCCGTGGTCGAACATGACTCTGCGCGAGGAGGTCTCGACCGGCCTCGGCGGCACTCAGCTGCGGCTGCACCTGAGCAACGAGTTCGCCTCCGATGCGGTGACGTTCGCGCACGTCTCGGTAGGCCAGCAGCTCAACGGCGCGGCTACGGCAGGGTCACCGACCGCGGTCACGTTCAACGGCAGCACGTCGGTGACGATGGCGGCCGGGGCCGAGGCAACCTCCGACGCCGTGGCGCTGCCGACGACGCCGGGCGAGCGGCTGCTCGTCAGCCTGTTCATCCCGTCAACCGCGCCTGTGCCAACCGCGAACGCTCACGCCTACCCGATCGAGACCGCGTTCAACATCGTCGGTCAGGACGCGACGATGATGGCTTCGCCCCCGGTGAACAACACCTTCGGGTTCGAGTCGTACCTTGCGGGCGTCGAGACTAACTCTTCCTCGGCCCAGACCGTGGTAGCGGTCGGCGACTCCATCACGGACACTGCCGGCACCCCGTTCGACTCCGACAGCCGCTGGTCGGACTACCTGTCGCGCCGGTCCGGGCTGGCCGTGATCAACGAGGGCATCAGCGGCAACCAGGTGCTCGCCGACATGGGCGCGAACGGCGGCCCGTCGCTTCAGCACCGCTGGCAGCACGACGTCCTTGGCATCACCGGCGTGCGGTCGGTCATTGACGAGGGCGGGATCAACGATCTGAGGGCCGGGGTGTCCGCGACCGCGCTGGAGTCGGCGCAGGCGGCGCTGGTGTCCTCCGCGCACAGCGCCGGGCTCAAGGTCCTGCTCACGACCATCACCCCGTGCGCCGGCGCGTCGAACTGCGGCTCGGCGTTCGAGACACAGCGACAGGCGTACAACTCCTGGGTGCGCGCGGGCAGCAGCGGCGCGGACGGAATCGCAGACTTCGATGCCGCCGTCGGCGCCGGATCGGCGCTGGCCGGGATGTATGACGACGGCGGGCACATCCACCCCAGCGCGGCCGGATGCCTGGCCATGGCCAACGCCGTCGACATCAGCAAGCTGTGATGTCCTGGCACCGGCACCCCGGCGTCCGCTCGGACGGCCAGCTGACTCGCGGCGAGCGCGCGGCCGACCGGATGCGCAACTCGATGGGCTCCTGGGCGTTCGTTTTCGGCGCCCTGGCCTTCCTCTCCGTCTGGATGCTGATCAATCGCAGTGGCGGCTTCGACCCCTACCCCTTCATCCTGCTCAACCTGGTGCTGTCCTGCGTCGCCGCACTCCAGGGCGCGATCCTGCTGATCGCTGCCAAGCGGTCGGACCAGATCTCCAGCGAGCTGGCGCAGCACGACTACGAGGCCGACTGCCAGTCCCGGGCGATGCTCGAGGTTCTGACCACCGAATTCGCCGAGCTGCGACGGCAGCACGCCGAGCAGACTGCGATGCTCGCGGCGCTGACCGGCCATCCGTCCACTCCCGCCTCCGAGGAGACCCCATGACGATCTTCGGTCCCGACATCTCCTCCTACCAGCACGGCCTGAACCTGACCAGCTTGGCGGACGCTGCGTTCGTCATCGCCAAGACCACCGAGGGCACCTACTACACGGACGCCGACTACGAGGGCTGGCGGCTCCAAGCCGAGGTGCTGCACAAGCCGTTCGCCTGGTACCACTTCCTGTCCGGCGAGCCCGCAGCCGCCCAGGCCGCGCACACCGCACAGCACGTCGGTGACGCCGCACTGCCGGGCATGCTCGACGCCGAGCCTGCGGGCTCGTTCTCGCCGACGTTCGCGCAGATCCTCGCCTACATCGACGCCGCGCACGCGGCCGGGCTGAATCTGCGGCTGCTGTACCTGCCGGAGTGGTACTGGCGGCAGATCGGTTCCCCGGACCTGACGCCGGTTGCCGAGCGCGGCGTGCACCTGGTCTCCTCGGCGTACCCGGGCGGCTCCGGCTCGCCAGCCGCCATCTACCCGGGCGACGGCGCCGCGGGCTGGCAGTCCTACGGCGGGATGACACCCCTGATCTACCAGTTCACGGACAAGGCCACCGACGGCGGCCAGCCGCTGGACTACAACGCCTTTCGCGGTGACCTCGCCGCGTTCGAAGGCGCCCTCGCCCTGCCTCAGGCGCCCCAGGCGCAAACACCGACCCCGACCACCGACCCGGAGGACGACATGCCCGCATTCGCAACAGGAGAGATCAAGCCCGGCGCGGGCGCCGTAACGGTGGTGTGCCCGCCGCCAGCGAACCTTGGCGCGGCCGGCTGGGGGAACGTCTGGTTCTCCCTGGGCTGCGACTTCGGGGACTGCGACGTGCGCGTGGCCGTCTACACCCACGGCTCCGGCTGGTCCGAGATCGACCAGGACATCCACGTGACCGCCGCCGGCGACCGCGTGAACCCGCACGGCGGCCCGCTCCCGTCCGGCGTGCAGAAGATCAGCATCACGCGCGGGGCCAACCCGGACGTGCCGCTGGCCTATCTGGTCGAGGCGGCGCACCGGTGAGCGCCCTGGGCAAGCGCGCGGCCGAGGTCGAGCACGAGCTCGGCGCGGCCTGGACGCGGTATCACGTCGGCGCGCAGGCCACGCGCTTCCTGGCCGGCGTCGTTGTCTCGCTGGTGCTGAGCATGGGCAACGGCTTCAGCAACTGGGCCGACATCCTGCCGCTGCTGGGTGGCGCCGCCTGGGCGACGGCCCGGCAGATGTGGCCCCAGGTGCCGTGGTCGCTGATCCGGGACCGGCTGCACGCCGGTGCTCCCTCTGTGCCCGCACCGAAGGAGCCGACGCCCCCGAGCGCCGCCCCGTGACGGGGATGGCGGCCCCCGATCCGAGCGTGGAGGTGCGGTTGGAACGCATCCAGGCAGCTATCGACGTCGGCAACGCGCAGACCAAGGGCCAGCTCGATCTGCTGATGCAGAGCCACGCGTACAGCGAGAAGATCGCCGATGAGCGCGAGCTACGGGCTGCCGCCGAGCTGAAGGAACGCGACACGCGGCTGGACAAGCTGGAGGCGACTCAGGAGGCACAGAACAAGAAGCTGTGGTTCCTGGCCGGCGGCATATCAGTGGCGGGTACGGCGGCCAACGTCGGAGTGCAGCTGTTCCTGGTGCACCGCTAAGCCCGTAGAACCGAACGCCCCGCTTCCTTCGGGAGGCGGGGCGTTTTCGTCATGCCGTCGGCGGCCCGGCGCTGGCCTCCGGCGCGGGATCCGGCTCTCCCCGCAGCTTGCGCCGCTCGGCCTCGATCGCCTCGGCGCGGATTGCCGCAGCTTCGATGGTCGGCGGCAGGAGCAGGAGCACCAGTAGACCGACCGGTCCGAGAAGCAGCCCGAGGAACGCCCCGGCGTCGAAGCGCCCCTTGCCGCTGCCGATGTTCCCGCCGATGACGCAGCAGACGATCGCAACGACGGCGATGATGACCAAGCTCGACATGTCTCCCCCTCGTACCCGATTCTGCGCTGAGGCTACGCCCGCCCCGCCCGTGATCGCCAGATGCCGGACACGCCAACGCCCGGCCCCACACGGGACCGGGCGTCTTCGGCGCTGGCGTTGCGTCCAGGACCAGATGCCTTAGGAAGCGCTCCGAGCCTACGCCGCGGCGGTCAGCCGGTCGATGACGCGTGCGACCAGCCGCGCGCTGTCCTCGCCGACGCCCGCCCTGATCAGGCCGGGGGTGCTGGCGTTGGCGAGCCGCGTCAGGCTGGTGAACCCGGCCGCCTCCAGCTCGTCGATGATGTCCTTGGTGACGCCGTGCCGTCGCAGCGTCGCGGTTTCCACCGGTGTCATGGGCACCTTCCGTAGGATGAGCCCACGGCCGGCGCGGAGCCGACGGATTCGGATCGTCGGCTCCGCGCGAGCCGTCAGGCCAGGACGTACACGGGGGTGTCGAGCTCGCCGATGATGCAGCCCGTAGCGGCGCTGCCGTCGAGGTGGATGAGCACAAACGGGTGCCGCCGCGCCTCCTCGCCGAGGGTTGCCAGGTCTGGGATCTGGCCGACGGTCAGGCCGATGGCGTCGGTGACGGCCAGGAAGCTGGCGCCGCACCATGCGCGCATGCCGCGCTCGATCTGGCAGGCGTTGAGCTCGATGACGTGCTGGCCGTTGGCGGCGGCGCAGGCGGCGTCGTAGGCACGCCGGTCGCGCGGCCTGGGCGTGCAGCCCGGGTACATGGTGAGGATGCCCGGAACGGGCTGTGATTCTGACGGGGTGGTTTCGGAGAAAAGCCCCTCGCCGCCGACGCTGCTCGTCGACACGAGGGGCCTTCTCCGCAAGGTGTTCGACACCGCGCGGTCCCTTCGGGGTCTATACAGTTGATCACCTACCGACGCGGCAGGCTCACCTACCGTATTCCCGCCAGAGCCCTGACGGAAGCCTGACGCGCCGATTCCCTGGCGTGCGGGGAGGATCCGCACGCCCGTCAGTCCTCGACGACGCGGTACAGGGTGTGGCC
>JABFXP010000039.1 GCA_013361685.1 Catenulispora sp.
CGGCTGGCAAAGGTTGACGAACCGGTGTGACCTGCCCGATAGCCGTGCTGTATCGACGATCGAGGCGGTGCGTGCCACCCTGATCATTCATGACCGCCGTGCACTCCGACGCAGACTTCGCCGACGCTGCCACTGCTGCTGCCGACGCTGCCGACACTGTCGCCGCCGACACCGCTGCTGAGTCTGCCGAGACCGCCGGGGCCGGGCCGCTGGCCGGGCTGCTCGTGATCGACCTGACGCGGGTGCTGGCCGGCCCGTTCGCCACGATGATCATGGCTGATCTGGGGGCGCGGGTCATCAAGGTCGAGCATCCGGCCACCGGTGACGATTCGCGCCGCTACGGCCCGTTCGCCGGGGACGGCCGTTCCATGTACTTCGCGCGCGTCAACCGCGGTAAGCAGTCGCTGGCTGTGGACCTGAAGAAGAACCCGGAGCAGGTGGCGGCGCTGGCTGAGCGGGCCGACGTGCTGGTGGAGAACTTCCGGCCCGGGGTCATGGACCGGCTCGGGCTGGGTGCGGCGCAGCTGCGGGCCCGCAATCCGCGGCTGGTGTACGCCTCGGTGTCCGGGTATGGCGCGACCGGGCCGCGGGCTGGGGAGCCGGCCTATGACGCGGTGATCCAGGCCCGCAGCGGTCTGATGTCGGTGACCGGGGAGGCGGACGGGCCGCCGGTGAAGGCCGGCGCGTCGGTGTCGGACCTGTCCGCCGGCGTCTACACCTTCGGGGCGGTGATGGCCGCGCTGGTCGGCCGCGGTATTCACGGCCGCGGCACCCATATCGACATCGCCATGTTCGATGCGACCGTGTCGTTTTTGGAAGGCAACGCCCTGGCGTGGCTGGCCGACCGCACGGTGCCGCACCGCATCGGCTCGCATCACCCGAACATCGCCCCGTTCGGTGCGTTCAGCGCCGCCGACGGCCAGATCGTGGTGTGTGTCGGCAACGACTCGCTGTTCGCGGCGTTCGCCGCCGCGCTCGGCGCCCCGGAGCTGGCCGGGCGCCCGGAGTTCGCCGAGAACGGCGCCCGCTCGGCGAACCGGGTGGTGCTGACCGCCGTCATCGAGGAACTGCTCGCCGCCGACACCTGCGCGAACTGGCTGGCGCGGCTGGAGGCGGCGAAGGTGCCGTGCGCGCCGGTCAACGACATCGGGCAGGCCATGACCGATGCGCAGACCCAGGCCCGGCGGATGCGGATCACCGCCGGGGGTCTGGAGCTGCCCGGCCAGGTGGTGAAGATGGCCGGGTATCCCGATCCGGTGGTGCGGCCGGCGGCGCCGGAGCTGGATGAGCACGGCGACGCGATCCGGGCCGAGTTCGGGCTCTGAGAGCCGGTTTTGAACCTGGGTCTTGAGCGGTAGGGCGTTACGAATCGTGGTGGCGGCGACGAAAACCGTTGGCCTCGCCGATCACCCCTGGCTACGGTCCGGCCCATGACGAATCCCCCCGGCTTCGGTGCCGGCACCCGGCTCGCCTTCAACTGCCCGCTGTCCAGCGGCCGCGCCGACCGGCTGGCCGCTGACCTCGCCGCGCACCGCCCGGCCACCGTCGTCGACTTCGGCTGCGGTTGGGGCGAGTTGCTGCTTCGGGTCGTGGAGGCGGCGCCGGGCTCCCACGGCACCGGCCTGGAGATCTTCGCCCCGGATGTCGAGCGCGGCCGACAGGCCGCCGCCAAGCGCGGCCTCACCGACCGCGTGACCTTCGTCGAGAGCCCGGCCGCCGCATACACCGCGCCCGCGGACGTCGTCATCAGCGTCGGCGCCTACCAGGCGTTCGGCACGGTCGCCGAGGCCCTGACAGCCATCCGCGCCCGGGTGAATCCCGGCGGCCGGGTGCTGTTCGCCGCGGAAATCTGGGAGTACACGCCGTCGGCCGAGCAGTTGGCGAACATGTGGCCGGGCATGAAGCTGGAGGACTGCCTCTACCTCCCGGACCTGGTCGACGAAGCGGTCGCCGCCGGCTTCCGGCCTCTGCGGATCCAGACCTCGAACCGGGATGAGTGGGAGGAGTTCGAGTCCGGGTACCTCCTGAGCACTGAGGAGTGGCTGCTCGCCAACCCCGGGCACCCGGAGGCGGAGAGCCGGCGCGAGCGCGCCGACGCGCACAGGAAGATCTCGCTGCGCGGAGCCCGGGGCGTCTTCGGGTTCGCGTTCCTGACGCTGGGCGTTTGGGAATCTCGTGATTGATCGCCGGGGTATCACGGACATCCGTTCCGTCGGCTGGCAGCTTCGCTACCGGCCGAACCGCCGCCACCCCCGTGCGCGGCAACCGCCCGCCTCAGGCCCCCGGGCTCAGGCCGCCGGCCCGCCCCCGGACCCGTCCGGCTGAATCGTGGGCGTGGTCGGGGAGTCCAGCCAGGCGTTGATGTAGGCGCTGTAGTCCTTGCCGGTCGCGGACTTCACGAACGCGGTGAACGAGGCCCGGTCCTGGTTGGTGTCGCGGTGCTGCTTCACCCAGTCGGTGAGCAGCTGGTAGAACGCCTTGTCGCCGAGGGCGTCGTGCAGCCCGTGAAGCATCAGCGCCGGGCAGTAGTACACGTTCGATGAGGCGAAGTGGGTCGGGATGTAGTGTCCGGGCGGGCCGTCCTTCGCGCGCAGCATGCCGTCGGCGGGCAGCACGTGGGACTTCATGTAGTCGTCCAGTGAGCCGCCGGAACCGCCGAGGCCGCTGGGGCCGTATTCGGTGTCCCACATGAACTGCGCATACATCGCGAAGCCCTCGTTGAGCCACAGCCCTTCCCAGGTCGCGGGCGTCACCGCGTCGCCGAACCACTGGTGCGCGAGCTCGTGCAGCAGGTCGTCGACCGGCAGGTGCGTCGACAGGGTGATCATGGTCTGGGTTTCCATGCCGACCATCTCCGGGCGGAACAACACCCCCGCGGTCGGGAACGGATACGGCCCGAACCGCTGCTCCAGGAACGAGATCATGTCCGGCATCTTCGCGATGAGACGCTGCGCGGTGGCCTCGTCAGCCGGCAGGTACCAGTAGGTGATCGGCAGCCCGTGCGGACCGGTCGCGGTGCCCTGCTTGAACTGGTCGATGCTGAACGCCACCAGGTAGGTCGCCACCGGGTCCGGCTGGTGCCAGGTGTAGACGCCGGAGCCGTTGCGCTCGGTGCGGCCCACGAACGCGCCGCCGGTGACGCCGGCCCAGCCGTCCGGGGCGGTGATCGTCACGTCGTACAGCGCCTTGTCCGACGGCTGGTCGTTGCACGGGAACCAGGTGAACGCCCCGAACGGCTCCTGCTGCGCCCACAGCCCGCCGGTGGCGGTCACCTGCGCGCCCAGGCCCTGGATGTCGCCGCGGGTGGTCGGCGGCTGCACCAGGTGCGGGGTGCCGTGGTAGGCCACGACGACGGTCGCGGTGGCGTCGGCCGGCAGCTGCCGGCCCAGCGGGATCGTCAGGTGTTCGCCGTCGTGCGGCGCGTTGACGACCGCGCCGTCGACCTTCACCGAGTCCGAGGTCATGGACGTGGCCAGGTCCAGCACGAACCGGTCGGTGGGTTTGGCCGCGCGGACCGATATCGTCGCGGTGCCGGTCAGGTTCTTCGCCGCCGGGTCCCAGTTCAGGTCCAGGCCGTAGTGCAGCACGTCGGTCGCGGGATCGCCGTACTGCGGATACACGTCGTCGGCCACCACGTTCGACTTGCCCGCCGCCACATCCGCCGGCACCATCGGCGGCTGGGCCCCGTCGGAACTCGGCGCGGCCGTGTCCGGCGCGCTGGAACTCGACGTCCCCGGGCCGCTCGGCGACGCCGAACCCGATGAACCCGATGAACCCGACGAGCCCGACGAGCCCGACGGCGAGGCGGTGACCGCCGGCGTGCCGGTGCCGGTCGCGGCGGACTTCCCCACCGTGCCGGAAGTGCTGCACGCCGCGGTCAGCGCGACCGCGGCGGATATCGCCAACCCGGCGACGGCGACACGCCGCCCGCGAAACATCCCCACCCCTGGATCCCTCCCCGTAGCCGTCCGTCAGGCCCCTACGATCCCAGCCCGGCGGCCCCCAGCACCAGACCCCGGCGCGCCCCGGCGCCGATTACGATCGGTGCACAGCTCCCCGCCCACCGCCTGGAAAGGCCGCGATGTCCGCCGCACAACCCCCGTCCCAGCCCGCCTCACAGAAGATCACGTTCCCCGGCGGCGCAGGTGAGACGCTCGCGGCCCGGCTGGAGCTGCCCGCCGGGACCCCGCGCGCCCACGCGCTGTTCGCCCACTGCTTCACCTGCGGCAAAGACGGCTTCGCCGCCGCCCGGATCGCCCGCGCCCTGACCGCCCACGGCATCGCGGTGCTGCGGTTCGACTTCACCGGCCTGGGCCAGTCCGACGGCGACTTCGGCAACACCGGCTTCTCCTCCAACATCGAGGACCTCATCGCCGCCGCCGACTACCTGCGCACCCACCACGCCGCACCGCAGCTGCTCGTCGGCCACTCCCTGGGCGGCGCGGCGGTGCTGGCCGCGCGCCACCGGATCCCCGAGGTGCGGGCCGTGGCCACCATCGGCGCCCCGGCCGACCCCGCCCACGTCGAACACCTGCTGGGCGAGGCGCGCGCCGAGATCCAGGCCCAGGGGCAGGCGAGCGTGTCGCTGGGCGGCCGGGAGTTCTGCATCCGCCGCGGTTTCCTGGAGGACATCGCCGGGCAGCGGCAGGCCGCGCGGATCGGTGATCTGGGTGCGGCGCTGATGGTGATGCACTCCCCGCAGGACAACGTCGTGGGGGTGGACAACGCGCGGCTGATCTTCGACGCGGCGCGGCATCCGAAGTCGTTCGTGTCGCTGGACGGTGCCGATCACCTGCTGACGCGGCGTGCCGATGCCGAGTATGTGGCGGCGGTGCTGGCCGCGTGGGTGGGCCGGTACCTGGTGCCGGAGCCCGCCGCCGACGCAGGCGACGCGGGCGAGCAGGCTGGGCAGACCGGTCAGGCCGCGCAGGTTGGGCAGGTGTTGCCGGCGGGCACGGTCCGCGTCACCGAGGCCGGCGGCCGCTATCGGCAGGACGTCACCGCCGGGTCGCACCGCTTCCAGGTCGACGAACCCGCGCCATTGGGCGCGGACAGCGGCCCGAACCCCTATGACCTGCTGCTGACCGCGCTCGGCGCGTGCACATCGATCACGCTGCGGATGTACGCCGACCGCAAGGGCTGGCCGTTGGACGGCGTGTCAGTGTCGCTGCACCACGACCGCATCCACGCCAAGGACTGCGAGTCCTGCGAAACCACCGCCGGCCGCGTGGACCGGATCAGCCGCCGGCTCCAGCTGGACGGCCCGCTGCTCACCGCTGAGCAGCGGGCCCGGCTGGTGGAGATCGCCGACATGTGTCCGGTGCACCGCACCCTGACCGGCGAGATGGTCATCACTACCGAACTGCTGTGAGCGCGCAGCCGCCCGCGTCCCATTCCGACGCCGGTGGCGCGCCGCTCACGGCTGCACGAAGTGGTATCCGGCGGCCAGCAGCTGCGGCAGGAACTTCTCCAGCGCCGCCACGGTCTGGGACCGGTCTCCGCCGCCGTCGTGTTCCAGGATGATCGAGCCGGTGTGGGTGTGGCCCAGCACCGTGGACACGATGTGGTCGGTGCCGGGGCGGGACCAGTCCTTGGGGTCGACCGACCAGTCCAGGGGCCGCAGCCCCAGCTGGCCGCAGACGTCGAACACCGCCGGGGACCAGGCGCCGCCGGGGGCGCGGAAGAACGTCGGCGGTTTGGCCCCGGCCCGGGTCAGCGCGTCGGTGGTGCGCTCGATCTCGGCGCGGATCGCCACGGCGTCCAGCTTGGCCATGTCCGGGTGGGTGTAGGTGTGGTTGGCCACCAGGTGCCCGGCGGCGGTCACCTCGGCCACCAGCGAGGCGTGTTTGGCGGCGTTGCTGCCGATCATGCAGAACGTGGCCGGGATCTTGTACTGCGCCAGCAGCGCCAGCACCTGCGGGGTGTACTTGCCCGACGGGCCGTCGTCGATGGTCAGCGCGATGGCCTTGTCGCCCTCGTGGATGTAGAACTGCGGCTTGCCCGCGGCCGGCGCCGGATCCACGCCGGTCGCGCCGGGCGGCGGGGTGTTGTCCGGCGGCGGGGAGTCGTTGGTGTGGGAGTCGCCCGGCGCGGTGGAGGTGTCGGCGGGATCACCGCCGGGGAACGGCGCGCCGCCGCGCGGCTGCGGCACCGTGGGATTGCCGGTCGCGCCCCCGTTCCCGCCGCCGCTTCCGGCCGCAGCCTTCGAACGGTCGGCACAGCCGCCCAACAGCAGTATTCCGCCGACGCCCAGCAGCAGCCGTCTGGACACCCGGTTCTGAGGATCAACACCCGAAACGTTCACGCCTTCAGGACGCGCCACCGTGGCGCAGGGTTGATTGCTGTTGCAGGGGTGTGACGTAACATTCCGGCCGCGCCCGGTCAGGCCCGGCCGTAGGCGCCGTCGATCAGGTCGGCCAGGTGCCGGGTGAGCGCGGCGCGGTCGAACGGCCGGGCGTCCAGCCACCAGTCGCTGGCGGCCTGGACCATGCCGACGATGCCGTGCGCCCAGGCCTGCGCGCGGGGCCACTGCGGCTCGGGCAGCGCCAGCTCGGCGGCGATCCCGGCAGCCAGGGCGTCGCCCAGGCGGCGCTGGAACACCGCGACGCGATCCCGCACCTGCGGCTCCTCGGCCTGGCCGCGGTGCACCAGGAACCGGTACAGCGCCGGGCTGCCCTCGACCAGACGCAGCCAGGCGTCGATCGCGGCCTCGGTCCGCTCCCGGCGGGTGCCGGGCCGGGTCAGCGCCGCGCGCAGCCGTTCCAGCAGCGTTTCGATGTGCCGGTCGGCCAGCGCCACATACAGCCCGGCCTTGTCGCCGAAGTGCCGATACAGGATCGGCTTGGTGATGCCGGCCTCGGCGGCGATGGCGTTCATGGAGGCCGCCGGGCCGTCCCGCAGCACCACGCGCTCGGCGGCGTCGAGCAGCTCCGCCCGGGTCCGGGGGCCGCGGCGCCGCGCCGGTGGAGGTGCCGGCGGGGTCGCCGGAGCAGAACTCGCCATCAGGTCCCTTCCACACCCTTCCTCGCTCGCCGTGCCGGCCGTCCCGTCATCTTGACAGAAGTTACCGCCGGTAACACACTAGCGGCGACCGAGGTTACCCGTCGGTAGACGTCGTGGCGACCCGCCGGGCCCCTAGATCCACAGAACCGAAGGACAGTGAACGAGACGATGACCGGGTTCTCCCTGGAACTGACCGAGGACCAGATCGAGCTGCGGGACTGGATCCACGGCTTCGCCGCCGACGTCATCCGGCCCGCCGCCGCCGAATGGGACGAACGCGAAGAAACCCCCTGGCCGATCCTGCAGGAAGCCGCCAAAGCCGGCCTGTACTCCCTGGACTTCTACGCCAACCAGTGGTTCGACGAATCCGGCCTCGGCATCCCCATCGCCATGGAGGAGATGTTCTGGGGCGACGCCGGCATCGGCCTGGCCCTGTCCGGCACCGGCCTGGCCGCGGTGTCGGTGGTCTCCAACGGCACCCCGGACCAGGTCGGCGAATGGGTGCCGCAGATGTTCGGCACCGCCGACGACGTCAAACTCGGCGCCTTCTGCTCCTCCGAACCCGACGCCGGCTCCGACGTCGGCGCCATGCGCACCCGCGCCGTCTACGACCAGGCCAGCGACGAATGGGTGCTCACCGGCACCAAGACCTGGGCCACCAACGGCGGCATCGCCAACGTCCACGTCGTCGTCGCCACCGTCGACCCCGCCCTGGGCTCCCGCGGCCACGCCTCGTTCATCATCCCCCCGCACACCAAAGGCCTCAGCCAGGGCCAGAAGTTCAAAAAGCACGGCATCCGCGCCTCCCACACCGCCGAGGTGATCCTCGACGACGTCCGCATCCCCGGCTCCTGCCTGCTCGGCGGCAAGGAGAAACTCGACGCCCGCCTCGCCCGCGCCCGCGAAGGCGTGTCCTCCCGCGGCAACGCCTCCATGGCCACCTTCGAAGCCTCCCGCCCCGCCGTCGGCGCCATGGCCGTCGGCATCGCCCGCGCCGCCTACGAATACTCCCTGGACTACGCCAAGACCCGGGTCCAGTTCGGCAAGCCGATCGTGGAGAACCAGGCCGTGGCGTTCAAACTCGCCGACATGAAGACCGGCGTGGACGCCTCACGCCTGCTGGTGTGGCGCGCGGCGTGGATGGCACGCAACGGCAAGGCGTTCGACTCCGCCGAGGGGTCGATGTCGAAACTGTTCGCCTCCGAGACCTGCAAGAAGGTCACCGCCGACGCGATCCAGATCCTCGGCGGCAACGGCTTCACCCGCGAATACCCGGTGGAGCGGATGCACCGCGACTCGGCGATCTACACGATCTTCGAGGGGACCAGCGAGATCCAGCGGCTGGTGATCGCCCGGACGATCTCCGGCGCCGCGATCCGCTAACACCCGGCGAGGCAGGCCTGCCTACGCACGCCCACCTACGCACCCTTCTTCAGCGGTCCCCGCCGGCTCACTGCGCCAGCGGGGACCGCTGAAGCGCTTGTGCGGCGGCGCTCGCCGACGGGTCCAGATACACCGAGGTGGTGCCGACGTCGCTGTGGCCGAGGATGTCCGCGACGGTGCCCACGTCCGCTCCGGCCTGCCGCAGCAGGACGGTGGCGGCGGTGTGACGCAGGCCGTGGGGCGTGACGGCACGGCGCAGCTCGGCGGGCATCTGCTTCACCCGACGCTGCACCATGCGCTGCACGTCGCGGGCTGTCATGCGACGGCCACGGATGGTGACCAGCAGGGCCCTGGCGGCGTCGGCGCGGTCGGCTTCGGCGTCACCCGGCGGGGGAGCGGGGCGTTCGTGCTGCTGATAGCGGTCCAGCAGCGCCACGAGGGTGTCCGACAGGGGGACGTCGCGGCTGCGGCCGCCTTTGCCGTTGCGGATACGCAGGACCGGACTGCCGGTGAGCTCGTGACGCCGCACGTCGTCGATGTTGGCGGCACACAGCTCGGCCACCCGCGGCCCGGTTTCGGTGAGGATACGCAAGATGACCTCGTCCCGGACGGTGAGCTGCTGGTCGGCGCGCAGCTCCTTGGCGGCCGAGGCAGCCTGCGGGGTGTCCTGCAGAGCCTGCGCCTGCTCGACGGTGAGGCCCAGGCGCGCGCCGGCGGCCCGGGTGGGGACGCGGACCCGGGAGACTTCGGGCATGGGGTCGGCGCGGATGTAGCCCTGTTCGGCGGCCCAGGCGAACAGGCCGCGGACGGCGGCGGTCCAGCGTGCGCGGGCTTGCAGTCCCCGCCCGGGCGCGGCCTCGCCGCCGGGGCCGGCCTTGCGGGTGCGGGTGTAGCGGCGGTCGGGGGCGTTGGCGATGCGGACCAGGGCGTATTCGATGTCTTCGGCTTCGACGTCGTCGAGGGTCTTGTCGGGGCCGAGCAGGATCGCGGCCTCGGTGAGGTCGCGGGCGTAGGCGTCGCGGGTGGCGGGGGACAGGGCGCCGGTGGCTACCCGCAGGTGGAGGGTGTCGCGGTAGCGGTGGACTGCTTCGGCGACGGTGATGGGGGTGAAGGGTTTGGGGGCGGCCACCTGGTCTAT
>JABFXP010000625.1 GCA_013361685.1 Catenulispora sp.
GAGAGGAAAAGGTCCGGTTCGGCGCCGGAGATCGGGGTACGGAGGAGCGCCACCGAGCCCGCTTGACGGAGGTAGTGAGATGACCCTGGTCGATCGCATCGCCGAACCGTGGGGCGCGCGCTCCCCCTACCGGCCGGGGGAAATCTGGCCGGCCCGGGTCGACGCCTTTCTCGCCCCGGGCGTTGACGCGTCCGACGTGGAACGGTGGGTACGCTCAGCGTCGCTGCTGCACTCCGACGGTGACGCCCTGGACATCGCGGTCGCCGACGGACGGATCGCCGGCGTTCGGGGGCGGGCTGAGGACCGGGTCAACCGTGGCCGGCTCGGGCCGAAGGACCTCTACGGCTGGCAAGCCAACAACGCTCGGGACCGGCTCACCACTCCCCTGATCCGTCGGGACGGTCATCTCGTCGAGTGCGACTGGGACACCGCGATGGCGCACATCGCCGACCGTTCCCGGCGTCTCCTCGATGCGCACGGCGCCGAGTCGATCGGCTTCTACACCAGCGGGCAGCTGTTCCTGGAGGAGTACTACACGTTGGCCGTGCTGGCCCGGGCCGGTATCGGCACGAACCACATCGACGGCAACACCCGCATGTGTACGGCCACCGCCGGGGAGGCGCTGAAGGAATCGTTCGGCTGCGACGGCCAACCCGGTTCCTACAGCGACTTCGACCACGCCGACGTCATCGCCCTGTTCGGGCACAACGTGGCCGAGACGCAGCCTGTGCTGTGGATGCGCCTGCTGGACCGGCTCGCCGGTGCCGAGCCGCCCCGGCTGCTCGTCGTCGACCCCCGTCTCACGATCCCCGCCGAGCATGCCGCCGTGCACCTCGCGCCCCGGCCCGGCACCAACCTGGCGCTGATGAACGCGCTCGTGCACGAGGTCATCCGCCGGGGCGCGGTCGCCGAGGACTTCGTACGGAACCACACCATCGGGTTCGACGACGTCGCCAAGGCGGTCGCCGACTGCACCCCGCAGTGGGCCGCGGGTGTGTGCGACGTGCTCGTGGCCGACATCGAGCGGGCCGCGGAGCTGATCGTCGGCGCCGAACGCCTCACGTCGACCGTTCTGCAAGGCTTCTACCAGTCCCATCAGGCCACGGCGGCCGCCGTCCAGGTCAACAACCTGCACCTGCTGCGCGGCATGCTCGGCCGCCCCGGCTGCGGCGTGCTGCAGATGAACGGGCAGCCCACCGCCCAGAACACCCGCGAGTGCGGGGCCGACGGCGACTTCCCGGGCTTCCGCAACTGGGCGAACGAGCAGCACGTCTCCGAGCTGGCGAAGCTGTGGAACGTGGAGGTGGACCGGATTCCGCACGACGGCCCGCCCACGCACGCGATGCAGATCATGCGCTACGCCGAGCAGGGCAGCATCAAGATGCTGTGGATCAGCGGCACCAATCCCGCGGTGTCCCTGCCGGATCTGCACCGGATCCGGTCCATCCTGTCCCAGCAGGGGTTGTTCACCGTGGTGCAGGACCTCTTCCGCACCGAGACCGCCGAGCTGGCCGACGTGGTGCTGCCGGCGGCCACCTGGGGAGAGAAGACCGGCTGCTTCACCAACGCCGACCGCACGGTCCACCTGTCGGACAAGGCGGTCGACCCGCCCGGGGCGGCCCGTTCCGACCTGGACATCTTCCTGGACTACGCGCGCCGCATGGACTTCCGGGACAAGGACGGGCAGCCGCTGATCCCCTGGACCGATGCCGAAGGGGCGTTCGAGGCGTGGAAGGCGTGCAGCGCGGGCCGTCCCTGCGACTACACCGGCCTGTCCCACAGCCGTCTGCGGCAGGAGCCGAGCGGAATCCAGTGGCCCTGCAACGACGAGCATCCGCACGGCACCGAACGGCTCTACGCCGACCGCCGCTTCTGGGCCCGGCCTTCGGAAGCCGAGAGTTACGGCAAGGATCTGGAAACCGGGACCTCCGTCACCGAGGCCGAGTACAAGGCCCGCAACCCCGAAGGCAGGGCCCTGCTCCGCTCGGCCACCTACTCTCCCGCGCCGGAGGAACCCGACGAAGAGTTCCCCTTGTGGCTGACCACCGGTCGGACGCTCTACCACTTCCACACCCGTACCAAGACGGCCCGCGCGCCGCAGCTCGACCGCGCCGCCCCCGACGTGTGGGTCGAGATGTCCGCCGGCGAGGCGGCCCGTCGGGGACTGGCCGAGGGCGCCCTCGCCGAGATCACCAACGCGCGCGGGGCGCTGCGGGCCAGAGTACGGGTGGCCAAGGTCCGCGACGGTGTCTTGTTCGTGCCCTTCCATTACGGGTACTTCGACGCGCGGAACGGTCCGCCGAGCGAGCGGGGCCAGGCCGGCCGGGCCGCCAACGAGGCCACCCTCACGGCCTGGGACCCGGCCTCGAAGCAGCCGCTGTTCAAGAACTGCGCGGCCCGGATCGACTTGGTCGAGCGGGCGGCCGGGGATCCGGGCGCTGCCGCTCCCGCGCCGACCACCACCGCGTCGGCTCCCGTCGGTCCCGGTGCCGACC
>JABFXP010000480.1 GCA_013361685.1 Catenulispora sp.
CCGGCCTCGGCAGCGGCCGGCGGCACCCCGGCGGCGGTCGCGGCGACCACCCCGGCCGCGAAGCCCACCACCCCGGCCTCGACGCCGAACACGCCGAAAACGCCGACCACGCCGGAGCCTTCCGGCCGTCCGACCCTCAAGGCGGTCCCCCCGCAACCGGCACCCTCGGCCCCGCCGATCAGCGGCGAGGAGATGGTGAAGCTGCTGAAGGACCAGGTGGCACCGCTGAAGTTCACCAGCGTGACCGTGACGGGCAAGGAAGGCTCCAACGAAGGCGGAGCGGCCGTCTCCCTGAAGGTCGGCTTCGCCGCCGGCACCGGCAGCGTCTCGGCCGACATCAACACCAACGACTGGAGCAACCAGTCGCTCGGCAGCCCCCTGCCGCCCTACATCACGGTCAGGGACCAGCCCGACGGCTCGCACATCATGATCTACAACGGCCCGCAGTGGCCGGCGGGCAACGGCGACCCCAACTCCAAGCGCCTGGACGTCACCTGGTACCGCACCGACGGCGTCACGATCAACATCGAAGGCCTCAACGAGGCTTTCGAGAAGAACGGCGCGACCGCCGGCGCCATCCCCCTGACCGTGGACCAGGCCATCCAGATCGCCACCTCCCCGGCGTGGAACAAGGCGGTGGCCGCCGCGGCCTACCAGGGCTACATGAACTACGAAGAGGCCATCAAGCAGAACGCCACCCCGGGCGGCTCGGAGAAGCCGGCCGCCAACCAGGCTAAGCCAGCTCAGACTTCAGGGCACTGAGTTCAGTAGTCGGGGCCTGACACACAAAACCCCGGCACACGTAAGCGGTCGGCTCGCCAGCGATGGCGGGCCGGCCGCTCAGCAGTTCCGGCACCGCGCTCTCATCCGCCTCACCCCCATCGCCCTCAGGCGGCGACACGGCGACCACAAGACCGGGCGCGGTGGACGCGAGAGCCGCGTGATGCATCTCCCGCAGGCGATCCGCAGCAGCACCCTCTCCCGCTCCCGCGACGATGGCGACCTCCCGAGGACCGTCGGCCAGCGCCTCAGCCACGGCAAGTCCCCAGCCGGCGAAGCGGGGCGCGCGTTCGGCCAGAGCGCCGCTGAAGCGCAGGGCCTGCTCGGCGGCCTCACGGTGACGACCGGAGCCGGTGAGCGCCGCATAGGTCAGCAGGGCGCCGGCGGCGGCCGAAGTGCCGCCGGGGGTGGCGTTGTCGGTGGGATCGGCCGGGCGGAAGATGAGGGATTCGCCGTCGGAGGCGGTGTCGTAGAAGAGGCCTGCTTCGTCGCGGAACTTGTCGAGGACCACATCCAGGAGGCGGCCTGCGAAGTGGTACCAGCGGGTTTCGCCGGTGACGGCGTAGAGGGCGAGGAGGCCTTCGGCGACGTCGGCGTAGTCCTCGAGGACGCCGGGGTTTTGGGGCGCCGGGACGGCGTCGCGGGAGGTGCGGGTGAGGCGGGGAGTGGGGGGTTCGGTGGCGGGCCCAGCCTCAGCAGCCTCGGCGACTGCGCCAACCTCGACAGCGTTCCAGTGGACGCGTTCCAGCATCTCGGCGGTCTGCCGTGCGGCGTCCACGAGCTCGGGGCGGTCCAGCAGCGCGCCGGCCTCCGCGAGGGCAGCCACCGCGAGACCGTTCCAGCCCGCGACGGCCTTGTCGTCCCGTCCGGGGGCGGTGCGCTGGTCACGGCGCGCTTCGAAGAGACGGGTGCGGACGCTCTGGTAGCGCTCGGCGTCGTCAGGGTCCTGCAACAGCTGGAGGACGGACAGGCCGTGCTCGAAGGTGCCCTCCGGCGTGACGGTGAACAGCGACGCGGCCCACGCGCCGTCCTCCTCACCGAGGGCTTCGGCGAGCTGCTCCGCGTTCCAGGCGTAGAACTTGCCCTCGACGCCGTCCGTGTCAGCGTCCAGCGACGAAGCGAACCCGCCGCCGTTCTCCAACCACAGCTCCCGCAGCATCCAATCGGCGGTCTCGTTCACGATCCGCAACGCGAGAGCATCCCCCGTCGCCCGCCACAGATGCAGATAGACGCGCAGCAGCAGAGCATTGTCATACAACATCTTCTCGAAATGCGGCACGACCCACTCCGCATCAACCGCATACCGCGCAAACCCACCGCCGAGCTGATCGTAAATCCCACCCCGCGCCATAGCAGCACCCGTAGCTTGCACCATCGCCAAAGCAGCAGGCTCCCCCGTCCGTGCATGATGCCGCAGCAAATGCTCCAACGTCATAGCCGGCGGAAACTTAGGCGCACCCCCGAACCCACCCCGCTCCGCATCAAACTCCCGCAACAAAACCCCCACAGAACCACCCAAGACACCGGCATCAGGCACCCCCTCAGCCCGCGCCACCACCCGCGCATTGTGCTCCAACTCCGCCACCAACCCATCCCCCGACCGCAACACATCCTCCCGGATCTCCCCCCAAGCCCGCCCCACAGCCACCAACAACTGCCGAAAAGACGGCAACCCATGCCGCTCCACCGGCGGATAGTAAGTCCCCGCCTGAAAAGGCTTCCCCTCCGGCGTAGCAAAAACCGTCATAGGCCACCCGCCACCCCCCGTCATCGTCTGCGTGGCAGCCATATAAACGGCATCGACATCGGGCCGCTCCTCCCGATCGACCTTCACACACACGTACATCTCGTTCATGAGCGCAGCAATAGCCTCATCCTCGAAGCTCTCGTGCGCCATGACGTGACACCAGTGACAGGCCGCGTACCCGATGGAGATAAGCAGCGGGACGTCGCGGCGACGCGCTTCCGCGAAGGCCTCCTCGCCCCAGGGGTACCAGTCGACGGGGTTGTCGGCGTGCTGGAGGAGGTAGGGAGAGGTCGCGGCTGCCAGTCGGTTCACGGTGTCAGCCTCCCACACCAGCCGCCAATAGCCCGGCATGCCAACCACTTTGTCCCAGCTGATACGCACCGTGAGCCATCCAGCCCGCGGAAATGATCAGCAGGAGTGGAGCATGGCGACAGACGCCGGGAGCCGCGCTGCTGGCCAAGATAGACATGGAGGAGCGAGGCGCCCCCGACTCGCTGCGGCTGTCCACTTCATATGCCGCCACCGGCCAACCCAGAGCAATCCGCGGCCTCAGCGCGGCTACGCTCTCACAGGCCACTCGGATGCGAGGACAGCCAGTCTGCATGCCGTTCGCGGAGTTCATCGCGTTCGAAGCTTGCTGTGCAGAGGACGTCCGAGCCCCCGTCGTATGGGTGGTAGATGCGCGTCAATCGGCCATCACTGAACATGACGCCCGTGGTTTCCCAGTTTGCAGCCGCACGGAGCACCGGATCCAAGCTGCCGGGCTGCCAGTTCGTCCGGCCTGCGTAGAGGTGCGTGAACACCTTGAAGTCAGGATCGGGATCGTCGTCGGTCAAGAGCGAGGTCCAGTGCTGCGCGTTGGGGTTGATCCGCGTGTCGAATTCGGCCCGCTCTGGTGGAAACGAGCAGGCCATCAAGGCCGTCACCGGTGACCGCGGTCATAGGAAGTCCCGCCAGAACTCAACCGTAGCTCGCGGACTCCACGCCTCATCGACCCTATCGGGCACGCCGAACTCTCGGGTGATGTAGTCGGCCAGGTCAAGGCCGTAGTAGATGATATCCCTTTGCCACACCGACAGCACGGGATGCCCGAAATCCTCACGACCGGCAGGCAAGTAGCGATGACCGAACACCGGGACCAGAGTCGGCACCGCAGACAGGTGTTGGCGCGCGACCTCGAGCGCCCGCTCGACGTCGGCGGGTCGCTCGCCCCAGCTTTCGTCCCAGTACGCGTTGTGTTTAACGTCGAAGAGCAAGCCCTCCATAGGCCGATCCAAGCGGTCCCGCAGCTGTTTCGGATCTCCGTCGCGCCAATCTGGCCACGGGTCGTAGGTGCGGATGACGCCGGGCGGGTCGTTATCGGGAACGCGCACCGGCAATCCCGCCGCGAGGAAGGCCCGATGGTCTGCTGCGAACGCGAACCCGAAGTCAGTCTCGATCCGCGCAAACTCCACCTCGGTCAGCCCCGGCTCGATCCTGCACTGGCCGCCGCCCCACCGAACCAGACGATGAGCGGCCTCATTGCCGAGCGCGTCTCCCCTGCTGTCAGCCACAGGCCGACCCTAACGCGGCGGTGAGACCTGGATCCACTCATTTGGCCGCGACGGACCTTCTGACCTGGAAAACGGGAGCGATCCGGCTCCCGCAGCTTAATCAGCGCCCTACATGAGAGCCCGGATTGCCCACCGTGGAAGGTGGCTCAACGCTCATGACATGAGAGCTCAGTGCAGACGCGCGCTACTCGCCACGGGGAGCCGTTCCGGCCGCCGCGGCCAGCGATGACAACGGATCCCGATGGCCGGCGCCTTATCGACCCCGCTTAGCGGGCCGCCGCCTTAGCTCATCTCCAGGAACACCATACGCATCAGATGCAGAAGGCTGAGGCCGCCAATGCTGCCAGGGCGCGCCCGGCCATCTCCAATGCGGCCAAGCCACTGACGGCTCGCACCGGTCGAGGGCCGCCCCGGGGTTGGTCCGCGCGCTTACGGCGTGGCAAAACGCGTAGCGATGGTGCGAGCAGCTTCGTCGACGACTCGCCGCTGCTCGTCCTCGGTGATCGACCACGTGCCATGCATCAGGCGCGGCCAGAAGATCGCGGAGGCGATCATCCCGAGAAACTGTGTCGACACCAGATCCGGATCCTCGATGTCGGCGGTTCCCGCCGCGTGCACGTCTCGCAGGTAGCGTCCCAGCGCCTCCAGCACGGGCAGCGCGCCGAAGCCGAAGGTGCGCTCGCGCAGTTCGGGGAACTTGTGCGATTCGGCGATCACGGTGCGGATCAGGGCGACCATGCGCGGATCGGTCAACAGTTCCGCGTACGCCCGACCGAGCGCCACCAAGCCCGCCTGGAGGTCCCCTGTCGGGATGTCGACGGGCTGCGGCGCGGGCGCCGCCCCTGCCGCGAGGACGGTCGCCTCGAACAGCTCGGCTTTGGTCGGGAACTGCTTGAAGAGTGTCGCCGTGGACACGCCGGCGAGCTTGGCGACACGCGCCAGCGGCGTGCGGTCATACCCGGATTCCAGGAACAGCTGCGTGGCCGCAGAGAGGATCGACTCGCGGTTGGCCGCGGCCACCTCACGGTGATAAGCGGAGTGACCCCGTGTCATGCGGCCAGTATCCCATAGAGGCGAGTCGCTCAACTCGCCTCTACCTGGCGCATGGGTTAGCCTCGTAGATATGAGTCAAACGACTCACCTCTACGCTACGAGGGAGAGGAGACGTCATGGCCAAGGTGATCGTCCACGCAACCATCACCCTCGACGGATTCCTGGCGGACGCGGACGGCGGCGTCGACTGGATGTTCGGCCGCCCTTCCGCCCCCGGGGACGACGCCGTCGTCGCGAACATCATGAGCAACATCGGCGCCATCGTCGGAGGCGCCAACAAGACCCAGACCATCGAGGACGGCGAGATCCCCTACGGCGGCGCCCTGAAGGTCCCGGTCTACCTCATGACCCACACCCCCCACGCCCCGATCGAGCACGACGACATCACCTACACCTTCGTCGTCGACGACATCACCGACGCCGTGAACCGCGCCACCCAAGCCGCCGGCGACAAATGGATCAGCCTCCTCGGCGGCAAGATTTCCCGCCAATGCCTCCAACTGGGGCTCGTCGACGAACTCCACCTCCACGTAGCCCCAGTCCTGCTAGGCAATGGCATCTCCCTCTTCGCAGGCCTGAACCACCGCATCGAACTGGAACGCCTAGAAACCTCCGCCTTCGCCAGCGAGACCCATCTCCAATACCGGGTCCTGCGCTGATATTCGGCCACTCGTGCGCGGTGTGGCAGCTAGCCGAAGTACAGGTGAGCGGTTTCCGGTGGCTCGGCATCCTTCCACCTCTTGATGATCCCGCTGACCACCGTCAGGAAGTCGTTGACCGCGCCGACTTCGGGATTGCTGACGTCCTCGTCGCCTCTGCGGAAGCTCATCGCGCCGAGTGGGGTGCCGGAGGCGTCCGCCGGGCGGAAGGTCGCCGTTCGGGTGTCGAGGGCTACGTGTCCGGAGGGGCCGTTGGTGGACTGCCATTCGTAGACGGCTTGGGCGCCGGTGTACCCGATTCGGGTGATCCTTACTGAGTAGGCCACTGACCCTGCCTCGCCCTTTCTAGACGCGTGTCCAGCTATCCTAGACATCCGTCTAGAAAGGTGGAACTCATGCAGACGACGGCAAACATCCTCACCGGCCTGGTCGCGGCCCTCCACGTGTACATCCTGGTCCTGGAGATGTTCCTCTGGCAGAAGAAGCCGGGGCGGGAGCTGTCCGGGTTCGACGCCGATATGGCTCGCGAGACTGCGACGCTGGCCGCGAATCAGGGACTCTATAACGGATTCCTGGCTGCGGGCCTCGTGTGGGGACTCGTCGCGGACGACCCCACGGCGTTCGCCGCGAAGGTGTTCTTCCTGGTCTGTGTCGTGGTCGCGGGGCTCTATGGGGCGGCTACGGCGAATCGGCGCATCCTGGTGGCGCAGGCTTTGCCCGGGGCGTTGGCCCTCGCGGCCGTACTGTTGGCGCGATGAGCCGTGTTGAGGATCCCCGTGCCGCGCGGACGAGAGCCCGGCTGTGTGCGGCGCTGTTCGAGGCCTGCGCCGAGCAGCAGCTGAGTGACGTCAGCGTCGCCGACGTCGTGCGGCGGGCGGGGGTCGGGCGAGCCACGTTCTACCTCCACTACTCCGACCTGGGCGAGCTCGCGGTCGCAGCGTGCGCGGACGTTGTACGGGAGGGGGTTGACGCGCTGCACGCCTGGCGTGGGGTTCCGGTTCCGGATGCGCCACCGCCGCCGCTGGAGGCGTTCTTCAGGAAGCTGGATCAGCATCGAGCCCTCTACGCCTCGCTCCTGGACTCCAGCGGCGGCGGCCCGCTCGGGCTCGTGCTGCACCGTGACCTCAGCGAACGAAGCCGCACCGAGCGAGCGCTCGCCGGGGCGCCGGAACCGGAGCTGGTCGGCGCGGCAGTGGCCGGCGCGTTCACCGGCGTTCTGGCCGAGTGGGTGCACGGGCTGATACCCGGCACGGCAGCCGAGGTCGCGCGGTGGGTGTGGCGGCTGCTCATCGCGCTTCATACCGCCCCGCTCTCGTGACAAGAGGCCCGGCAATTCTGGGGCAACGGCAGGTCCTGCCGCAGGTGCTGCGGCGGCTCGCCGATCAGACCGGCCAGGTGGTCGACGTCGCGAACATCGCCGATGCCGTCGGCCTGGACGCCACGACGGTCAAGGACTACCTGGGGCTCCTGGAGGCGGTCTTCCTCGTCCATCGCCTCGAGCCGTTCACTCGCTCGGCCGCCAACCGGGCGATCCGCAGCGCGAAGGTCCACGTCATCGACAGCGGCCTTGCCGCCCACCTCGTGAACGAGCTGATGAAGCAGGCGGGCTGGGCGGAGCAGGAGGTCGAGTTCTCCCACTTCCGTACCCGCGATCATCAGGAAGTCGATCTCGTCATCGAGACCGCCGCGGGCTCTGTCGCCGCGATCGAGGTCAAGGCGTCCGGCACCGTGACCGGAAGCGACTTCGCCGGATTGCGGCTGCTGCGGGACAAGCTCGGCGCCGCGTTCGTCGGCGGTGCGGTGGTGAATCTCGGGCAGCGGTCGTATACGTACGAGGATCGCCTGCATGTCTTTCCGCTCGAACGCCTTTGGACACCCACCATGTGATGACAAGCTATGGAACTGAACAGATCCAAGCGCGGAATCTCCCGATCCGGCCCAATGCACCCATCTCGCGGCCAAGACACGAGCACAGCACGCAGACTTGGTCTAGGAGGTCGACCATGCGCCACGACACCGCCGTCCGACGCCTGCGTACCATCGCAGAGGACTGTGACAAGCTCAGCCCACTCCTTGACGGCCACGGCGGGCTGTTCGCCGTATACGCCTTCGGGCCCGTCCTCGATCATCTCGGTGAGGAACTCGACGCGGTAAACATCGCGCTCGTGCTACAGCTTCCCGCCGCAGAACTTCCCTGGGGCGTCGAGACGCCAGGATGCTTCTCCCTCGCACACCTGCTCAGGCTGGACAAGTCGCCCGTGCTGAGGCGCTGGCGTCCGGCGGAGTGGCCGGTGACGAACCACGAGATCCGCCGGCCGCTGCTCATCTGGTCGCGGGAGGACGGGGTCCAGAAGGCTGCGCTCGACGCCCTGGCCGAGCAGCGCCCCGAGCCGTTCCGACTCGCGGAGACTGAGGACGACGCCCTGGCTGAGCAGGTCTCCCGGGAGCTCGAGGCATCGCTCACGCACCTTCGCGCTGTCCGGCGCGACTGGGACGATATCGCCTGGCGGCGCTCGCACCGCGGCTACGGCGTTTACCCTGAAGACCATCTGTGGCAGGCCGTCGACGGCTACCTGGACCTCCTTGACGCTTCGGCATCGACGCCGGCCCAGATGCGATCGGCTGATGGGGGCGCAGGCCGTGAGTGAGTATCAGTACTATGAGTTCAGGGCGTTGGACTGGCCGCTGACCGACGAGCAGTACGACTACGTGCGGGGGTTGTCGACTCGGGCCGAGATCTCTCGGACGCTGTTCGTCAACGAGTACCAGTGGGGCGACTTCCGGGGTGATCCGGCCGCTCTGATGGACCTCTGCTACGACGCGCACGTGTACTTCGCGAACTGGGGATCGCGGGTATTGATGTTCCGGCTTCCGCTTTCGCTGCTCACTGTGGAGATGGCGGCCGACTACCTCAGAGAGGATCTTGTTGCTGCCCACGTCAGTGGCGACAACATCGTGCTGGAGTTCCGCAGTGAGGAAGAGCCTGGCGATGAATGGGATCTAGACGGTTCCGAACTGCTGGACTCGATTGTCGGTGTCCGTGCCGAGCTGGCTGCGGGCGACCTTCGCCCGCTGTATATCGCCTGGCTGGCAGGGCTTTGGATCGATGAAGACGGAATGATCGGTGAGGATGAGGTGGTACCGCCTGTTCCGGCGGGCCTCGGGAGCCTCAGCGCGGCTCAGCGCGCCATGGCCGCCTTCCTCCGCGTGGATCAGGACCTGCTGGCCGCCTCGGCGTCCGTGTCCGGCGTACGGCGCGAGGAAACGGATGGCGACCGGCGCAGGGCGATGGACTCCTGGCTTCAGCGTTTGACTACCGAGCAGAAGGAGGACGCTCTGCGCCGCCTGCTGTCCGACGAGCACGTCCACGTACGAGCCGAACTGTTGCGGGACGCCCGGCCGCAGACCGCGCAGCCTCCTCCCGGCGAGATCTCCATGGAACAGCTCATGGCGGCGGCCTCCAAGTTGGCGACAGCGCGCGAAGCAGCGGAGCAAGCCGAGCTGGAGCGGCAGCGGGCGCTTCGTGAAAAGGCAGAGCGACTCTACGTGGAAAGCAGACTCGCCATCCTCTCAGACCGCGGCGAGAGAGCATGGGCCGACGTCGCGGACCTGATAGCTGCGAAGAACAACAGCTCATACGACTCCGCAGTCCGGATGCTCGGCGATCTCGCCGAGATCAGCCGCCGACGCGGCCGGTCCGAACAGTTCGCGGA